>JBAXOA010000053.1:0-27076 GCA_037133495.1 Mariniphaga sp. | reverse complement strand
GTGGTGTACCTCCTTCTTCAACGGGAATGTACCGCCTCTTCCAAGAGAAGGAATTCAAACAAAAGAGCTTTCTGATAATGCTTATACTCTAAATGAACAAGGTCTGAACCTCGTTCCTCTGGATATTCGAAAAGTTGGCAATGACATAGTTATTCATTCAACAGATCCTGACTATGCAGTTCCCGGACCTGAAGAACTTCAAAAATTCTAAGTATGAAAAATATAAATCTGAAATTTTCAAGTTTAAGGAGCACTAAGAAATTATTAGTCTCAACACTAAAAGTAACTCTTCATGTCCTTTTCCTGACCTTTATCTCACTTAATACCAGCGCGAAAAATCAGCCTGTGAATGATTTGTTAATTGTTGAAAAACAAAAAGCTGATCCTGCTTTATTCACGGGGCAAAAAGAACAATACCAGGGTTTTGATCGATATACAATTGCAATCGGTAATGAAAAAGCTACCGTATTATGTCCGAACAGTCCTTTAGCAGGAAGACAATGGGTTATTGCCCCTTCAAACTATACCTTAGACAGCTATCCTGTGGCCTACATTGCTCATACTGAAATTGAGCTGGCCAAAAGGGGATTTTATGTCGTTTATCTTGAACTTGGAAATACCTATGGAGCACCCGATGCAATTGCGAAATGGGACAAGCTCTACCCCATCATGACCAAACAATACGGGATGGCTAAAAAATTATCGTTAATGGGACTTAGTCGCGAAGGATTAGCTATTGCGCGCTGGGCAGCTCAGCACAAAGGCAAAGTATCGGCTTTGTATATGGACAAGGCTGTTTGTGACTTTAAAAGCTGGCCGGGTGGAAAATATAACATTGGAAAAGGGAGTCCGGGTGACTGGCAAAACTTGATTAAACTTTATCATTTCAAATCAGAAGCAGAAGCTTTAGCGTTTAAGAAAAATCCTGTTGACCTGGCTCGTAAACTGGCAAAGGCTAAAGTGGCCATTATATATGTCGCCGGGGAGACCGATCCTGCTGTTCCATACATCGAAAATGGAGGTCGGCTTGAGCAGGAATATAAAAAATGGGGTGGCACGTTTAAACTAATTATGAAAAAAGGGGAAGGTCACCATCCCCATGGATTGCAGGATCAGACACCAATAGTGGACTTTTTTCAGCTGCATGCAGGCACTAAATAATGTTCAATGCTCAATGATATTAAAGACAGATAATCAGCGATATATAAATATTTAATACCCATTATTCCACATAAAATTAAATGCAATGTCTGATAAATCAACCAGAAGAGATTTTCTGAAACAATCTGCCTCCATAGCAATGGGCGCTGTTGTCATTCCTCAGATTATCCCTTCAACTGCACTTGGGATGGGAGGGAAACTCTCCCCCAGCGACCGTATTGTAATGGGTTGTATCGGAGTAGGAGGCCAGGGAACAAACAATCTGCGGAGTTTCTTGTGGTCAAAGGAGGTTCAGTTTGTTGCAGTTTGCGATGTTGATACAAACCATACCGACAATGCGAAAGGGATAATTGACAAGATCAACAAAAACAGCGATTGCCGTACCTATGGCGATTACCGTGAATTTCTTGAAAAAGAGAAAATTGATGCTGTATCTATCGCTTTGCCAGACCATTGGCATGGGCTGATTTATTCCGCTGCCGCGAACAAGAAACTCGATATTTACGGAGAAAAGCCACTTGCCCGAACTGTTCAGGATGGCCGGGCAATCGTGAGCGCGGTGAAAAAAAATAATGTGGTCTGGCAAACCGGAAGCTGGCAACGGTCGGGGAAAATGTACAGGCGTGCAGCCGAACTGGCCATCAACGGCCGGGTTGGGAAAATAACACACGTCGAAGTTGGACTGCCTGACGGTGACAGCAGAGTTGGCACGCCCCCGGTTATGGAGGTGCCCGCAGGTCTCAACTGGGACATGTGGCTAGGACCGGCACCCAAAGTTCCCTACCGCGGAGTATGCCATGGTGACTGGCGTTGGACGCTCGATTATTCGGGAGGCAGACTCACCGATTGGGCAGGCCATCATGTTGATATTGCTGCCTGGGGTATCGGAATGGATCGTACCGGTCCTGTTGAGATTGAAGGCGAAGGGATATATCCTGTCGAGGGACTGTACAATACACCAGTTGAATTTGATTTTACCTGCAAATATGCCAACGGAATTGAGATGAGAGTTGCCACAGGGTCGCGCCTTCGCTTTAATACCGGCGCCGCTTGGTTCGGAGAAAAAGGATGGATTCATGTCGACCGCGATGGCGGCTTACTTCACGCATCCGACCCTAAAATACTGGAAGAAGTGATCGGAGAAAACGAAATCCAACTCTACAAAAGCAACAACCATTTCTGGAACTTCCTTGAATGCGTAAGGTCAAGAAGTGAAACCGTTTGTCCGGTTGAGGTTGGTCACCGTTCAATATCCATTGGATTATTGGGTGAAATAGCTATGACAACAGGCCAGAAAATTGAGTGGGATCCAATCAAGGAAGTGATCATCGGAAGTTCCGTCGCAAGCCGTTTATTAAGTCGCCCCTACCGTCAGCCATGGATTCAGCCAACCATTTAATTTGATATTCAAATGAAGAAGCAATATTCTTTGATTTTAACTTTTGGCATATTAATCACAATCTTTGGTGCCTGCAATTTTGACGGCCATTTTAAAGCACTCGTGGTTACCGGACAAAATAATCATAACTGGAAAGCCAGTTCCCCAATCTTAAAGCAGCTACTCGAACAAACGGGCATATTCACCGCCGAAATTATCAAAACACCTGAGAAAGGTGGCGACATGAATACTTTTAATCCCGATTTTTCAAAATATGAATTAGTTGTTCTTGATTATAGCGGAGATTCATGGTCGGAGAAGACCAAAACCGCCTTTATTAAGTATGTAAAAGATGGCGGTGGTGTAGTGATTTATCATGCTGCCGATAACTCCTTCCCTGAATGGAAGGAATATAATGAGATGATCGGATTAGGATGGGGCCGTACGGAAAAAGATGGCCCTTATTACTATTATTCATTCGCCGGTAATAAACGAAATGAGAAGCAGGTCATCGATACAACAGCAGGGAAAGGCGGATCGCATGGACAGAGACATGAATTTGCTGTAAAAATTCGCAATATGGAACATCCTGTCACTAAAGGACTTCCTGTCATTTGGTTCCATGGGAAAGATGAACTCTATAGTAAACTTCGGGGCCCCGCCAAAAATATGGAGATCCTGGCTACAGCTTATGCCGATACCAGTCTGGGTGGTACAGGGCGCAATGAACCAGTTTTGATGACAACCAGATATGGCAAAGGGAGAGTTTTCCATACGGTGTTGGGTCATGCCGATCAGGGTGGCGGTCCCGCTATGGAATGCGCGGGCTTTATTGTTACTTTTCAGCGTGGCGCCGAATGGGCCGCTTCTGGAAAAGTAACACAGAAGGTTCCTTATGATTTTCCAACTGCTGTCAGTGTATCCTTAAGAACCAACTTTCAGGAAATAACAATAGAGGAAGATCTTGCAAAAATTCCGGCTTACGATCTGACCAAAAGCACAAAGTATTTCGTGAATCTGCAAAATCGAATCCGGGCTGAAGGTAAAACGCGGCATAAACTCCAAAAATTTGAGAATATGATCATTAAAATGCTGGAAGATAAGGCTGCAACAAATGAAGCGAAGAAATTACTGCTTCATGAAATCAGCTGGATGGGCTCAGACTTATGTATTCCTGTCATCAGGGAACTTGCAAAAAATCCGGAGCTAAAAGAGTCAGCAGATTACGCTTTGGCACGTCTTGAACAAATTAATTAAACCATAAATAATCATGTCAATTAAAGAAAATTACTTCCGATTTCTATTTCGTCTCGCTATCATTCTGGCTGTTACTACTCAGACTGCCTATGGAACTGACAATAAAAAACCTGACATTCAAAACAATCGCGACAAGTGGGTAAATTCGCTTGCGCCGTCCGGAAAACCGGGCAATGAACTGACAATGGTAACCGGAGGGAAAAGCGATTATCGCATACTCCTGAGCCAAAAACCTACCACACAGGATCAAAAAGCGGCAGACGAATTACAAACATGGCTCCTCCAAATGACCGGAGCAAAACTGACCATCGTAAAGGAATCGCGCCAACTGAAAGATTATTCCCGGCTGGTAAGCATCGGTCAGACGCAGCTGCTTAAAAAAAGCGGACTCGCAGCCATCGCAGAAGATCTTCAGGACGAAGGTTATGGTATTGATCAAAAAGAAGATCATTTATTCCTATGGGGCGGCCGTACACGAGGGATCATTAACGCAGTATATGCACTGCTCGAGGAGGATCTGGGATGCCGGTGGTATTCCAATGAAGCAATCGTAATTCCCAATATCAAAACATTAAAGTTTGTCCCCGTTCTGAGAACCTTCAAACCCGCGTTGAAAAGCAGAGATCCTTTTTGGTGCGTCGCTTTTGATGCCACCTGGTCGTTGCGTAACCGGACCAACGCCCCCTCAGCCAAAGTTCCCGAAGAATGGGGCGGTACAATTGATTATGATGGTATGTTTGTTCATACATTCGGTGGACTATTTCCTGAAAAAGATTATTTTGAATCGCATCCCGAATACTACATGATGGACGACAAGGGAAATCGGAATACACATCAGCTTTGTACTACTAATCCCGATGTTATCCGGTTGGTGAAAGAAAAAGTTCGTAAAATTTTAAAAGATAATCCTCATACAGAACTGATCAGTATCTCAAAAAACGATGGAGGCGGAACATGCCTGTGCGACAAATGTAAATCGCTGGACGATGCAGAAGGTACAAAGATGGCATCACTGATGGTTTTGGTAAATGCAGCTGCACAGGACATTGAGAAAGATTTTCCGAATGTTTTAATCTCTACCCTCGCTTATGGCGAAACCGGAAAAATCCCAAAGACAATGCGCCCCCGGAAAAATGTATCCATCATGCTTTGCAGCGACAAGACAGGCGCGTGGAGACGACCTTTTGAACCCTCCGAAATCTGCGAAATTGGCACCTTGGTAAAGGATTGGTCAAAGGTTTGCAAACGATTGTTTATATGGGACTATACTGTTAATTTCAGCCACTACCTGGCTCCAATGCCCAATATGGATATCATAGCCGAGAACATCCGGTTTTATGTTAACAATAATGCCGAAGGAGTTATGCTTCAGGCAAACTATCAGACAACAGGATCAGAACGTGATTGGCTCCGGTCATGGGTCGCGGCCAAATTACTCTGGAACCCATCACTGAATCTTTACGATTTGATGGATGATTTTATTTATGGATATTTCGGAAAAGCTGCTGCTCCTATTGCAGCGTATAACCGACTTCTTCAAAAACAAAAAGAAACTTACAGCCTTGAATTAACAGGAAAGTGGATGATGGCACACAATTTTACCAAACCAATACGTTACGACATGGATCATCCGTTTTTATCAAGGGAGTTTATCTTAAGCTCAACTTCTCTTTACAATAAAGCAGAGGAGTTGGCAGGTGATCAAAAAATTCTGGAACGGGTACAGCGCGACCGATTACCTCTCTGTTACGTCAGGCTAATGCGAGGTCCGGAATTTACCGGTAATGAGTATGGAACAGAGCTGGATCGTTTCGAAAAAACAGTAAAAAAAGTGGGGTTAACACACTTGCGTGAAGGTGGCAGCCAGCAAGATGTAGATAATAAAATTGCGCTTTGGCGTAAACAATGGAACGAATATACCTCAGCGAAATGAGACTGAATAAAATTTTGCTAATTGTATTGGCGGCGATAACTGTCAATGCATCATATGCCTGGAAACCTGCGGGTGACCGTATTATGACTAAATGGGGTGAAGCGCTTACTCCGGAAAATGTTCTGAAAGAGTACCCCCGGCCTCAGTTGGCGCGCGAAGAGTGGATGAACCTGAACGGCCTGTGGGAATATGCCGTTCTTCCTAAAAAAGATGCCGAGCCAACAAAATATCAGGGTGAAATTCTCGTGCCGTTTTGTGTGGAATCTGCCCTGTCGGGTGTGGGAAAAACGATGACAGCTGAAGATAAAATATGGTATAAGAGAAAAATCTCGATCCCTGCACAGTGGGCAGGCAAGAAAATCGTATTGAACCTTGGGGCAATAGATTATGAGTCTTATGTTTGGATCAACAAATCAATTGTTGGTTCACACAAAGGAGGTTACGACCGCTTTTCGCTGGATATCACTCAATATTTAAAAGCAGGTGAAAATGAGATTGTTATAGCTGCTTCTGATCCAACTAACTGGGAAGATATCCCGGTAGGAAAACAACGGTTTAAATGGGGGGGGATTTGGTATATGCCGGTTACCGGTATCTGGCAAACGGTATGGCTAGAACCTGTTAGTCCTGACCTTTCTGTTGAGGAAATAAAAATCACGCCGGATATTGACAAAGGAGAAATAGCTGTCCAGGTATTCACTGACAATGTAATGTATGGACAGGATTTTGGGGTGAGACTTACCGTCACCGCCAAAGGAAAAACTATTTTATCAGAAATATCTCCCATCAACAAAGATGTGGTATTGAAGATTCCTTCCCAGCATCTCTGGTCTCCCGAAGATCCTTTCCTGTATAATCTCAAAGCTGAGATTTGTAAATTAGAATGGCCTGTAAAGGATGAAAAGGATAAATCCAAGGAAAAAGATCTCCTTCCCGCAGAACCCAAAATAATTGGGCAGCCACTAGATGTTGTCAACAGCTATTTCGGGATGCGAAAAATATCATTAGGACAATGGAAAAATAATCAGCCTGTAGTTTACCTGAATAATAAACAATATTTCCAAAATGGGGTATTAGACCAGGGTTGGTGGCCTGATGGATTATATACTGCACCATCGGAGGAGGCCATGGTGTTTGATATGATTTTTCTAAAAGAGGCTGGTTTTAATATGCTCCGCAAACACGTAAAGGTGGAACCCGACCGCTATTATTACAATGCAGATAAGCTGGGACTATTGATCTGGCAAGATATGCCTTCTGCTGCAAGCTGTCCTAAAGGTAGCCGTTGTGGTCAGTTTACCGGTCCGGGCGCTAAAACTGATTTGATTAAAAAATCGGCTGCAGCAGGCCAATTCGAGCAGGAATACCGCAATATTATCGCCATGCTTTATAACCATCCAAGTATTATCTGCTGGGTAAATTTTAACGAAGGCTGGGGTCAGTACAGCACGGGACGCCTTACTGATTTTGTCCGTGGCCTGGATAAAAGCCGCCTGGTCAATTCTGTGAGCGGATGGGCGCTGCTCGATTATGGCGATTTTTATGATATTCATACCTACGATGCCGTTCCTGCCGCTCCGCAAAATATGGATCGCCGGGCCATTGTTGTCGGTGAATACGGGGGAATAGGATATTCAGTAAAAGATCATACCTGGAATGTGAATGCCGGTGGATGGGGTTATCAGCAGTACGATGATCCTCAAAAACTGGAGGAGGCTTACCGGATAAAATTTAATGAAATCATCAGACAACAAAAAGAGGTCGGAATAAGCGGGGCCGTCTACACCCAGACAACAGATGTCCAGGGTGAAGTAAACGGTCTGCTCACCTATGATCGCAAAGTGATTAAAATTCCGGCAAAAAAATTAAAACAAATTCATCAGCCATCATCTAAGTAAAAGTTTATTTTTAGCTTTATGAAATTTATCATTTCGCTGTAAAATAATTATTTATGAAACTAAAGAAGCCTTATAAAACGTGTTTTGCGGTCACTATTTTTATCCTGTTTGTTTTTAATTTAAACGGGCAGGAGACGACTAATCTGAAATATCTTGGGAAAGATATTTCAGAAATTGTTTATATTGAACGACTTCAGTATGCAGGAGATCACCACAATACTGAAACGATGTTCCAAAAAGGGGAGATCAGCGAAAAAAGTTTTGTTGGGAACGCGGCACTTAAGGCTTTTGATCTGATCACTAAGCGCTCCCGCATTATTCTTGAATCAAAAGAGGGAATCATCCGCGATCCTGAAATTTCGTTTGACGGAAAAAAAATCGTGTTTTCGATGAGAAAAGATAAAGACGATTTTTACCACATCTACGAAATCAATTCCGACGGTTCAGATCTCATACAACTGACTTTTGCAAAGAATATTTCGGATATCGACCCGCTCTGGCTGCCTGATGGCACTATTGTTTTCAGCAGCTCCCGGGAACCTAAATACTGTATGTGCAACCGTCACATTATGTGCAACTTGTACCGCATGGAAGGTGATGGGGCCAACATAACCCAGATTGGGAAGAGCACCCTTTTTGAAGGTCATTCAGCGCTGCTCAACGACGGACGGATATTATATGACAGGTGGGAATACGTTGACCGTAATTTTGGAGATGCCCAGGCGCTTTGGACTGTCAATCCCGACGGGACCAAACATTCTGTTTATTATGGGAATAATATGTCATCTCCCGGAGGCGTTATCGACGGCAGGGCAATCCCCGGAAGCACATTGATCGCCTGCATTTTCGGGTCTTGTCACGACCTTCCATGGGGTGCCCTTGCTCTTGTTGACCGGCGTAAAGGCGTTGACGGAGCCGAATCAGTTGTTCGTATTTGGCCTTCAAATGCGATTGATCTGATCAACAAGGGTGATTACCGGAATAGTGCGTTTGACAATATGAAGAAATTGCCTTTGCGTTATGAAGATCCGTTTCCTCTAAATGAGAAGCAGATTCTGGTATCCCGGTCGTTAGAGGGCACAGATAAAAAGATAAACGAGAAAATGGGGCTTTTTCTCGTTGACGACAAAGGAAATGAAACATTGATTCTGGAAGGCGAAAAAGGCATCTTCGATGCGCAGCCGCTTACTGCACGATTCAAGCCCCCTGTGATTACGGAACTTCGTAATTACAAAAATCAAACCGGGCAATTTTATGTCCAAAATGTTTACGAGGGAACTCACATGAAAGGTGTGGAACAAGGTTCTGTAAAATACCTGCGTGTTATTGAATCACCTCCAAAGCTCAACTGGTCATCCAAGGCATGGAATGGCCAGGGTCAACAGGCACCGGGAATGAACTGGACCAACTTCGAGAACAAGATGATCCTTGGAGAAGTTCCTGTTGAGACCGATGGTTCTGCCTTTTTTGAAGTGCCTTCAAATAAATTTGTCTATTTTCAACTATTGGATCAGAATAAAAAAATGATCCAATCAATGAGAAGCGGTACGATGATCCAATCGGGTGAGGTAAACGGCTGTATCGGCTGTCACGAAGACCGGATCAATGTTCCCCCTCCAACAGGAAAAATGGCTTTGGCGATGCGCAGGAAACCCACCCCGATGAATGGATGGATGGGTAAAAGTCCTGAACCTTTCTCCTACACTAAAATCGTCCAGCCGATCTTCGGCAAACATTGTGTTTCGTGTCACGATTTTGACGAAAAAGAACGTTCAAAACTCGTACTTGCCGGTGACAATAACCCCTATTTTAACGCCTCATACCTAGATTTGTTTGTAAAGAAAAAAATAACAGTCATAGGTGCCGGACCGGCCGAAATGCAGCAACCCTATACATGGGGATCTCACTCCAGCCTTCTCACAAAAATTATCGATAGTAACCACAAAGATGTTAAATTAAGCGAAGATGAAAAACGGGTGCTCTACACCTGGATGGATATCAACGCGGTGTATTATCCGACCTACGATTCTGCCTATCCCGATAATATGGCAGGCAGATGCCCGTTGGATGATCAGCAGATGAAACGGTTAAAGGAGCTTACCGGAACAGATTTTGAGAAAATCAATGGTTTCAATCGGACAGCAGGACCTCAGATCGCCTTTGAAAGGGCTGAGTTAAGCCCTTGTCTCGACAAGATCAGAGGAGATAAAATAAAATTAGATGAAGCTGTGGCATTGATCCGGCTTGGTGGTGAAAGACTGAAAATTAAGCCGAACGGATCAGTTATTGAAGGCTTTACCCCATGCGCAAAAGATCAGGAGCGGTTGTCGGAATATGCCGGCCGGCAAAATGAAGAGAACCAGTTTATGAAAGCCAGGGCTGAAGGGAGAAAAGAATATGATAAAAAATAGCGTACATATTTATATTCACAATTAAAAACCAAAAAGAATGATTGACAAATCTACAAGAAGAGATTTTCTGAAACGATCGGCCGCCGTAGCAACAGGCGCAATGATCCTGCCGCAGATTATTCCCTCAACTGCGATGGGGATGGGAGGTAAACTTCCCCCAAGTGACCGGATTGTTATGGGAGCAATAGGGGTTGGCTCGCAGGGAACCGGCAATATGCGGACATTTCTGGAACGTGTTAAAGAGGTACAATTTGTAGCCGTTTGCGACGTTGATTCCAAACACGCAGACAATGCAAAAAGGCTGGTTGACGAAACCAACAAAAATACCGATTGCAGAGCTTATGGCGATTATCGGGAATTTTTGGAAAAAGAGAAACTAAATGCCGTATGTATTGCCTTACCAGATCATTGGCATGGTCTGATTTATTCAGCCGCAGCGAACAAAAAACTGGATATTTACGGCGAAAAACCACTTGCCCGTACGATTTATGATGGCAGGGCAATTGTAAGCGCAGTAAAGAAAAACAACATCGTATGGCAAACAGGAAGCTGGCAGAGATCAGGCGAAAATTTCAGAAAGGCGGTCGAATTGGTTGTCAATGGAAGAATTGGAAAAATTATTCGGGTTGAAGTTGGATTACCCGATGGTGGCAGAGGAGTAGGAACACCTCCTGTTATGGAAGTTCCTGCAGAACTTAACTGGGAAATGTGGCTTGGTCCGGCACCTAAAGTTCCATTCCGCGGAATCAGTCATTGGAACTGGCGCTGGATCCTCGATTATTCAGGAGGACAGTTGACCGACTGGGCAGGTCACCATATCGATATCGCGCAATGGGGACTTGGAATGGAGCGCTCTGGCCCGGTTGAAATTTCCGGTAAAGGGGTTTACCCAAGAGAGGGACTTTACAACGTTCCTGTCGAATACGATTTCAACTGCAAATATGCCAATGGAATTGAGATGAGAGTTGCCAATTCTTCACAATTGCCATTGAAAAGAGGTGGCGCCACCTGGTACGGCGAAAAAGGCTGGATCAATGTTGACCGTGGAAGATTTATAGCCTCAGATCCTAAGATTCTAGACGAGGTAATCGGTGAAAACGAGTTCCATACTTACAAAACTCCGACCAACCATTGGGGGAATTTCCTCGATTGCGTTAAATCAAGAGAGCAAACAATTGCCCCTATCGAGGTTGCACATCGTTCAATCTCCGTCGGTTTATTAGGCGAAATTGCTATGACCACAGGACAGAAAATCCAATGGGATCCTGTAAAAGAAGAAATCATTGGAAATCCGATAGCAAGTCGCTTATTGACCCGTCCATATCGCCAACCATGGAATTTACCAACAATTTAATTAAACTCAAAATGAGAAAACAATATCTTTTAGTCTTAGTTTTTGCCGGATTAGTTGCCCTTTTCAGCGCATGTAAAATGGGTGCAGAGTATAAAGCACTTATAGTTACCGGACAAAATAATCATAACTGGAAAGCCAGCTCCCCAATCTTAAAACAACTGCTGGAACAAACCGGACTGTTCAGTGCCGATATCGCTACATCACCTGATAATAAAGGGGATATAAATACTTTTGAACCTAATTTCTCCAAATACGATGTCGTGGTAATCGACTATAACGGAAAATCCTGGTCTGAAAAAACTAAAAAGGCCTTTGTTGATTATGTAAGCAATGGTGGCGGTGTAGTGATTTATCACGCCGGAGATAACTCCTTCCCTGAATGGAAGGAATATAACGAGATTATCGGATTAGGAGGATGGGGAAACCGCTCTCAAAAGGATGGTCCTTATGTCTATTATGCCAATGAAAAAATGGTTATCGACACTGCTGCCGGCAGAGGTGGATCCCATGGTAAAAGACAGGAATTTGAAATAAGAATGCGGAATACTGAACATCCAATCACTAAAGGATTACCAGCGCGGTGGATGCATGGGAGTGATGAATGCTACAGCGAGTTAAGAGGTCCGGGTAAAAACATGGAGATCCTCGCTACCGCTATGTCTCAAAAGAATGCAGGGGGTTCAGGTCGCCACGAACCAATGCTGATGACCATCAGTTACGGAAAAGGGAGGATTTTCCATACCGTTCTCGGTCATGCCGATGAACTTGGCGGTCCCGCGATGGAATGCGCAGGATTTATTGTCACTTTCCAGCGTGGTGCCGAATGGGCTGCATCAGGAAAAGTGACCCAGAAAATTCCTTATGACTTCCCAAATGCGGCATCATCATCGTTAAGAACAGGCTTTAAAGAGTTGACACTTGAAGATGACCTCGCAAAAATCTCGAATTACGACATCACCAAAAGCACAAAATATTTTGTCGATCTGCAGAGTCGTATCCGCAACGAGGCCAAAACACCGGAAGCACTTCAAAAATTCGAAAAACTAATGATCAAGGTACTCGAAGACAAGGCCGCTACTGACGATGCTAAAAAGTTAATCCTTCACGAAATTAGCTGGATGGGTTCTGACTTAAGCATCCCTGTCATTAAAGAGCTGGCAAAAAATCCTCAGTTAAAAGATGAAACCGATTTTGCGTTGGCTCGTCTTCAACCTGCAAAATAAGAAGTTCAAAAATTAAAAAACAAAAAAACAGCTTACAAGTCAAAGATATGGCCGGCAAAATAGTTGCCGGCCCATATCTTTGACTATTTGGATAAAGCCCGAATATTTTTATTTTTAACTTTCGATTCATATTTAAGGTAAACTACAAAATCGGAGAAACCAAATGACTAAACAAAAAAGAAATAGCCTGATTATCCTTTTTACCATACTGCTTTCAGGTTGTTGCTGTAAAATGGCAGAGGCTCAAATTGCGTGGGACTATAATCCCCCCCGTGGGTATGTAGCCTGTAAAGTTCAACAACCTTTGGTCATAGACGGAATACCTGAAAAAGCATGGGATAATGCTCCTTGGAGTGAGCCGTTTAACGACATTGAAGGGGTTAAAAAACCAAAACCACGTTTCCAGACCAGGATGAAGATGCTGTGGGATGATCATTATCTTTATGTCTATGCCGAGATGGAAGAGCCTCATGTTTGGGCTTACGAAAAAAGAAGAGATGCAACAATTTTTCTGGAAAATGATTTTGAGATGTTTATTAAACCCTCAACGCTCACCCCAACTTATGGTGAGTTTGAAATGAATGCCCTGGGAACAGTCTGGGATCTTTTTTTTATGAGACCTTACCGTTCAGGAGCTAATTATATGGATAGCTGGGATATGAGGGAGATGCTGGCAAGTGTTCATATCAACGGCACAATTAACAACCCAAAAGATACAGATAAAGGATGGAATGTCGAACTGGCTTTCCCATGGAATGCACTGAAAGAACTTGGGAGAAAAAGTCCTGTGCAGGATGGCGATATCTGGCGGTTCAACTTCTCAAGGGTTGAATGGCAGCACACTGTCACGCCGGAAGGAAAATATATTCGCAAACAGGGATCAAAAGGAGAGACGTTAAAAGAGGACAACTGGACCTGGACACCAATGCGTGTGATACAGTTGCACGAACCGGAATACTGGGGATATCTCCAGTTATCAGACAAAACCAACTCCCCTTCAGAACTTAAACGTCCGAAGGAAGAGCCTGTTTTACAAGCACTTTTTTATCTTTTTCGTGCAAAAAAAGATAAAATGGAGGCAAAAAGCATCAAAGAATTGATAGGAAACGACACCATAATAGTAAAGGGAATCACAATGAAAGCAGAGCTCCAGCCCTCGCTATTCGGATTCTATATCCTGATTACAAATACAGGAACTGGCGAGAAATATGCCATCGATGATAAAGAGGTTGTGACAAAAATGTAAAGAATGAAAGGTTAATAACTTATCTATGAGAACTATAAAGATTTTTGCGCTTACCATTGCCACCCTGTTATCTCTGCACGCAGCAGCTAAAAAATCTTCAGTGGCAACTGGAAAAGCCTATTCGGAAAAGAAATTTTATTTCGCGGCTTGGGGCGGCCCCGGAGGTGGATCACCAGACAACCAGCTTGCAAGAATGAAGGTGCTGGCAAATGCCGGCATCACCGATTTACTCCCCGGAGTTGGTGCCGAACGGCTAAAAGAGATAATTAAGATTGGAAACCAATGCGGGGTCAGAATTCATGCCTGGCACTGGATGATGAATGCAGGGGGGAATAAAGAGTGCAGAGAGCATCCCGATTGGTATTCAGTCAACCGCTTAGGACAGAGTTGCCGCGACTTTCATCCCTATGTTGGCTATTACAATTTCCTAAGTCCATTTTCTCCCGGCGCCCGTGAATATATTAAAAACGGTGTAAGGGAAATGGCAAAGATAAAAGGGCTGGCATCGGTCCATTTCGATTACATCCGCTATGTCGATGTTTTACTTGGAGCTGACTTGCAGACACACTACAAGCACAATGGCGGCCCGCTGGTTCAGGACAGATTGCTGGCCGAGTATGACTTTGATTATCACCCGCTTGCCAGAAAAGAATTTAAAGAAAAATTTGGCATCGATCCCATGGATATGCCTGATAAAGAAGAAAATGCAGCATGGAAACAGTTCCGCATGAACGCAATCACCTCTTTGGTGGAAGAGTGTATCGAAATTTGCCACCAGGAAGGAACAGGCGCATCAGCCGCTGTATTCCCTTTCCCTCAGCTGGCACGTGAATATGTAAAACAAGACTGGAGTCACTGGAGCCTCGATCTCTTCTTCCCGATGGTCTATAAGAGAGATCATCAAGGGAATATGAACTGGGTAGGTTTCGCAACCAAAGAGGGTGTTCGGGATATGAAACCCGGACAACAGCTTTTTACGGGTGTTGCTGTCGGCGATTATGGTGACAATATGGCTGATTTTGAGGAGGCCATCCGGCAAGCTCATGATAATGGAGCAAGGGGGATTTCATTCTTTGAGTCCAACGCCCTAAAAGATAAACATTTAGCTATCATCAGGAAATATAACGAACTATATAACAAGAAATAAGCATTCCTTTTAAGGTGCAGAGCACCGCTGATATTTGTAGTATAAATGTCAAAATATGAACAAAAGGTGCAGAGCACCGCAATATCAAAATGCTAAAGAATTCAAACAGACGAGATTTTCTGAAACATGCATCCGCCATAGCAACCGGTGCGATGATTCTTCCTCAAATTATTCCTTCCACAGCTTTGGGAATGGGTGGAAAACTTCCCCCCAGCGACAGGATCGTAATGGGAGCAATCGGTTTAGGTGGCCAAGGAACCAATAACCTGAAAGACTTCCTGACCCGAATGAAGGAGCTGCAGTTTGTAGCCGTCTGTGATGTGGATACCAACCACTCCGCTAAAGCTAAAGGACTTATTGATGAAGCCAACAAAAACAGCGATTGCCGGACTTACAGCGATTACCGCGAATTTCTGGAAAAGGAGAAACTTGATGCGGTATCAATAGCCCTTCCTGATCACTGGCACGGCCTGATCTATTGCGCAGCCGCGAATAAAAAGCTCGATATTTATGGCGAAAAGCCGCTGGCGCGTACAATTCACGACAGCCAGGCCATTGTAACCGCAGTAAAAAAGAATAACATCGTCTGGCAAACCGGAAGCTGGCAAAGGTCGGTGGAACATTTCAGACGTGGAGCAGAACTAGCCGTTAACGGACGGGCCGGAAAAATAACACGCGTTGAAGTGGGATTACCCGACGGCCCCAAAGGAATCGGAACACCTCCGGTTATGGATGTACCTGCAGGACTGAACTGGGAGATGTGGCTCGGACCGGCGCCCAAAGTTCCCTTCCGAGGTGTTTGTCATGGTGACTGGCGCTGGATGCTCGACTACTCGGGAGGACAACTTACCGACTGGGCAGGCCACCACATTGACATCGCCCAATGGGGACTTGGACTGGAGCGCTCCGGCCCCGTTGAAATCTCAGGCAGTGGGGTTTATCCGCTGGATGGCCTCTATAATGTCCCTTTCGAATACGATTTCAACTGTAAATATGCCAACGGAATAGAAATGAGAGTTGCCAATGAATCCCGTCTGGGAAAGGGGATAACCGTCAACTGGTACGGGGATAAAGGTTGGATTCGTGTCGGCCGGGGTGGAATAAGGGCATCCGATCCCAAAATTCTGCAGGAAGTGATTGGCGAAAATGAAATTCACCTTTATAAAAGTGATAACCACATCGGAAATTTTCTGGAGTGTATTAAATCCCGAGGAGAAACTGTCGCTCCCGCAGAAATTGCACACCGTTCAATTTCAGTTGGCTTGCTTGGCGAAATCGCCATGACCACCGGTCAAATAATCAAATGGGATCCGGCAAATGAGGTAATCGTTGGAAACTTGCCTGCCAGCAGATTGCTAAACCGACCTTCCCGTCAACTCTGGAACAAAGAAATAATTTAAAAAATAACCATAAACAGCATGAGCCTATTTAACAGACTATTTTTCAATTCTCCTCCCGCCACAAGTACGGTGATGGTTAACGACTGCAATAATATTCATCGTAGCAGCTCAAATTTCGTTGTCATCACTCTTTTTACCGTTTTTTTACTGCTCGTCTCCAATGGAAATGTAATTTCTCAACCGAAGCAAGCGAACCCTTCTGCACGATGGTGGTCCGACGCAACCGAATCTGCACTGGTACAGGCCGGAACCAACCGTCCCGAATTGATAAAGGCACTAAATCTGGCATCCAGGGGACAACGCGAAGGGATGCAGTTCCTGATTGAAAATATGCCGCAATGGGATCTGAAAACGCTCACTTCAGATTTTTTAATCGATAATCTTACAATGGCCTATAAAGGATGGCAGGAAGCACCGTGGGGGATTACCATTCCAACAGATATCTTTCTGAATGACATTCTTCCGTATGTAAGTGTAAGCGAACCAAGGGATAACTGGCGCAAACGGATATCTGAGATTTCGCTTCCACTGATAAAAGGGTGTAAAACGCCGTCTGAAGCATGCAAAGCGCTGAATGAACAAATCTTTAAACTTCTCAAGGTGAAGTACTCGAAGAAACGCCGGGCGCCGGATCAGGGTCCGTTCGAAACAATGGAGACTGGTGTGGCCACCTGCACCGGACTGTCTATCCTTCTTGTGGATGCCTGTCGTTCCGTTGGGATTCCTGCACGTGTCGCAGGGACACCGCTTTGGAGTAATGAAAGTGGTAACCACACCTGGGTAGAAGTTTGGGATGGCGACTGGCTTTTCACCGGAGCCGCAGAACAGAATCCCCAAGGATTCAACCGTGGCTGGTTTGTTAGTAATGCTTCCCAGGCCATCAAAGATGACCCTAAAAAAGCTATTTATGCGAGCAGTTTCAAAAAAACAGGGCTCAGTTTCCCAATGGTATGGGCAAGGGATGTGGATTATGTCAATGCCATTAATGTCTCTGACCGTTATACTGCGAAAGTCAAACCGATCATAATTCCAGGCCTGCGACTGATGCTTGATGTTTTTGACAGGCCTGTTGGTGAAAGGGTTGCTTCAAAGGTGACCATCACAGATGCATCCAATCCCCTGATAAAATTTGATGGAATCAGCAAAGGAGATGCTGCAGATATGAACGATCACCTCTTCTTCCAACTTCCAAAACAAAGAACTTATGTAGTTGATACAGAGCGAAAAGGGCAAAAATTCCACCAATATTATACAGCCGGAATTGCTGCTGAAGATAAATTTCCCGTCTATTTGAGTGGAATACCACCTGTTGCGGCCACTTCGCGTACCTTTTATACACCGCCACCGGCGGTCAAATCAATTAAAGGAAAAGACGAAGCTAAACTAAAAGAGGCTTTTACTGCTTTCTACATAGCCACACCTTCCCAACAATCGAAGTGGAAATTTTCAGGAGGCCTTGAAAAATTGCTTAAAAACAACGAACCGGCCGTGCGCAAAATTGCCTGGGATGCCTACATGAAGGCTCCGATACACGATTCACTGAAGGTCAATTTCGAGGCCAACAAGGTTCGTTTTGAAAAACATGTCAGTCCTTACACTGTAAAAACAGTTGGAACCCGGCCTGCAAACGGCTGGCCCCTGTTTATTGCCATGCATGGCGGAGGCGGTGCGCCTCAGGAACTTAACGACAGCCAATGGCGGCATATGCAGATTTATTACCGCGACCACCCCGAAATGGGAGGCTATATTTATGTTGCATTACGTGCACCTGACAATAGCTGGAACGGTTTCTACACGGGTTACGCCTATCCGCTAATGCAAAATCTGCTCCGTCAGTTTATGCTTTTCGGCGATGTTGACCCAAACAAAAAGTTCATCATGGGATACTCACACGGAGGTTATGGGGCATATGCCATGGGACCTAAGATGCCTGATTATTTTGCCGGAATCCAGGCGAGCGCAGCTGCACTGGCAGATGGCGCCTCCCCAATCACATTGAGAAATACAGCGTTCTCAACAATGGTTGGCGAAAAAGATACCATGTATGGCCGCAGCAAGCATATCGTCGATTTTAAGAACGAAATTGAGAAGTTGCGCGGTGACAGGACGGATATTTATCCTATTACAGTTCAGATTATTGCCAATCATCCCCACTCAGGTTTACCCGACAGAGACAAGATTGCGGATCTCTATCCCAATGTGCGCAACCCTGTACCACTTGAACTCACGTGGCGCTTAAGCGATAAGGTGATACACGACTTCTTCTGGCTTCATGTGCCAACACCTGAATCAGGAAAGGATTTTAATGTCACCTGCAAGAACAACCATCTCACCGCAACAACAAATCTAACAGCAGGTTCTGTTTTACTCGACAGCCGGCTGATTGATTTCACCAGACCCGTCACGCTCGAATTGAATGGCAAGACCAGTAAGCACAAGCTGAAACCAAGTCTGCACACACTCTGCGAGACTATGTTAAGCCGTGGTGATCCTGAATTGGCCTTCACAGCCGAATTGCCATTAAAATTGAAATAAAAAATAAACCCCGGTAAAAAGACAGAGAAAATCATGAGAAAAATATTAATGTATCCTTACGCGTTATTGCTGTTGATCTCGTTTCAGACAGTAGCGCAAACCAGTTTGCCAACAGGTTATCCTGACCGCAATCCTGCACTCGATGTTTTACCGGGATTCGTAAATCCACCCAAAGGCTATGGAGATGTTCCGTTTTTTTGGTGGCAGGGCGATACCCTTACCCGTGAGCGGCTAACCTGGCAATTGGATCAATTGTCAAATAAAGGAATCTCCAGCCTGCAAATCAATTACAGTCACCAGGATTCGGGAGGACTGATCTATGGCTGGTCTAATCCAAGTAAACCTGCCCTTTTTACTCCTGAATGGTGGAAACTGTTTAAATGGTTCGCTATTGAAGCTCAAAAGCGGGGGATGACTGTGAGCCTGAGCGATTATACTTTGGGTATTGGTCAGGGGTTTGCTATAGACGAGGCTATTGCACAGAATTCCGATTTAAACGGATCAGAATTACGCAGCGGAACAAAAATTCTTACCGGAAACGGCACCCTGAAAATGCCGGACAACCTCCTGACGCTTACTGCATTTAAGCTTCAGGGAGATAGCACCCTTGTTATTCAATCCAGAAAAGATTTGCTTCCAGGCGTAAAAGAGGGTAACTTGATTTATAATTTTGGCAGTGAAAGATGGAAGGTAGTTAGCGTATTTTCTGAAAGGCTCGTTCCTTCCTACGATCCGATGAATCCCGAAAGTGGTAAAGCTTACAATCACTTCTTTTTTGAGAAATTCGAAAAAGCGCTGAAAGATAATGGTGGAGGAGCACTTAATTTTTTCTTTTCAGATGAACTGAATTTCAGGGTAGGAGGAAATCTTTGGGACAGTTACTTTGCACGTGAGTTCAAAAAGCGGAAAGGCTATGATGTAATACCCTATCTTGATGCACTATATCTCAATATAGGACCGATTACACCCAAAATAAAACTCGATTACAACGATGTATTGGTCAGCCTGAGCGAAGAAAATTTCTTTAAGCCGGTATACCAGTGGCATCAGGACAGAGGATTGATCTTTGGCTGCGATCATGGCGGCCGTGGTAAAGATCTGGCAGAGTTTGGCGATTACTTCCGTACTCAAAGATGGAATCAGGGACCGGGTTCCGACCAGCCTGGGCTGGCTAAAGATATTATCAAGGCCAAGGTAGCTTCCTCCATCTCCCATTTATATGAGCGCCCACGGGTCTGGCTCGAAGGTTTTTATGGCAGCGGCTGGGGCACAACATCTTCGGATGTAACAGATGCCATATTTGGCAATTTTGTTGCCGGGTATAACCTCCTGTCTTTCCACGGTTTATACTACTCTACCCAGGGTGGATGGTGGGAATGGGCTCCACCTTGTAATCATTTCCGCATGCCTTACTGGAAACAGATTGATCCTCTGATGACTACTGTAGAAAGACTGTCGTACCTTTTGTCGCAAGGGGTTCACAATTGTGATGTGGCCATTCTATATCCTACAGAACCTGTAGTTGCCGGGATGGACGGCAATATATCGGTGAAAATTGCCTTTAAAACGGGAGAATTGCTCTATGACCAGGGGACCGACTTCGATTTTATTGATTTTGAGTCACTTGCGCGTTCAGAAGTCAAAAATAAAGAATTAAATGTTTCGGGTGAAAAATACAAAGTGCTGGTGGTTCCTTCAATGAAAGCTATCAGGTATGCTTCTCTCAAAAAACTCGAAGCATTTAAAAAAGCAGGCGGAATCATTGTAAATATTGGGGATCTTCCACTTGCCACAGAAAAGGATGGGGCAAATGATGCGGAAACGATCAGGCTGGTGAACGAGCTGTTTTCAAAAGCCACAAACCTGATCCATTGCAATGACGCAAGCGAGGTCTCACAAGCCATTTCAGGGAAATATGCTCCCAACTTTAAAGTACTTTCCGATCTTAAAGAGCGACCTTATGTGATGCACCGCGTGATTGGAAAGCGTGACATCTATGCACTTTACAATTTTCAGGAAGGTACCAAATGTTTCTTCAAGGCCAAAGGTGCTGCTCAGCTTTGGAATCCTTGGAACGGCGAAACTGCTTCACTCGCCAAATTTGCTGTAAAAACCGGTGAAGGAACTGAAATAACGCTCCCACTTTCCAAAAAGGAGATTCAGATCATTGTCTTTGATACCCAAAATACACCGGGTAAATATGTTCTGAACAACGAAAAAATAGTCAAAGAAACAGATTTAGGCACGGCCTGGGAATTTGAATTAAAACCATCACTTGACAACCAATGGGGTGATTTTCAGCTCCCTGCAAAGAAAGAGATGTTGGGAGCTCAGGTTCGGCAGCTGTATTTTAGTGAGAACAAAAATTATGCGGGAGGAATAATCGCTCTTGACAATAGCTGGAGTAATGTCACATGTGCTTTTGGAAAACAATTTTTAAAACTGGGACCTTTGGCCGAAGCTCCTTCAGAGCAGGATTTATTGAAAATAATTCCTCAGGATGAGAACGATGAGGTGACCATTTCGGGTAAAAAACAGAAATGGGAAGCCTATGGATTTTCATGGAAGCAGGGCGTGGAAGGCGACCCCGGCCATCAGGGCTACCACGGCCTTAAAGGCAAAATGTACGACGATTTTATTCGTCTGGGAGCGCTGAAAAATGTAAAAATGTCGAAAGACCGACTTCCTGAGGCAGCCGGAAAATACTACCTGTTATACTCAACCATTGTGGCTCCGGCAGACGGAACCTACGATTTACTTATGGGTGAAGAGAAACCGGTAGTGCTCCTTGTAAACAATTCAAAGACAGGGATCAACAGCAAGCAAATAGCTTTGAAAAAAGGGGCGAATCCGATACTTCTGATGTATGAAAAGGCTTGTAAAACCTATCTTGCCGTTCGGAAACCCGGTGTGCCCCGTCCTGAAAAACAGCAGGTTGCAATGAGCTGGTATGGCGATAATGGGATATTGCCCTTCGATTGTTCCTTTAAAAATAATTCCTCAGGGTTATTTGCATTCGAATCAGCTCCGGGTTTGAATTCGATGACTTTTGCAGCCTATGGGAAAGTGACCGTCTGGATGGATGGCCTTCAATCAGAAACGCTTGCGGGAGCTAAAAAACCAGACGGTTTAACCAGTTACTCCGTGAAGCTAAAGAATCCGAAATTAACAACCTCACAGGTGGTAATCAAAATAGAATATCAGCCAGGTTACCGGGGTGGAGCAGCTCTGCCCCAATATATCGAACAGCAGTGCGGTAAAAGCACCATAAATCTGGGCGACTGGTCCAAAATTGACGGACTAAAAGCCTATTCAGGTGGCGCCTGGTACCGCAAAACCATCACTGTCAGTGCGGAGGATTTAAAGAACAAACTCGTGATTGACCTTGGAGATATCGTTTCCTCAGCTGAATTGCTCATCAATGGCAAGAGCGCAGGAATTAAGCTTACTCCACCTTGGAAATTCAACATAACGCCGTTTACAAAACCGGGCAAAAACAACATAGAAATATTGATATACAATACGATAGCAAATAATTACACCACAGTACCAACAATGTACCGGGGTGAAATTAAGTCGGGTTTAATCGGTCCGGTAAGATTAATCATCCTTAAATAGCGGGTTATTAAAAAAGTGTTGCAGACTAAATTTAAAATGTGCTTTTATGACAACTAAAAATATCAGAATAGCTCTCGCGCTTTGTGTCTTATTTATATTTTCGTCATTCCCTGTTGTCAGGGGAGCACTTCTTTATAATGACAATTTAGCTGCCAACGGACAAAAAACGGGGGAACAGGATGATCCGGTTTATTTGTTCCCCTATCAGTATGGCAGGGAATATTTTTTTCTGAGAAGTGGCAGGGCTAAGATGATCATTCAGGCGGACAAAGCCGGGTTGGCCTCTGCCTTTACTTATATGCTCTTTGATGCTGAACAGCCGGGTCAGACGGTCAGAAAAAAGAACGCCCTTAATTATATTGCAGGAACAAATTTTTCGCATACCTCATTGAACGTAATCCTTGGAGATTTTGAATTTTCAGCTCTTGGGATCAATTCAATGGCAAAATGGGTCACCCAAAATAATTCTCCGGCGGTCGAATTGTCATGGTGGGCCGGTGGTATCCGGGTAAGAGAAACCTTCGCACCCGGTGATATACCGGGAAGCTTCAGCCGAACAATCGCATTAACCAGCTCTGACCTCGCCGGTAATGACACGCTCAGGATCGCGGCTCTCGATGGAGTTCCGGAATCCGGCCCGGTTCCAATCAGGAAAGGAGAGACAATTACTTTTGTAAGGGAGGTTGCAGTGCCTGCCATTTTGAAAGGGGAAGGGACAAATGCTTCCCATCACAAGTTATCGTCAATTTCTACCTCAGATTCACTGATCAACTCACTGTACAGAAACGCTTCCTTTGCCTTGCCAGGGATGGTTTCCGAAAACGGGAGAATGGATGCCGGGGTTTTTGAATACGGAAACCAATGGGTTCGCGATGGTTCTAATGTCGCAATGGGACTGATTTACAGCGGGACATTTGAAAGTGCCAGAGGATTACTCAACTACATTCTTTCCGACCTCGTATCCGGCGAAGGGACCACCGTCATAGCGGGCGGATTCGATGAACCCGACAGGGAAGAATTTGATCAGATGGGTGTACTGATGAATTGCCTGAAGCTTTATTATGACTGGACCGGAGACAAATCACTGTTTACCACATATCACAAAAAACTTTTAGCATTGATTGAACGGCCATTGAATCCTGCTTTCCGCGATTCAACGGGAATGGTTCATAACAAAAGGGAATTCTGGGAACGAACCTTCAGCGATGGTTACGAATTAGCTTATCAGACCTATATGATCAGAGGGCTAAGAGATGCCGCTGACCTCTCCCCGATTCTTGGCATTCCGGAAAAAGGAGTCTACTGGAGAAAGCAAGCCGATCGGTTTCTAAATGCGATGCTTCATCATCCAAACTGCTCATTAGTAGACCAGGGTGCCCTTATAAAACGCCGCAATGTGAACGGAGAAATAGCGGACATCACTGTTGGACGCAGTAAATTCGCAAAGAATGATGCCCCTGTTCCTACCGAATACAATCACAGACTGAATCCGGATGCCACCTACGCATTACCCATCTTATTAGGGATCATTGATCCTTATTCAGATCTGGCTAAGAAATCACTCGACAAACTGGAACCTATCTGGAACGCACGCTGGAATATGGGTGGGTACGAGCGGTATCACTCCAGTTCACAGCAAGACCAACCGGGACCGTGGACATTTGGAACTGCCTTTATTGCCCGCGCACAGCACGATGCCGGACTTACCGGACGCAGCCGCCGGTCTATTCAGTGGCTGCATGATATACAAGGCGGGAATGCAGGGGCGTGGTTCGAAGAATTGCCATTAAACCGCAGTCAGGTTCGCTTTTGCGGCATCGTTCCCTGGGCATCCGCAGAAGTCACCTCCTTTGTTATCCGTAATTGGCTTGGAGTTTATGTATCAGGCGATTATCTGATCATTAAACCCAATCTTTATCCGGGAACCAAATCGGTATCAGCTGATCTGAGGTTCCGGTCGGCCCGGCTGAAAATCGGGATAGATCGTGTGGGGATAAAAACGGTTATGACGATAAATGGGAAGAGCGTTAACCCCGACGGAACCGGCGCATACAAGATATTATTGACCAAATTATTATAAGATAAAAATCAAAGACCATGAATGAGAAGTTGACCAGAAGAGATTTCCTGAGAAATGCTTCCGTGATTACCGCCGGAGCATTAATCGTTCCTCAAATTATACCCTCAACTGCCTTGGGAATGGGAGGAAAACTTCCGCCAAGCGACAGAATAGTGATGGGAGCTATCGGAAACGGTGCACGCGGAACTGCTAACCTGAGAGACTTTCTAAAGCGTACCAATGTGGTGCAATATGTGTCTGTTTGCGATGTCGATACAACTCATTCAGCCAGGGCGAAAGAGATGATTGACACGATCAATAAAAACAGCGGATGCCGGGTATACGGCGACTACCGTGAATTTCTGGAAAAAGAGAAACTTGATGCTGTTTCGATTGCCCTTCCCGATCACTGGCATGGTTTGGTATATACCGCAGCAGCTGATAAAAAACTGGATGTGTACGCCGAAAAACCACTGGCACGTACTATTCATGATAGTCAGGCTATTGTAAGTGCAGTAAAGCGAAATAAAATCGTCTGGCAAACAGGGAGCTGGCAAAGATCAAGGCCAATCTTCCATCACGCAGCCGAACTGGCCATCAATAACCGTATCGGAAAAGTAACCCGTATCGACGTTGGATTGCCCGACGGAGGGCAAGGGATAGGGACACCTCCGCCAATGGAGGTGCCTTCAGAACTAAACTGGGAAATGTGGCTGGGCCCGGCACCTAAAGTCCCCTTCAGGGGTGTGGTTCACTGGAACTGGCGCTGGATACTTGATTATTCGGGAGGACAGCTCACCGATTGGGCCGGTCACCACATCGACATCGCACAATGGGGTATTGGAATGGAACGCTCCGGTCCTGTTGAAATTTATGGTGAAGGCGTTTATCCCCGCGACGGGATCTACAACACTCCTGTCGAATATGATTTTATGTGCAGATACGCAAATGGAATTGAGATGAGAGTCGCCAACTCCTCCCGCTTACCACACGGGGGCGGTACTACCTGGTATGGTGAAAAGGGGTGGATAAGCGTCGACCGTGGCAGGCTCGAAGCGTCCGACCCAAAGATTCTGGATGAAGTGATTGGCGAGAACGAGATCCATCTATATAAGAGCGACGATCATGTGGGAAATTTCATTGAATGCGTCAGATCAAGAAGCGAAACTGTAGCCCCGGTCGATATCGCCCACCGCTCGATCTCCGTCGGCCTTTTAGGCGAAATCGCCATGACAACTGGCAGCAAAATCCAGTGGAATCCTGTAAAAGAAGAGATTTCAGGGAATTCAGTCGCTAGCCGATTACTGACACGAGCCTATCGTCGACCCTGGATCCTCCCAACTATTTAACTTTAATTCATGATGATTGTGAAGAATATATATGGAGAAAGAGTAATTCTTTGGATTTTTGCGCTAACCCTTTTCATAAGTTCCGCGCAGGCTCAAAACCTGCAACCGGTTGATTATGTTGACAATTTTATCGGTGTGCGGTCAGAAAAAGGGAATTGTGTAATTGGCCCTCAGCTGCCATTTGCCTCCATTTGTCCAAGCCCTCAAACACCAAATGGCCGTGATGACGGCTACCATCCGCAAGAGCCAATACGAGGTTTCGCACAGCTCGTTCAAAGCGGCACCGGCTGGGGTACAAACGGACAAATATTCTTTTCACCTCAGGTTGGATTGTCAATTGATGAACAAGGTCATGACTCTCCAAAATCAAATGAAACAGCAAAACCTTTTGAATATAAGGTATCCCTTGATCGCTATAAAATTGATGTCAGCCTCTCCCCTTCGTACCATTCCGCAATCTATAAATTCAAGTTTCCAAAATCACACAGTGCCAGTATCATTCTGGACCTTACGCACAATCTGCCTATGGATATTGCAACTTATATCCATGGAAATGTCTATGAAGGGAAAGTAAATATTGAATCTGCCAATAGAAATGAGATTACGGGATATGGCATTTATGAAGGAGGTTTCGGGCAAGGTCCCTATACGGTTTATTTTGCCGCTAAGATTAACAAGAAACCTCAATCTTATGGAACCTGGCTAAACGGAAAAAAAACACAAAGATCTGACAATCAAGCACTAATTCAAAAAAACGACAGAGTGGGTGCGTACCTGCAATTCAATACTGCCACCAATGAAAATATAAGTCTTAAAGTCAGTGTGTCGTACAAAAGTATTGAGCAGGCTAAAATTTGGCTCGAAGCTGAGATACCAGATTGGAACTATGATAAAGTTAAGGAGACTGCGAAGAATACCTGGAACAATGCGTTGAAGAAAATCGAAGTTGAAGGGGGAACAGAAAAAGATAAACGTCTTTTTTATACGGCTCTCTATCATTCTCATCTGATGCCTCGTAACCGTACCAACGACTCAAAAGCCTTCGGAAAGGATGTCCCGGTGTGGGATGATCATTTTGCAGTCTGGGATACCTGGAGAACATTATAC
>JBAXOA010000052.1:0-27097 GCA_037133495.1 Mariniphaga sp. | reverse complement strand
CTCCGGTCGGACAGACAGCCACACACTGTCCGCAGTAGGTGCAAACGGAGTGGTCGAGGTTCATCTCGAAGGCTGGCGAGACAACAGTGTTGAATCCTCTGTTGATGGCGGAAAGCGCCCCGACAGATTGTACGTCATTGCACATCATCTCACATCTGCGACAACGGATACATTTGTCGAGTTCGCGGATAATTGCCGGAGAAGTGTCTTCACGATAGGTGGATTTTTCTCCTTCGAAGTGAATTTCCCTGATGCCCAGGTGCTGAGCCATGCTTTGCAGATCGCAGTTGCCGGCTTTGGCGCATTTCAGGCAGTCGGTCGGGTGATCGGAAAGGATCAGTTCCACGACTGTACGGCGGGCGTGAATGGCGCGCATCGAGTGGGTCTTGACTATCATTCCTTCTGCCACATCAGTGCAACAGGCGGGAGCCAGATTTCTGCGTCCTTCCACTTCAACGACACATACCCTGCAACCGCCGGGTTTGTTTTCTATATTCAGATCCTCAAGCTTCATGTAGCAGAGAGACGGGATTTTGATGCCTATTTGCGCTGCTGCGTTGAGGAGGGAGGTGCCCTTCCCTACGCAGACGGGCCTGTTATCTATTGTCAGATTTATCATTTCCATAATCAGAATATTTAAGCGACGCTTATCGCATCAAATTTGCATTTATCGTAGCATACTCCGCATTTGATGCAGATACTGTTGTCGATGTAATGAGGAGATCTTTTCTCTCCGGTGATGGCTCCGACCGGACAATTCCTGAAGCAAAGTGTACAGCCGTTACATTTTTCATCGTCGATGGTGTATTTCACAAGTGATTTGCACCGGCCTGCCGGACATTTTTGGTCCTTTACGTGCGCCAGGTATTCATCGTAGAAATTATCGAGTGTCGAAAGGATCGGATTCGGAGAGGTTTGTCCCAGTCCGCACAGAGAGGTGTCCTTAATGACTTTGCAGAGTGAGCGGAGTCTGGAGAGGTCCTCTTCCGTGCCTTGTCCGATGGTAATCTTTTCGAGTATCTCAAACAGACGCTTGTTCCCGATTCGGCAAGGTGTGCATTTCCCGCATGACTCCTCGAGGGTAAATTCCAGGTAGAATTTGGCGATGGAGACCATACAATCGTCTTCGTCCATCACGATCATCCCACCGGAGCCCATCATGGAGCCGGCAGCGATAAGGTTGTCGTAGTCGATGGGGGTGTCGAGGAAGGAGTTGGTAAGGCATCCGCCGGATGGCCCTCCTGTCTGCACTGCCTTGAATTTCTTGCCTCCTTTGATTCCTCCGCCGATATCGAAGATCACCTCGCGCAGGGTGGTTCCCATCGGAACTTCAATCAGACCCACATTATTGATCTTCCCGGCAAGGGCAAAAACCTTGGTCCCCTTGGATTTCTCTGTTCCGATGCTGCTGAAAAATGCTGCCCCTTTGTTGATGATGACGGGAATGCTCGCCAGTGTCTCTACATTATTCACGGTAGTGGGTTTGCCCAGATAGCCCGATTCGGAAGGAAATGGCGGTTTGAAAGTCGGTTCGCCCCTAAATCCTTCCATTGAGTGGATCAGGGCTGTTTCTTCTCCGCAAACGAACGCTCCGGCGCCATAGCGGAGGGTAATATCGAAGGAAAATTTGGTGCCGAAGATTTCTTCGCCGAGCAGTCCGTATTCCCTGGCTTGTTTGATGGCTGTCTTGAGCCGCTGGATGGCCAGAGGATATTCTGCGCGAATGTACACCAGTCCCTTGGTGGAACCGGTGCAATAACCGCAAATGGCCATGGCTTCAATCACCGAATGGGGATCACCTTCCAGTATGGAGCGGTCCATGAATGCACCCGGATCGCCCTCATCGGCGTTGCAGACGACATATTTCTGGTCTGCCACTGATTTGGAAGTAATCTCCCATTTTAACCCGGTTGGGAAACCACCGCCGCCTCTTCCGCGCTGGCCTGAGCGTTTTATTTCATCGATCACCTCCTGGGGTGTCTTCTGACTGAGGCATTTGGCCAGGGCTTCGTAACCATCGCGGGCAATGTATTCGTCGATGTTTTCAGGATTGATAAAGCCGCAGTTGCGTAACGCGATGCGCACCTGCTTCTTGTAAAAGTCCATGTGTTTGGAATCGCTGATTTGGAGATCCGTTTTCGGGTCTTTATAGAGAAGTTTTTCGACTGGCCTGCCTTTGACCAGGTGTTCCTCAACAATTAACGCTGCATCTTCTGGTTTTACCTGGACGTAGAAAGTGTTGTCGGGCACGACTTTCACGATGGGTCCTTTTTCGCAGAAGCCGAAACATCCCGTCGTGATGACCTGAACATCCTGTTCCAGATCGTGTTTTTCAACCTCCGCGATCAGATTGTCCCTGATCTGTTCGCTGTCAGATGCACTGCAGCCGTTTCCTCCGCATACCATGAGGTGTATTTTGTAATCTGCCATATCGGTGGTTAATGGTGTTAATTGTCTATTGTCCGGTAGTTTACTGGCAAGATTCCGTCTACCAGTTCGTTGTGAATAAGGTACTTTTCAATTATCCGGATGGCCCTGAATTTATCCACATCGCCGAAGACGATAGGGTCTTTCCCTGGTGCTGTTACTTCGATGGTTGGCTCGGCATAGCAGTAGCCCATGCAACCGGTTGGGGAAACCACGGCCTCAATTGCATGTGATTCCAGTTCATCCATCAGAAAATTCATAATTTCTTTTGCGCCTGAAGCGATGCCGCAAGTCGACATTGCCACTTTTATCCTGACTATATTTTCAGGATGGCCGGTGCTTTCGCGCAGTTTGATTTTGGTCTGCAAGTTCTCTCTAAGTTGCTTCAGATCTCCGATCGATTTGATTTTGTTCATGGTATTGGATTAAATATTTCAGGCTCCGCCTTGATCTCTTTTAATTTTAATGAATTTCACCATTTCTGCTGTTCCAAAAGTTTGGATATTTGCGAGTCCAGTCTGAAGCTGAATGTTTTCTGTAGCTGGTGTCAGTACATCGCTCCTCAGACCGGGGCTGAACGTCTTGGAAATTTGGTCAGTAATCCTGTGAAAACAACACAAAATTCCTGCTTCTGGTATTTGAACCAACTCACCTAATACTTTCATTGTCAGATTTATAGCTAATAATAAAAAATAATTATTATATTATTGGAATACTTTGTTCAAATATCCGAAAAACCAACGAATGAAAAAAATAGTTTATTGCAATTTCACTAATTTAAACTCTTTCAAAACAAGGAGTTTCGGAAGTTACTGGCGTTGAAATTATCTGCATTTTATGGATTATAATATGAGAAATATCAATGGAAATAGTGATATTAAAATTGTAATTTAGTCAATTCAAGTGAAAAGTAAAAAATGCAGAGTTGAGGAATGTAATATTGACAGTTTTATGATATACGAAGAGAATGCATTTTTATCGGGCATCATTACTGACCCTGAGTTATCTTACAAAATAATTGATCTGTTGCCCTTTCCGATCAATTTTCGAAATCCGGAGGGAGTTTATGTCACTTGTAACAAGGCCTTCGAAAGATTGTTGGGTAAGAGCCGCGAGGAGCTGATAGGGAAATCGCACACCGAGTCGCACAGTGCGGATGTTGCAGATATGATATCGATGAAAGACAAGGAATTACTCGATACCAACATGGATATTGTTTACGAGCATCAGTTTAAACTGGCCAGCGGAACGATGCAGGATATCCTGATTTACAAGTCGGCTGTCCGCAACAATGCCGGGCAGCTGGAAGGATTCGTCTCGTCCCTCTACGATGTTTCGGATCGCAGGAAGGCAGAGATCAAAGCAGAAAAGGCGAAAGAGAGTTCTGTCATCGCCTCTGCCATGCTTCAGAAGATCAGAGCAGGCATTGTGATTGTAGACCAGAACATGAAAGTGGTAAATTGTAACGAGACCTTTGCCCACTTGATGGGGGAGGAGACCGAAGAGTTATACGAAGCCATCCCCGGATTGCAAGGCGCCGATGTGAAGGAGCTGGTTCCTGAGATTATCGGGAAGATGTTCAGCGGACTTCTTCACACAGGAGAGGAGATGCTGGAGCGGGATTTGACCTACAAGAATATGCTGCTTCATATTTCGATGGTCACAATTTATAAAAACAGGGTCGTGGGAGCAATTATCCGGAATATGTCTTCGCCAAAACTTGTAAGGGAGGAGATCATTAGCCGGGCCATGAAGGTGACACGACAGAATATCGAGATGGTGCAGAAGGTAGCAACACTCTTGGCCGAGAATGCCGCCCAGACGGAAGATATGCTCAATTCCATTGTTGCAGCTTATAAATACGGGGAAGACAGAAAGGATGAGTGAGTTTCACATTGAGATTGATTTGGTTCAAAAGCAACCTTCCGGGGAGATCGTGTGCGGAGATGTGTTTATCTCTAAATTAATCAAAGAGGATGGTCGCACGATTCTGGTATTGTCTGATGGCGTCGGTCACGGTGTGAGAGCCAATGTGCTGGCAACCATGACTGCCACCATGGCGCTTAATTATACAGCGCTCTACAAGAGACCGGAGGCAGCTGCCAGAATCATCATGGAGGCGCTGCCGCGGGATGGCTCGGGAGTGAAGACCTATGCCACTTTTACCATCATCGAACTCGAAAGCGATGGGATGGTCAGGATCGTGAATTACGATAATCCCAAGAGCGTTATTTGCCGGAACGGGGTTCCTTTTACCCCGACAAAGGAGTACGTACTTAAGATCAAAGGAGACGAAAATATTGGAAAAGTGCTCTATTGCAGGGAGTTTAAGGCTAAAAAGGAAGACCGGATTGTTTTCATGAGTGACGGAATTACGCAGTCCGGCATGGAGAACGAAAAAATGGAAATGGGCTGGGGGCAGGAAAATGTAGAATCGTATGTTGTGCAGCAACTTTCCAGGATCAGTGATATCTCTGCACATCGGCTTTCCAAAAAAGTGCTGAACAAGGCGATTCAGAACGATGGTTTTCACCTTAGGGACGATGCCAGCTGCGGAGTTATTTATTTCAGGGATCCGCGAGAGATGTTGCTGATTACCGGGCCGCCTTTTTTCAAAGCCAAAGACCAGGATTTTGCCAGAAGAATCGACGAATATAAAGACATTAAAATTGTGTGCGGCGGCACTACTGCCGAGATAATTGCCAGAGAGCTGAACAAAGAGATTGAAACCGAAATATCGCTGAACAATCCTTATGCTTTGCCACGCTGCTCGATGGAAGGGTTTCACTTGATCACAGAAGGGATTCTGACCATTGGTAAGGTAGAGGAGTTGTTGGAAAACTACAACAGCGATCTGAAATATGGCAATTTACCGGAGGAAGAGATTGTCAAGCAGCTGATGCTGCACGATCGTATCCTGGTGCTGGTTGGAACCCGCATCAACTGGGCACACCACGACCCTGATCAGCCCGTTGAAATGGAGATCAGGAAGTTTGTTGTGAAAAGGATTGTAAAACTCCTGGAAGAGAAGTTTTTCAAGGAGGTGGTTATCAATTTCTACTAAATCAGAATCCTGGTAAGGAATTAGTGTTCACAAGGAAAGAATTGGAATAATTACATTAAGCACGATCCTTAAGGCGCAAAGCACCGCAACGTAATATTCAACATTCACTAATGAATAGGATTTAAATAAATTGATCGAAAAATAATACGACATCTAATTATTCGTACTACTTAGTATTCGGTTACTCGCCATATTTCATCGCCCTGTGCTAATTTCTAGGTCTCCTGTACCAAATGTGATGTAAATTCTTATATTTGCAATCATATTAAATTAATATTCAAATACTTAACATAATTTCGTAAATAAAAACAGGGAGGGCTAAATTAAGTGATGCGCTGGCTCTTCGCCTTGAGGCCGGGAAGGTTTTAAAGGAGAGGAAAGGGGACACTTCTTCGATTCCCTCTGAGTCTGACATGCTCCGGCTTGTTTATGAACTTGAGCTTCACCAGATCGAACTGGAAATGCAAAATAATGAACTGCTGCTCGCAAAGAATCAAGCCGAACTTGCTGTTGCCGAATACACTGAACTATATGAGTTTGCCCCCAACGGTTATTTAACACTATCACCCGCAGGTGAAATTATCGGACTTAATTTATATGGGGCAAAAATGTTGGGCAAAGACCGGTCACAGCTAAAAGGGGGCTTATTTGGATTTTATGTTACCGACGCAACTAAGCCAATCTTTAATCTCTTTCTCTCGCAGGTATTTAAAAGTAATTTGAGGGAGGTCTGCGAACTGAAAATCTTAACCGGAGGAGGCTTGCCAAAGCCTGTTTATCTCACAGGCATAGTAAAAGCCAAAAGCGGTCAATGTCTGGTAACGATGGCCGATACTACCAAGCCTAAATTGGTAGAAGAAGAACTTAGATCAAGCAAAGAACAATTATCATTTCTTGTAAATGAAATGCAGGTAGGGGTGCTGCTTCAGGGACCAAATGCCGAAATGTTAATGAGTAATCAAAAAGCGCTTGATTTACTTGGGCTGAGTGAGGATCAGCTTCTGGGACTAAGTTCTTTCAGCCCGGAATGGAATGTTATCCATGAAGACGGTTCGCCCTTTCCCGGACAGACACACCCCGTTCCCCAATCTATTGAAATTAAAAAACCTGTGCTTGATGTGGTTATGGGAGTTTACCGGCCCGAAACCAGGGACCGCGTCTGGCTTTTGGTAAGCGCCGTTCCTCAATTAAGCACCGACGGAGCTGTTAAGCAAGTTGTGTGCACATTCATAGATATTTCCAGAAGAAAAAAAGCAGAGCTTGATTTACTCGAAGCAACAGTACAAGCTCAGGAAAGTGAATTTTTTCTCAAAGAATCTCAAAGTGTCGGTAAAATCGGTTCTTATAAGACTGATTTCATCTCAGGATTTTGGAAATCATCTGAAACGCTTGACGTGATTTTTGGAATTGATGAAAATTATAGCAGAAATGTAGAAGGCTGGCTCAATATCGTTCATCCTGAAGATAGGAACAAGCTTAATGATTACCTGATTCATGAAGTTGTTGGTAAAAGAGCGCCTTTTAACCTTGAATACAGGATTGTCAGAATAAATGATAAACAAACGAGATGGGTACAGGGCTACGGCGCAGTATCGTTTGACAGTTTTGGGAATATTACTGAAATGATTGGAACTATTCAGGATATCACTGAGCGCAAGAACGCGGAAGCGAAGATCCGGGAGAGAGACCTCCGGTTTAACAAGCTTTCTGCCAGTGTTCCCGGATTGATTTATCAGTTCACAAGGCGACCCGACGGAACTTATCACGTACCGGTAGCCTCGAAAGGTATCAAGGATATTTATGGATGCTCTCCCGAAGATGTTCTGGACGACTTCACGCCAATTGGCAGGGTGATTTTACCCGAAGACTTAGCCTCAGTAAACAGCGCCATCGAATATTCCGCCAACCATTTGACTTACTTTACCTGTGAGTACAGGGTGCAAATACCCGGTAAGGCAATCCGATGGATTTATGCCAGTTCGGCACCCGAGAAATTGGAGGATGGCAGCATAACATGGTATGGCTTTAATGCCGATATCACCGAAAGAAAATATGCGGAGGATCAACTGATATCATTATCTGCCCGCTTATCTCTGGCTGTGCGCGCGAGCAGTATCGGCGTATGGGACTATGATATTGTCAACAACATCCTGGTGTGGGACGATCAGATGTATGCACTCTACGGAATCAGCAGAGATAATTTTCCAGGTGATTACGACCTATGGAGGAAAAGGGTTGATCCCGATGATGCAGCCAAGGAAGATGCTCTGGTACAAATGGCAATAAGGGGAGAGAAAGAATACGATTCCGAATTTCGGGTTGCGTGGCCCGATGGTTCAATTCATAATATCAGATCCCTTGGCAGCGTTCAGCGAGACATGTCCGGACAGGCAATGCGCATAATTGGCACCAATTGGGATATTACAATGCAAAAAAATACGGAACAAGAATTAGTCAAAGCCAAAGAACGCGCAGAAGAGAGCGATAGGTTAAAGTCAGCTTTTCTAGCCAATATGAGCCATGAAATAAGAACCCCAATGAATGGCATTCTGGGCTTTTCCGGACTACTAAAAGAGGCCGACCTGACAAGTGCGGAACAAAAAGAATATATCGGCCTCATTGAAAAAAGTGGTGCCCGCATGTTAAATATCATCAATGATATTATCGATATTTCTAAAATAGAATCGGGACAGATGCAAGTGAATATCGGAGAGTCGAATATCAACGAGCAGATTGAATTTATTTATTCCTTCTTCAAGCCTGAGGCTGAAGCAAAAGGAATAAAACTTTCATTTAAAACCGGTTTGCTGTCTAAGGAATCAATCATTTGCACTGACCGCGAAAAAGTATTTGTCATCCTTACGAATCTTGTGAAAAATGCGATAAAATTCACTGACATTGGTTCAATAGAACTTGGGTATGTTTTAAAAACGGATCTGGCTGATGCCGATCCGGGCCAAAGCACCGAGCTGGAATTTTTTGTCAAAGACACCGGCATAGGAATCCCAAAGGACAAGCAGGAAGCTGTTTTTGAACGATTTATCCAGGCCGATATTACTAACGCAAGAGCCTATCAGGGAGCCGGTTTGGGGTTGGCAATTTCAAGCGCCTTTGTTAAAATGCTTCGTGGAAGAATATGGGTGGAGAGTGAAGAAAGGAAAGGTTCCATATTTTATTTTACACTTCCATATAATACTCCAAGTGAAACTTCAATGGAAGAAAAAGGTAGCGCTGAAGTGAATGTCCCCGCCTTTAATACAGGAATTCCGAATAATACGCTGAAAATATTGATTGCCGAAGATGACGATATATCTGAAATGCTGATTTCCATATCAGTAAAAGAGATTAGCAAAGAAATTTTAATAGTTCGTACCGGAGTCGAAGCCGTTGAATCATGCCGCAATAACCCTGACATCGATTTGATACTAATGGATATTCAGATGCCCGAAATGAACGGATACGAAGCAACCCGGGAGATACGAAAATTTAATACTAAAGTGGTGATAATCGCACAAACAGCTTTTGCATTAACCGGAGAAAGGGATCTGGCGATGGCTGCCGGCTGCGATGATTATATTGCTAAACCTTTCGTTCCAAATAAATTTAAAGACTTAATAAATAGCCATTTCCGTTAATTAATTATTCCTGCCTGAATTGCAGCTAAATAATGAATGAGAATGCAATCTTGGCTCCTAAGGCGATTAAAAATCCTCCTAAAATTCTGTTGATGCCTTTTTCATACTTTAGAAAGGCCTGTTGAACATTTTGTTGGGTGAAAAATATAGAAACAGTGATAAACCATGTGAGGGCTGTTCCTACGATGATGACACAAATGATCATTACAATATAAACCGGTGTAGAATTGCTAATTACAAGCGTGAACAAGCTAAGGAAAAATAAAGTTGCCTTGGGATTTAGTATGTTGGTCAGAAATCCCATTCTAAATGCCTGCATACGGGTGAGATCAGAGCCTGCCCGTTCATTGGTCAGTTCTAATTTCGAGCCTTTTGCGACTAAGGAGCTGAATCCTAAATACATCAAGTATCCGGCACCCAGTATTTTAATGAAGGAAAACAAGAAAATTGATGTGGAAATGAGGTATCCAATACCTGCTGCACAATAGAAGAGATGAATACCATAATGTAAACAAGTTTTAAGAGATTCTGATTGTAGATTATGACCGCAAAATTAACCTGAAATTCCATTTATCCATTATTAAATTCAAATTCGGTTATGCAGACGACACCATAATTTAAATAAATCTCTATTTTTACATGATCATATTTTTAAAACTATTTACCAAGTAAAACTCAAACAATGGCCAAAAAGCACAGCCTTACTACCAAAGAGTACCTCATGCCCTTTATTTTCATCTCATTTTTATTTTTTCTTTGGGGAATTGCACATGGAATGATTGACACACTGGACAAACATTTTCAGCAAATGCTCCATTTGTCAAAATCACAGTCAAGCCTTATACAGTTCTCTCTCTATGGCGCCTATTTTGGAATGGCGCTCCCCGCAGGATTTTTCATGCGTAAATTTGGGTATAAAAAAGGGATCATTTTGGGATTGTCACTTTTTGCCTCCGGAGCATTCCTAATTGCCGCTACAACGTCTTTTGAATCATTCTGGATATTTCTTTCATGTCTTTTTATTCTGGGATGCGGATTGGCAACACTCGAAACAGCTGCCAATCCATACGCTACCAAATTAGGGCCTAAAGATTCTGCCGCTCAGCGAATTAATTTTGCTCAATCCTTTAATGGTCTGGCCTGGATAATTGGTCCCCTCATCGGGCTTTATATTTATGGTGATCAGGGCTTTGCAGAAGGCGAGAAACTCACCTCAATGATCTTGCCATTTTCTATCATTGGATTAGTTGTGTTTACTGTCGCTATGATTTTTCTACGACTTCCACTCCCTGAAATTTCAGAAGAAGAAATTGGTGTTGGGCATGGTATCGCAGACGCTTCTGCTAGTGATAAACCGATCTCTCAGAAGCCTTTGACGAAACAATCGCATTTTTTAATGGGTGTCGCCGCTCAGTTTTCCTATGTGGCTGCTCAGACCGGTATTTTCAGCTATCTGATTAACTTTGTTACTGATGTTAATCAACATCCTCGTTTTGATGTTAAAAATGGTCCTTATTTTCTTTCTATAGGTTTTGCACTTTTTATGATCGGTCGCATGTCGGGTAGTTACCTCATGGGATTTGTTAAGCCCGCCCGAATATTGGCTATATATTCTGGTTTATGCATCTTATTGTTGCCTGTTGTTAGTATGAACATGGGATGGTTTTCATTAATTGCACTATATGCGGTATTCTTCTTTATGTCAATCATGTTCCCGACAATCTTTGCATTGGGAATAAAAGATCTGGGACCTCAAACAAAAAAAGCAGCATCCTTTATCGTGATGGCAATTGTTGGAGGCGCTGTATTCCCACCGTTAATGGGTTATGTGTCTGATATTTATACTATGTCTACCGGATTTTTTGTTCCTATTCCATTGTTTATGTTTATTCTTTTTTATGCACTAAAAGGGCATCATGTGAAAGCCTGATTATTCTGATAAATTCTTCTAATTTTGTCGAATATTTAGGATATGAGAAGAAACAAAGGGATATTTCAGCGTACGGAGTTATTATTCGGGAAAGAGAAGATGGAGGAGATCGCTTCTAAAAAGGTGATAATCCTTGGAATAGGAGGTGTTGGCAGCTGGTGTGCTGAAAGTCTGGTCCGTTCCGGAATCCGTCAAATCACTATCGTTGATTCCGATCTGATCTGTATAACCAACATCAACCGGCAGTTGCATGCAACGATGCAGACAATAGGGGAAGTTAAAACTGACGCATTGAAAAAACGGTTGCTGGAGATTAACCCGGATGCAGAGATAACTGCCCTTCAAAAAATTTACAATATCGCAAGCCACAACCAGTTTAATATTGAGTCGTATGACTATATCATCGATGCAATTGATAGTCTGGGTAGTAAGGTGCATCTGATCAGAATGGCAACCAAAAGCAAGGCCGTACTTTTTTCATCGATGGGAGCATCTCTTAAAATCGATCCTACAAAAGTATGTGTTGCTGAATTCTGGAATGTGAAAGGTTGTCCTCTTGGATCAAAAATTAGAAAATACATCCGCAAGGGTGAGCTTCCGGCAAAGCCGTTTATGTGTGTTTATAGCGAAGAATTACTCGAAAACAGAGGTGCCGGTTCTTCGTGCGGAACGGAACAGTGTCTCTGTCCAAAAAATAAAAATGGCGCAGGCGATCCGGAATTAGCTGATCATGAATGGTGCAGTCAAAAAGCGGTAATCAATGGTACTGTCGCGCATATTACCGCGATATTTGGCTTTACTTTAGCGGGATTGGTGATTCAGGATATTTACCATTTATAGGTATTTAAGACCTTGAAGGTTTTTGAAACCTTCAAGGTCTTAATTTTAAGGGTGTTCAGACCTTCAAGGTTTCAAAAACCTTGAAGGTCTATGTTCTAAGGTTTATTAAAATATTTTTCCATCAACGCATTCAGTAATGCCTGCATAATAGGTTTGGAAATATAATCATTGCATCCTGCAGCTATTGCCATTTCGCGGTCGCCCGGCAGCGCGTAAGCTGTTTGTGCAATAATGACTACATCACTGTTGAACTGACGTATTTGCCTGGTGGCTTCATGGCCATCCATTTCAGGCATTTTAATATCCATTAATATCAAATCGATGTCAGGATTCATGCGGCAAGCTTCAACAGCTTCTATGCCTGTTTTTGCAATGATTACATCCTGCCCGAACTTTCTGACAACCAGCGAAATAAGTATTCCTGATATTTCGTTGTCTTCGGCAATTAGTATTTTAAGATTTCTACCCTGATGCCCTGTACTTCGGTCAGGAATTTTAACAGATACGAGATTCTTCTCATCAGGAACAGGAATTAAAGGAATCGTAAAATGGAAAGTTGAACCTTCTCCCTCTTCGCTTTCCAGCCATATCGTACCGCCCAACATTTCAATATGCGCCTTCGCGATAGACAGACCAAGACCTGAACCTTCAAACTGTCTTGTATTGGAACCATCAATCTGCATGAAACGCTGATATATTTCATAATGTTTGTTTTTTGGAATTCCAATGCCTGTATCTTTAACAGAGAATTTCAAAAAGTCATCTACTTTGAAAATATCCAAATCAATTGATCCAACTTTAGTGAATTTTATCGCGTTGTCGATAAGGCATGAAAGTATATTGTTTAGTTTTTTACCATCCGTATAGGCACTGTCAATACTTTTAGGTAAATGACTATGAATGATTAGTTTAAGACCTTTATTTATGGCCTGTGAGTTAAAACGGTTGAAAAGTTCTTCGCCTAAATCGCGAAGGTTAGTCATGTACGATACCAGTCTTACCTGATTGGTCTGAATTTGTGAAATTTCAACAATATCATTAATTGTACTCATTAACCTGATAGAACTTTGGTTAATGACAGAAATATACTCATCGCGCTCTGGATCTGATAAATCCTCATGCTGCAAGATTGAAAGAAAACCAAGGATTCCATTAAACGGCGTTCTGATCTCATGGGAGATATTATTCAGAAAGGCTGTTTTTAACCGGTCATTTTCTTCTGCTTTATTCAATGCAACCAGCAATGCCCTGTTAGTCTTTTCGAGTTCTGCTGTTCGTTCCTTGACTTTTTGATCTAAAAACTGATTTTGGTTTTGTAATTGCTTGTATAAATAGCGTGCGAATAGCAAATTATTGATTCTCAAGCTCATTTCTATCAAGTCGAACGGCTTGGCAAGAAAATCATTAGCTCCACCTGCAAGTGCGCGTTTTTTTGAATCAGCACTGATATCTGCAGTGAGAACAAGTATTGGCAAATAGGTATCTGCCGGAATCAACTCCTTTAATTGTATCATCACCTCATGGCCTGAAAGATGTGGCATCATTAAATCGAGCAAAATTAAATCGGGGTTAAAGGATTTAAATATGCTTACCACTTCGCGTGGATCTAAAGTAGTTCGAATATTAGTATAACCTTGCATTTCGAATAGTCCAACAAGAACGTCAATATTGGCTTCCTTGTCATCAACTATCAGAATATTTGCATCGCTAAACTTTATTTCGAACATAATCTTTCATTTTGATGTGATTAAGTGTTGTATGTGCTTATTGTTCAATTATTTGAGCCGGCTATTTGTACCATCCATCCATCACCTTCAGGACCATTGCGATTTTTTCTTCCAAAAGTTTATTTTGGTTTTCCAATTGTTGATGAAGATAACGTGTTTCAAGCAAATTTCTAATTCTAAGAATTACTTCTATAAAATCAAATGGTTTGGCTAGAAAATCCTTAGCACCATCAGCCAGGGCTCGTTGTTTGGCATTTGGAGATATATCAGCAGTAAGCACAAGTATTGGCATATAGGTGCCTGCGGGAATTAATGGTTTCAATTGTTCCATCACTTCGTAGCCAGATAGTTGCAGCATCATTAAATCCAAAAGAATTAAATCAGGTTTAAACGATTTGAACAAACTCACAGTAGAAAGAGGATCGGTGGTAGTTTTGATATTGGTAAAACCATGGATTTCCAGTAATCCAACAAGGATAGCAATATTTGCCTCCATATCATCTACGATTAGAATATTCGCATTTTTAAATGTTGAATCAATCATTTTATTCAATTTTATTGTTTAGAATTCTTTATTCTTAATTTCCTATCCATTCATCAACTGATTGCAAAAACGCTATCACATCGATAGGTTTGGATAAATATTTTTTTGCTCCGGCCTTCAACAATTTTTCAATCTGTTGAGGCATGACATCTGCGCTGACAATTATTACCGGAATCGCATTTGTTTTCTTATTTGCCTGAATGTTTGCCAATACTTCACTGCCATGAATATCAGGTAAATCAAGATCAAGCAAGATCAGATCCGGCGAATTATCGATTGCAGAATTGACTGCAAGTTTACCATAAATATTTGTAATTAGACGAATTGAAGGACGATGACTTTCAATTATTCCTCTCACTAATTCTGAATTCGATATGTTATCTTCTATGTATAAGATAGTTCCGCTTATTTGGGAGCCTGAAAGCTTCGGTATTGACGGATCATTTATTTGTTCGATAACATTTTTATGACCATCAACCAGCTGAAGTTCGATCCAAAAAGTACTGCCTTCCCCATAGGAACTTTTTGCTCCAACCATACCTCCCATCGCATCCATCAGTTTTTTAACTACAGTGAGCCCCAGACCGGTACCTTCCGTTTCTGTTTTCTCGGCACCAATACGTTCAAAAGGATGAAACAGCCTGCCAAGATCATTCTGCCTTATCCCCATCCCTGTATCAGTTATTGCTATCCTCACCCATGATATTTCGGGTACATTTGTGTAATTCACCTGAGAACTTATAGTTAAAGAGCCACCTTCGCGGTTATATTTAATTGCATTATTGATTAAATTGAGCAATACTTGCTTTAATCGTTGCCGGTCGGCTTGAACAAAAAGCTCCCCTTCAGGAGAATGTCGCAATTCTGTTTTTAAATTTCGCAATCTCGCATTTGGCTGAACAATTTCCACCATTTCTTTAATAACACTTTGAATCGAAATTGGTTCAAGCGAAAGTGAAAGACGGCCTGCTTCAATACGCGAAATATCTAAAACTTCGTTGATCAGGTTGAGTAAATGTTTACCACTGTTCAAAATATAATAAACACCTTTTTTCTGAGTGGCATTAAGATCACCCATATCCAGCAACTGAGCAAAACCAAGGATTGAATTCATTGGCGTTCGCAGTTCATGGCTCATTCTCGAAAGAAATTCGCTCTTGGCAAGATTAGCTTGCTCTGCTTCCGTTCTCGCGGTTCTGATCTCTTCTTCGGCTTGTTTCCGTTCCGTGATATCCAACATTACCGTTAACAAACACAATTCACTGCCTATGTGAATATAATCAGCTGAAAATAAATTAGTTGTAATATCGCCTGACTTTGTTCTGATCTCTAATTCCACTTCTCTTACCGGGATACTTCGCTTTAAATTTTCGTTTATTGCATATAATGCATGAGTATCAGCGAATATCGCCAGTTCTGCAGCAGTTTTGCCAATTATCTCATCCCGGGAATAGCCTAATGTTTTAATGAAGGCATCGTTAATATCGACATACTTGCCTCCATCGAATAGCGATATGGCCATCAACGCAGAATTGGATTGAAAGGCTTTGGAGAATTTTTCTTCCGATAATTCGATTTTTGAAGTGTCCTTGCTCACCCCAAAAATGACCGATTTTCCATTCCAGAAACCGCGCTTTACTCTTGTCTCCACCGGAATATAGCTTCCTGATCTGGTAACGAGGGGAACAGGACAAAAATCAGCCGTGCCCGCAAGCATTTCACCCACTATCCGACCGGCTTCCTCTCTCCGTTCCACTGGATGAACCATAAGAACCGACCGACCCATCAATTCATTGGTTGGATAGCCAAGTCGCTTTATAACTGTAGTATTGGTATGAATGATATTCCCGCTTTCATCGAGGACGAAAAGAAAATCATCGATGGTGTTGAAAAACGTTTCATAGTTTTGACGGGTCTGATCTAAAATTCCTTCGATTCGCTGGTTGTTGATAAGGCCTGCAAGCATATTGCCCCACACTTTCAGTATGTTGATTTCCGAAGTTGAATATACTTTTTTCTTTTTTACAGTATCCAATCCGACAAAACCTATCAGGATATTTTCAATCTGAATAGGAATAACAATAAGTGATTGAATGCCTTGTGGCTCAAGAATTTCGCGCTCAGCCTGCCAGCTATCCGGTAACTCGTCAACTGAAGGGATGATGACGCTTTCGTTGCGATGAAGTGTTGCCATCCACATCGGAAAAATTTCACACGGGATATTCTTTAGATTTTCAATTTCAGGTTGTATTCCGATATTGCACCATTCATGGGTATTACTCATGGTGTTATCTGTCGTATTGAATTCGAAGATGTAAGTTCTGTCAGCTGTCAGAAAGCTTCCGATCTTGCTTAATGCCAGATCAATAGCACCCATTAATTTTGATGAGGGAATCCCGGTTAGCTGAAGTGATAACTTTAAGAGTTCTTCTTCTAATATTTTTGACCTCTTGAGTTCAGTAATGTCCCAGTTAATACCAATCATCCGCATTGCCTTGCCTGATTCATCGCGTTGAACAGACGCCTGAGCTTTTACATTACGAATAGTTCCATCCGGCCAAACAACGCGGAATTCGGTATCGAACTCCTTTTTACCATTGATTGCCATCTGTATTTCTGCGTCACCACGTTCCTTGTCTTCGTAATAAAGACCATTCTGCCAGGCTTCGTATACTCCACTGAAATTACTATTTCCGATACCGTAGATGGCATACATCTGCTCATCCCATATCAAAATATTATTGACAATATCAAATTCCCATACTCCCACGCCTCCGGCATGTGTGGCTAAAGTTAAACGGGTAGTTGCTTGTTGCAGTTCGGTCTCAGCTTTCTTTCTGTCGCTAATGTCAGTTAATGAAGTGACCCGAACATTTTTCCCTTTATAGTGCATCATCTTTCCCCTTAGAACACAAGGAAATGTAGTGCCGTCTTTTCTTAAAGCAGTTGCCTCATATGAATCTTCAGTCCCTGATAACATTTGATTCATTACCATCTCTCTGTCCTCGGGAATAATCCATTCTGTACCATATCTGACCATTGCTTCTTCTGAAGTATAGCCAAACATAGCCTCCGCAGCCAGATTCTGCTCTATACAAAGTCCTTTTTCTGATATAAATATGGCTTCAAATGATGCTTCTGATAATCCACGGTACTTTTCGCGGCTCTCTTCAAGTTCTTCTTCTGCAAACCTTCGTTCAGTCACATCCTGAAGTGTACCGTAAGTGCCTGTTATTTCATCCTTATCATTTACTCCTAAACGAGCGAAGACCTCAATCCAGCGAAATCCTCCATCTTTGGTAAGATATCGAACCTGGTGGCGACAATATTCCTTCTCCCGAGTGATTAACGGAGTAAAAAGATCCATATTGCGCTGCCGGTCTTCCGGATGAACATAATTCACAAACAATTGGCCAATAGATTCTTCTACACCGAATCCCGTTATCTCTTCCCATGATTTATTGAGAAACATCCACAATCCATTGGCATCGGTCTGAAAGATAATTTCTTTAATATTTTCGAGCACGGCTTTATGACCTTGCTCACTTTCCTTCAAGGCGGCATCGATTAGTTTGCGATCGGTAATGTCCGTAATTAATCCGTGCCAAACGATTGACCCGTCCTGCTCTTGATGAGGCAAAGCGTTGCCCAACAGCCATATTACAGATCCATCATCAAACTTTACACGATACTCATGCACCCAAAGCGTCAGATCTCTGGCGGATTCTGATATTGAAGCAACAACTCCATCGAAATCTTCAGGGTGAATCCTGGTGAATACAATTGAAGCATCTGTGACTACTTCTTCGGGGCTTACCCGATAGATGTCCCGAATCCCTTCGCTCGCAAAAGGAAAACAAGAGGTGCCATCTGGTCGTAACAGATACTGGTACACAACACCAGGCACACGGCCTGCTATTTTTTGAAGCCGATCTAATGTTTCTTCAAGTTTCCTGGCAACTTTATTCCTTTTTTTAATTTCCTTCTGAAGATTTTCATTGGTCTCAGCAAGCTCGGCAGTTCTTGCTGCAATCTTATACTCAAGATTAGCGTTTAGTTCATTGATTTTTATATCTGCCTGTTTACGGTCAGTAATATCGCGGATAGACGACAATACCTTGTCGGGACCAAAAGGAACTAGTCTTGCTTCAAAAAAGTTGGTACAATCACTTTGAATGATTGAGTATTCATAAGTTACAAGCTTCTTTTGATCAATACAATCATTTATATGTTGAAGATGCCAGGTTGTGGATTCAGCATTAAATAAATTAGCTAAGTTTAATCCAATGATTTGATCGTCAGGAATAAGCAGTGTATTTTGCTTTGAGCTATAATACTCCAGATAAGTACCCATACCGTCAATGACAAATATTAAATCCGGCATTGCACTAATAATTGCATTTAGCCGTTCGTTGTGCTGCTTAATCTGAGCCTCAGATGTTTTACGTTCGCTTATGTCTCTGTATTTCCATAAATGACCACTATAGACATCATTAAGGTAGGTTGGGATATAATCTCTTTCCAGGAATCGCCCGTCCACCAATGACAGTTCGTGATTATAAACGGCTTTTTTATCTTTAAGAATTTGATTGATTTCGATAATGAATTTTTCCGGATCTTTGAAAAACCCTTTGCTCTGTTCCGCAGAATCTGAACAATCCGACCCAATTAGCATTTCAGGTGGAACAGGAATGCCGAACATATCGCAGAAAAGCTGATTAGTGAGTACAATTTTCCTGTCTGAATCTTCGAGCAAGATGCCTTCCTGCAAATTAACAATAAGATTTGTCAACAATGCAGTTTTGTTTTTTATTTCCTCTTCAGCTCTTTTGCCTTCAGTAATGTCGAGACAATGTCCAATATATCCAATAAAATTACCAGAGCTGTCATACCGTGGTGTCCCGTCATCCTGAAGCCACCGGTATTCGCCGTCATGTCTGCGAAGCCGATAGGCCATACTGAATTTTTCGCGTTTGTCGAAGGCGGTGCAATAAATTTCAAAACAATAATCCAGATCATCAGGATGGACTCCTTCTGCCCAACCATCTCCTAACTCCTGCTCAAGTGTCCTGCCGGTAAAATCGAACCATATTTGATTGAAATAATTGCATTTTTTATCGGTTGTTGCGGTCCATATTAATGCCTGACCCGAATTGGCCAGCGTTCGAAATTGCTCTTCACTGTTGCGCAAAGCATCTTCAGCCTCCTTGCTTGCCGTAATATCCGTGTGTGTCCCCACCATTCTCAGGGGATTTCCCTGATCGTCTTTGCTAATTATTTTCCCTTTGTCCAGGATCCATTTATAATTACCATTCTTGCAAATCACCCGGTGCTCACTTGCGTAATAGTCTTTTTCCCCTTTAATATGCTTTTCTGCTTCGGCTAATGCCGCTTCTAAATCATCGGGGTGAACACGATCAGTCCATTCATCCAGACTATCACCGATTTCTGTTCTCGTGTAACCCAGCATCGCTTTCCACTGAGGGGAATAATATACCGTATTTGTAGCCATATTCCAATCCCACAGACCATCTGTTGCACTTTCAAATGCAAATTTCCATCGCTCATCGCTGGTGTAAAAATCGGCTTCGCTTTCCATTTGTGATGCATTTGTCAGGCTAAATGCTTCATTTTGTATTTCAAGCTTAGGCATGACAACGTTTTTCACTTGTTGCAGCAACTCTGATGCTTCATATTGGGGTACCGATATCGGTTGCTCCTTTTTCAGCTGCTCTTCTCCTTCTTCCGGGTGAAGAAATGCTGTTTCAGGCTTGAAGCTGTGTTTTTTCACTTATCAACTTTTACATTAATATCAACCAATAACGGCTGCTTTTATTGCGGCTGAACTATTGATCAATCAAAATTTACACTATATATTGTATAATGGCGCAAATTTACCGTAAATTTTTCGAATTGATACTGTTCGGGATGAAAAGTTACTAAGCACATTTTTATATTCAATATGTTTCAACATCCGGATTTCTACATGGCAATAGTTGGAATTTTGTAAAGAAATCCGGATTTCGGCTTTGCTCTTCTTATTTAAACTGAAAAACCCACTGATTATCAGTGGGTTTTATTTGATTTGGTGCCCAGAACAAGACTCGAACTTGCACAACCTTGCGGTCACTAGTCCCTGAAACTAGCGTGTCTACCAATTTCACCATCTGGGCATGGAGGGTGCAAATATAGGCCGAATTTCAGATATCCCAAACGGTTTATTCAAAAAATAAAAGTTAAGTGTGCAGAATGAAAATTACAAAGTCCAAAGTGAATTTAATTCCTTCATTCCTTCATTCTTTCATTTCTTCATTCTTTCATTACCTTACTTTAAATTCTCTTTCAGGAAAATATCAAACATTGTGTAAAGATGCATAGTTGTATTCCCACCTCTGATACCATGGTTGCGATTAACATACGACATCATCTGAAATTGAACGCCGGCTTGAACCATCGCTTCCGCAAATTCGAGCGTGTTCTGATAGTGAACATTATCATCAGCAGTGCCATGCACCAGCAACAGCTTGCCTTTGATCCCGGCAGCTAACGTAATTGGCGAATTCTGGTCATATCCTTCCGGATTCTGACTAGGCAAACCCATATAGCGCTCACTGTATACGGTGTCGTAATAACGCTCGCTGGTTACCGGGGCAACAGAGATACCTGCTTTGAAAACTTCACCTCCTTTTGCAAGACACATCGCCGACATAAATCCACCATAACTCCATCCCCAGATCGCAATATTCTTGCCATCGGCATAAGGCAGACTTGCAATGTATTTGGCAGCTTCAATCTGATCATCCGACTCAAATTTTCCTAACTGGCCATAGGTGCATTTACGAAAATCCTCGCCACGCGCTCCAGTGCCTCTGGGATCAACACAAACTACCAGATAGCCATTGGCTGCAAGGTAGTTCTCCCAGCCGATTCCAAACTGATCGAGTACCTGCTGCGAATTAGGTCCGCTGTACTGGGTCATTACCACAGGATATTTGGTCGTTGCGTTAAAGTTGAAAGGTTTGATCATCCATCCGTTCAGCTCAATTCCTTCTGAAGTTTTAAACGTGAAGAACTCTTTTTGCGGGATTTTTTTCTCTGCAATCGTCGATTTTAATTCACTGTTCTCTTTCAGTACCCTGATCTGTTTGCCGGAAATTTCGTGCAGTGTAACAATCAACGGCGTGTTCAGACTGGAATAATTGTTAATATAATATTTAAATCCGGTACTGAAATCGGCATTATTAGTCCCTTTTTCGGTTGAGAGCATCATTTTTTTCTTCAGATCAATACTAACGCTGTAGATCTCACGTTGCAGTGGAGAAATTGCGGCTGCCTGATAATAGAAAGTCTTTGTGAGCGGATCAAAACCGTAATAATTGAGCACATCGAATTTTCCTGCAGTGAGTTGCCTGATTTTTACACCGCCTGTGTCGTACAGATAGAGGTGTTTGTATCCGTCTTGTTCGCTTAGGATGACAAAACTTTTATCATCAGGTAAAAATTGAAGGTTATCCAGGAAATCGGTTTCAATATACCTTTTGTTTTTTTCAGTATAGATCAAACGGGTATCACCGGTGAAAGAATTTGCATAAAGCAGCTCAAGTTTATTTTGTAACCGATTCATTTTTAGTATTCCCAGGTTCTTTCCGCTATGGTTCCAACGAATACGGGGAATGTAAATGTCAGTTTCAGCGCCGGTCTCCATCCGGATATTCAGTCCGGCTTTAATATCGTAAACCCAAACACTTACTATTGAATTCTTTTCTCCGGCCTTTGGATATTTAAACCGGTATTCACCTGGATATACGCTGTTTTCTTTATACTCCGGATTAAGTCCTTTATACATTGGAATCCCAAATGTAGGGACTTGCTCCTCATTAAATTTGATGTAAGCGACTTGTTTACTGTCGGGAGACCATTCGAAGGCTTTGTTGAATTCAAACTCCTCCTCATAGACCCAATCAGGGATGCCATTGATGATTTTATTAAACTCGCCGTCTGCTGTAATCTGGCGTTCAGTGCCAAACCGGAGGCTTTTCACATAGAGATTATTATTTTTTACAAATGCGATTCTCTCCCCGTCAGGAGAAAAGGTCGCGACCTGCTGCTTCCCCGCTGATAACCGGGTAAGTTCTTTTGTGATAAAGTTATAGACAAAATAAACTGCGGTAAACGACCTGCGATAGATTGGCTTGCGGTCGGTGAGGAGCAGCACCTTTGATTCGTCGCTGCTGAAAACATATTCGCTGACTGATGAAAGAGTGTCGTTTTTAAGGCTCTTGATATCAAGCAGGAGACTGATTTTTTCTCCTGTTTTATAACTGTATTTTACGATTTGCTGACCACCATTTTCGAGCGTGGTATAGTTCAATCCGTCATTGGCTGATGCTAATCCGGTAACCATTGATTGCCGGAAACTCCTTTTTGCAAAGAGATCCTCAAGAGTGATTTTTTGTGCATGACTTGTAGCGTAACAAGTTGAAATGAAGAAGAGAAGGAAGATAATTCTGCGCATAATATGGAGTATATAAGCTGTTTGAATCGCCAAAAATATTAAAAAATAGGGAGCATGACTAAAATTATCGGATGGAACTTAAAAATTCATGCATTTAAATTGCCGATATTTTTGAAGAACATGCGGATAATCACTAATTTTGCACCTTTGAAAAAAACAGGTGATGATAAAAATTACTCTTCCTGATCTGTCGGTCAGGGAATTTGAAAACGGTATTACGGGACTTGAAATTGCAGAAGCTATTAGCTCCCGGTTGGCGAAAGAGGTGCTTTCCATCTCTGTAAATGGCGAGGTCAGGGATCTTTCCCGCCCGATAGAATCAGATGCAGCTATTAAACTTCATCTTTGGGATGATTTGCAGGGACGCGAAACTTTCTGGCATTCATCGGCACACCTTATGGCCGAGGCCATCGAATTTTTCTATCCCGGAACCAAATTTGGGATTGGTCCAACTGTTGATAATGGCTTTTATTACGACATTGATCTTCCTGAAGGAAAGGTGTTAAGCGACAAGGATCTGGCACCGATAGAGCAAAAAGTACTCGAATTGGCCAGAACAAAATCTGAGATTATAAGATCCGAAATTTCGAAAGCAGATGCCTTAAAACTGTTTACAGAAAAAGGCGATCAATATAAGCTTGAATTAATTGCCGATCTTCAGGATGGTACGATAACTACTTATCAGCAAGGTAATTTCACGGACCTGTGCCGGGGACCTCACTTGCCGAATATGGGATTTATCAAGGCTGTTAAGTTGACTAATATTGCTGGTGCTTATTGGCGTGGAAACGATAAAAATAAAATGCTCACCAGGGTTTATGGCATCACTTTCCCTAAACAAAAATTACTGGAAGAGTATCTCGTACTTCTTGAAGAGGCCAAAAAACGTGATCATCGCAAAATCGGAAAGGAGATGGAGTTATTCCATTTCTCACCTGCCGTTGGGATGGGTCTGCCTCTTTGGCTGCCTAAAGGTGCAACACTGCGTGAACAACTTGAGAAATTCCTGAAGAAAGTTCAGAAAAAATTTGGTTACGAACAGGTGATTACTCCCCATATCGGCGATGTATCGCTTTACAAAACTTCTGGTCATTTTCAGAAATATGGGAAAGATTCGTTTCAGCCTATCCGTACACCAAATGAGGGAGAGGAATACCTGTTGAAACCGATGAACTGTCCGCATCATTGCGAGATATTCAAGTTCAAACCCCGCTCATACAAAGATCTGCCTGTCAGGATGGCCGAATTTGGAACCGTTTATCGTTACGAGCAAAGTGGTGAATTACACGGGTTAACACGCGTTCGAAGCTTTACCCAGGATGATGCGCATATTTTCTGCCGTCCCGATCAGCTGAAAGAAGAGTTTCTTAAGGTTATCGATATTATTTTCATAATTTTTAAAGCGCTTGACTTTAAAGATTACGCGGCACAAATATCCTTGCGTGATCCAAATAACAGGGAAAAATATATTGGTTCAGATGAAAACTGGGAGAAAGCAGAAAACGCGATTATTGAAGCTTGTGCCGAAAAAGGATTGAATACTAAAACCGAATTAGGTGAAGCCGCTTTTTACGGACCGAAACTCGACTTTATGATTAAAGACGCTTTAGGTCGCAGCTGGCAGTTGGGAACTATTCAGGTAGATTATAATCTTCCCGAACGTTTTGGTCTTGAGTATATTGGATCAGATGACAAACGACATCGCCCGGTTATGATCCATCGGGCTCCCTTTGGATCGATGGAGCGTTTTTGTGCCGTATTGATCGAACATACTGCCGGGAAATTTCCGCTGTGGCTAACACCCGAACAGGTTGTTGTTTTACCAATCAGCGAAAAGTACAACGATTATGCACAAAAAGTTTCAAATCAATTAAATATTTCCGATATTCGCGCCGTAATTGACGACCGCAACGAAAAGATCGGCAGAAAAATCCGCGATAATGAGATGAAACATATCCCTTATCTTCTGATTGTCGGTGAAAAAGAGTTCGATAGCAACACCGTATCAGTGCGACGTCAGGGAGAAGGAGATCAGGGGTCAATGTCAATTGACTCTTTTGCCGATTTTATCGGCAAAGAAGTCTCGGCACAATTGGCAGATGCCTACAAATAGTCGTTAATTAATTAATAAATAGGAGGATATAGCCATAGCAGTTATAAGAGGCAATGGGCCAAGGGGTCCCAAAGAAGAAGAGAAATCACCATTTCGGGTTAATCATCAGATTCGCGTTCCTGAAGTAAGGTTAGTAGGGGAGAATATCGAAAATCCCGGGGTTTTCAGAATTCAGGATGCCCTTCGCCGAGCTGATGAGCTGGAGCTTGATCTGGTGGAAATTTCGCCAAATGCCGAGCCACCTGTTTGCAGGATTACCGATTTTCAAAAATTTCTTTACGAACAGAAGAAAAAGCAAAAGGAGTTAAAAGCCAAAGCTTCAAAAATTATCGTTAAAGAGATCCGCTTTGGTCCAAATACGGACGACCATGATTATAACTTTAAGTTGAAACACGCCGAGAAATTTCTGCAGGAAGGCGCTAAAGTAAAAGCTTACGTGTTTTTTAAAGGAAGGTCGATTTTATATAATGAGCAAGGGGAAATTTTACTGCTCCGCTTCGCCAACGCTTTGGAAGAAGTAGGGAAAGTGGAACAACTTCCTAAACTCGAAGGAAAGAGAATGACAATATTTATTTCGCCTAAAAAGAAAAAATAATTTAATACTTAGACAGAGATGCCTAAAATGAAATCGAATGCCGGGGCTAAGAAACGTTTCATTCTGACCGGTTCAGGAAAGATTAAAAGGAAACACGCTTATAAAAGTCATATTTTGACCAAGAAAAGCACTAAACGCAAGAGGAACCTCACAAAATGGGGTTTAGTTGCCGATGTTGACACTAATCATGTCAAACGGTTACTCGCAATGCGGTAATGTTCTCTTTTAACAAGTTATAAAATTAGGTTTAACCGGATAATGAGCACAATAAGATTCCTATTCAACGGAACGCCATTGTCCTAAAACAAAAAAAATGCCAAGATCAGTAAATCATGTAGCATCAAAAGCGCGAAGGAAAAAGCTGCTGCTACTTACCAGAGGTTACTTTGGTTCGCGTAAAAATGTCTGGACGGTTGCCAAAAACACATACGAAAAAGGATTAGGGTATGCGTACCGTGACAGAAAAAGCAAAAAAAGGTTATTCCGTGCATTATGGATCCAGCGTATTAATGCCGCTGTCCGCACCGAAGGTCTGTCTTACTCACAATTCATGGGTAAATTGAAGAGTGCCGATATCGAAATTAACCGCAAGGTTTTAGCCGATCTGGCAATGAACAATCCCGCTGCTTTCAGCGCAATTGTTAATAAGGTAAAGTAATTTGAAAAGTTAGGCGAAATAAATTTTCAGATAGAAAAAGGAGCTCATTGAGCTCCTTTTTTATTTGTAAAAAAAATGTTGTTTAACATTTTTAAAATAACCCATAGTTGGCTATTTATCCATATCTTTAAAATCATATTAAAAAGCAATCACTAAAAACAGATATCCTATGAAAATTCAAAGTTTCACCAGTTTCTTTTGTATCTCAGCACTTCTTTTAGCTTCATTTGCAGTAAAAGCTCAAACCGATTCTTTTGACGCCGACATTATGAAAATGCAGCAGGTAAATGGTTCTGCAGCTACCACCCAATCGTTATTTCCACGTATTGTGGCACAGCTTAAACCATCGAATCCAAACATCTCCGAGGCACAATGGACTGCCCTGAAGCTTGAAGTGTTTGATGCAGAGGTTGCCGCGCTAAACGAACAGCTGATTCCTCTCTTTAAGAAGTATTTTACCCAGGCAGATGTTAAAGCAATCATCGCTTTTTATGTAACTCCCGCCGGGAAAAAACTGGCTGAAAAGACACCTCAAATGACGATGGAGCAGATGCAGCTCTCTCAGACATGGGGTATGGGACTGATGGGTAAAATCAAAACATTTTTGGAGAAACCTGCTAAAAACGACTTGCCCATCGGGATTAAAAGGCTGGAGTAAAAAATAAAACAGAACTATTTTAAGATGATTATAATAAAAACATTATCAGACAAGGTAGTAGTTTTTGATGAAAATGGTCTTCATTTCTTTAATCACAAAGATTCTCTGAAAAATGAACGCCTGCTATTTTCATTTTTCATGATTTTATTAGCCTGTGCAGGTATTCTGTTGAAACCGAATCATAAAATCAATTTCTTTTTAATTTCATGGCTTCTTTTACTTATTGTCTGGATAGTTTATTTCGTCAAACAGCTTTTAAAAGAAAAATATCCTGAGAAATTATCCTTTTCAGAAATAGTGAAAATAAATATTTCGCAAAATAAGAATCGTTATTCGATTAAGGGAGGTTCTATAATTTAATATTTTGATATATAGATATTTATCGCTATTT
>JBAXOA010000051.1:0-27404 GCA_037133495.1 Mariniphaga sp. | reverse complement strand
CCATGGGTTTTACCCATGGTTATTCAAATTCAGTCCCTTCAGGACTTTAAGACAAATACAATATACCGGAATCGTATTCTTTTTGTTTCTGGTCGGAACGGTTCATGCGCAGGATTCGCTATCTGTTTACCTCGGAATTGCTGTAAAAAATAATCCTTCCGTGCTGCAGAAATTCGCTGAATATCAGGCGGCACTTCAAAAAGCAGCGCAGGCAGGAAGTTTACCCGATCCGGAGTTAAATGTGGGCGTATTTCTAAGTCCAATGGAACTTGTAGGTGGAAATCAGGTTGCTGATATCCGCCTGATGCAAATGTTTCCCTGGTTCGGAGTGCTAAAAAATGCCAGAGATGAAATGAGCCTCATGGCAAATGCAAAATATGAATTGTTCCGTGATGCCAAATTGCAGGTATTTTATGAAGTACAGCGAACCTGGTACGAAATGAATAAGATTGAGCAGAATATTCGCATTTCAGAGAAAAATATTGAGTTGCTTAGGGCAATCGAAAGACTGGCGATTGTAAGATTTAAAGCTGCTCCAACAGGAAACGGATCAGCGCCTTCGGGCAAAATAATTTCTTCCCCTCCATCTCAGGGAACCTCCTCCGGATCATCCGGCATGCAAACGATGAATGGAAATTCGGGATTTTCTCCCGGAAACAATGCATCATCATCACCCATGCCAGGAAATCAAATGGGTTCATCTGCAGGAAATTCTGGTCTTTCGGATATATACCGGATTCAGATTGAAATGGGTGATCTGCAAAATAATATTGATCTGCTTAAAAGCCGGGTCAATACCATTGCAGCTCTGTTTAACAGTTACCTGAACAGGCCTTCTAACGCTAAAGTTTTTTTGCCGGATACATTGGTTGTCAGTGATATGCAGCCATTGATGCTGAGTTTGTCAGACAGTATCTTAAGTAAGAATCCAATGCTCGGCATGCTTAAGTTTGAGCAGAAATCACTCGAAGTTCGAAAACAAATGGTTAAAAAAATGAGCTATCCGATGATTGGTGTAGGAATGAATTATTCCCTTATCAATAAAAGCGAAATGTCAACATTAGCCATGAATGGTAAAGATATGATCATGCCAATGCTAACAGTTACTTTACCGGTTTACAGAAAGAAATACAAAGCCATGCAAACCGAAGCTGATTTCCTGAAATCTGCGAATGCTCAAAGTTATAAAGCTGCTGTTAATTCGCTTCAAACTGAATATTATCAGGCGATTGAGTTATTTCAAGATGCTCAAAGAAGAATTAAACTCTATTCTGATCAATATCACCTTGCATCCAAAACACTCGATATATTGTTCAGGAGCTTTGCATCCTCAGGTGCCGGTCTTACCGATATTTTGCGCGTCAGGCAGCAAACCCTGGATTACGAATACAAGCAAACAGAAGCAACTGCCGATTATAATACAGCAGTTGCCTGGTTGAAAAAATTGAATTGCACAGAATTAAATTGACACATCATGAAACAACAAAGTATATTTTTAATTGGGGCTTTAATTATCGGGATTTTTATTGGATGGTTATTTTTCCATTCCTCCGGAATAAAAGAGGAAACGCACAACCATTCAACAGAAGGGGAGAAAGCAGCCATCTGGACATGTGCCATGCATCCGCAGATAAGAATGTCTGAACCAGGTAAATGCCCAATATGTGCCATGCAATTAGTCCCGCTCAGTCGTAGTGGGAACTCAATCGATCCGGATGCGATTCTAATGACGAAGGAGGCTGTTCAGCTGGCTAATGTATTAACATCCAGTGTTTCAAAACAAAGCGTCGTTAAGGAATTGCGCCTTTATGGTAAAGTACAAACCGATGAACGGCTTCTGCAAAGTCAGGTCTCTCATCTTCCCGGACGTATAGAAAAATTACTGGTAAACTTCACAGGCGAGGTAGTCAGAAAAGGCCAGACTTTAGCAGTTATCTATTCTCCTGACCTCTTAATTGCTCAGCAGGAATTACTTGAAACCGTGGCAACAAAGCAATCGCAGCCGGTTCTTTACGAAGCGGCAAAAGATAAACTTCGTCAATGGAAACTTACGGACCAACAGATAGCATTGATTGAAAATTCAGGTAAGGTAAAAACAGAATTCGAAGTTTATGCCAATACATCTGGAATTGTATCTGCCAGGCGCGTTAATACCGGTGATTATATTTCGCCGGGAACTGTACTGTTTGATATTGCCGATCTTTCACAGGTATGGATTATGTTTGATGCTTACGAAAGCGATCTTCCTTACCTTTCAAAGGGACACGAAATTAAATTCTCTATTCAGGCTTTACCTGGAACCAATTATTCAGGCAGGATCGCATTTATTGATCCGGTACTTGATCCTAATACCCGAATTGCAAGGGTGCGGATTGAAATTGATAATAAGGGAGGCAAATTCAAACCCGAAATGTTTGCAACCGGTATTGTGAAGGCCGATCTTGCTGAATATAAAAATAATCTGATCATTCCTCGTTCAGCTGTTCTATGGACAGGAAAACGCTCTGTAGTTTATGTGAAGCAAATAAAAACATCAGAGCCTGTATTTAAGTTACGCGAAGTAGAACTGGGACCATTACTGGGTATAAGTTATGTAGTTATGAGTGGATTATCGGAAGGAGAAGAAATTGTTACTCAAGGAGCATTTAGTGTTGATGCCTCTGCTCAACTCGATGGAAAACCCAGCATGATGAATCAAGAGCCTCGGAACCCATCGGGGAATGTGGATGCGATGAAGATGATAGTAGAAAATCCTGCAGAAAAATCTTCCGCACGAACGCAATTCATAGTGGTAGGTACTTGTGATTTATGTAAAGAGCGAATAGAAATTGCGGCTAAATCGGTCTCAGGTGTTATTTCGGCAGTGTGGAATGCAAATGAGAAAATTTTGATAACACAATACGATGCGACGAAGGCCAATCCGATGGCTATTCAAAAGGCAGTAGCTGATGCCGGCCACGACACTGAGAATTTTAAAGCTCCTGCAGATGTTTACAATCAACTTCCGAAGTGTTGTTTGTACCGAAAATAGACCCTTCAGGTTCTAAAAACAGACCCTCAAGGTTTCTAAAACCTTGAGGGTCTTGTTGAAAGTTTCTAAAATTAGACCTTCAAGGTTTTTAAAACCTTGAAGGTCTAGAGAAGGTATAGGGTATTGAAATGATTTTATTTCTATATTTGTCCGGTTTTATACAAGAAATGTTTTTAATTTGTGAATAAAGCGTTTAAAAATATTGCTGTTTTTTCATTGTGGCTGGCTGGTCTGGTCATTATGATACATCTGCTAATTCCCCATGATCATCATTCTGAGGCTTCGGTTTTAAGCAAAGAAGAAGTGTGTCATGCAGGCAATACCGGACATCCGGCAAATTCTTCAGGATTTCCAATTCACTGTCATGTATTAAATGATCTGACTTTTGAAAAAACTTCACCTTATTTTGCAGTTTATAACTATTTTCCAACCTGTAATCTGTTAATCAGTAATTTTTCAGACTTCAGTCTGGCGACTTCTGCCTCCTATGGTAACCGAATAAAAGATTTCCAAAAACCTTTCAAAGAATCCGATTTTCTGCAGTTATCTTCTTTTAGGGCTCCTCCTGCATTATCATAAGCTACCTGGCTTATTTTCTTTGTTACATTTCTTTATTTTTAGCCTTGAAAACCGCAGGTATCCAATGCCTTTCACGTTCAGATTTGCAATCAACAACTTACTATAAATAGTATTATGATAGAACGTATCATCTATTTTTCAATAAAAAATAAATTTATTGTCGGGTTATTTGTAATAACACTAATTGCATGGGGCACTTATTCAATAACGAAGTTGCCGATCGACGCAATCCCCGATGTCACCAACAATCAGGTGCAAATAATTTCTTTGGCGCCTTCATTGGCTACCCAGGAGATCGAAAGCTTTATTACAGCACCGATCGAAGTGGCTGTAGCTAATATCCCCGATATTATTGAGCTCCGGTCTATTTCACGTTTAGGTTTGTCAGTAGTTACTGTAGTTTTTAAAGATGATGTTGATCTTTACTGGGCGCGGCAACAATTAAATGAGAGACTTAAAGAGGCGGAGGATGCGATTCCTCCCGGATTGGCCAAAATAGAGCTTGCACCCATTTCTTCTGGTTTGGGTGAGATTTATCAATACCGTCTCGCAGTAGATAAAGGTTTGGAGAAAAAGTATTCCCCAATGGAACTTCGCACCCTTCAGGATTGGGTTGTCCGGCGCGAAATGCTCGGAACTTCCGGCGTTGCTGATATTAACAGTTATGGAGGGTTCGTAAAACAATACGAAATTGCAGTAAATCCGGAAAGACTCAGAGGGATGAACCTCACACTTAATGATATTTTTCAGGCGCTTGAACGCAACAATGAAAATACCGGAAGCGCTTACTTTGACAAAAAACCTACCGCTTATTTTATACGTGGTATTGGAAGGGTGAAAACACTGGAGGATGTTGAAAAGATTGCCGTCAAAACGAATATTTCAGGTATTCCTATATTAATCAGAGATATAGCCACCGTTCAATATGGAAATGCAACCCGTTACGGCGCGTTGGTCGTCGATACTGCCGAAGCTGTTGGTGGTGTTGTTATGATGCTCAAAGGTGCAAATGCGCATGAAGTTATTGACAATGTTAAGGTTCGTATCGCTTCAATTCAGGCTTCCTTGCCTAAAGGAGTTAAGATTGAGCCATTTCTAAACCGTTCTGATCTGGTAGGCCGTGCTATTGGTACCGTTTCAAAGAACCTGATTGAAGGTGCTTTGATTGTTATTTTCATGCTTGTATTGTTGTTGGGTAATTTACGTGCAGGACTTGTCGTCGCGTCAGTAATACCATTATCAATGCTTTTTGCAATTTCTCTGATGAATATTTTTGGGGTATCTGGAAACCTGATGAGCCTTGGGGCAATTGATTTTGGCCTTATTGTTGATGGTGCCGTGATTATTGTAGAGAGTGTTGTACACCGGATTATGATGAGTAAACATCATCATCCCGGTATTGCAAAGCTGAGTCAGGAGCAGATGGACGAAAATGTGTTTGATTCCGCTAAAAAGATGATGAGTTCTGCCACTTTCGGACAAATCGTTATTCTGATTGTTTACCTTCCGATAATGGCATTGGTTGGCATTGAAGGAAAAATGTTTAGGCCTATGGCACAGGTGGTTGCCTTTGCATTATTGGGTGCTGCAATACTTTCACTAACGTATGTTCCAATGGCTTCGGCCTTATTCCTTAGCAAAAAAACTGCTCATCGTCATAATTTTTCAGACAGCCTCATGGAATGGTTTCATAAAATCTTTAATCCGGTGATTGCCTTTGGACTGCGGCGCAAGTTGTTGGTTTGTGTTTCATCTGTTTTGCTGTTTGTGTTCAGTTTAGTCGTATTTACCCGCTTAGGAGGTGAGTTTATTCCTCAACTTGAAGAAGGAGACCTCGCTGCCGGCGTGATTACTTTGCAGGGAGGATCACTTACAAATACCATTGAGATGGTTCAAAAAGCCAACAAAATATTACTCGAAAATTTTCCTGAAATTAAACATGCAATATGCAAAATTGGATCAAGCGAGATTCCAACTGATCCTACTCCAATGGAAACGGGTGATTATGTGATTACGCTAAAAGATAAGAGCGAGTGGACTTCGGCCTCAACGCGGGAAGAGCTCGTCGCAAAAATGGAAGAAAAGCTTGTAGTACTGGCAGGTGTGAAATTTGAATTTCAGCAGCCAATTCAAATGCGCTTTAATGAACTGCTTTCAGGTTCCAAACAGGATATTGCGATTAAAATATTTGGCGATGATCTCAATGTTCTCGCAGAAAAGGCCTCTGATATAGAGAAAATCATTCTGCGTATCGAAGGTGTAGCTGGAATAAATGTGGAGAAAGTTACCGGTCTGGCACAGGTGCAGGTCGAATATAACCGTGACAGGCTTGCTCAATACGGTCTTTCTGTTGAAGAGGTCAACCGTGTCCTCAGAACTGCATTTGCAGGTAGTAAAGCCGGAGTCGTTTTTGACGAAGAAAAGCGATTCTCACTGGTGGTTCGTTTAGATAAAGATTATCGCCAAAGTCTCCAAGATGTTAAGAATCTTTCTGTAGTTCTTCCAAATGGCAGACAAATACCTTTGGATATGGTTGCCAGTATTCAGATAAAATCAGGTCCTGCACAGGTTTCGCGTGAAAATACCAGGCGACGAATTACCGTCGGATTTAATGTCCGCAATCTTGATGTTCAAAGCGTTATAACCGAAGTAAAAAAACAAATTGAGCAAAAAATAAAGCTCCCAACCGGCTATTTTGTGTCATATGGAGGGCAGTTTCAGAATCTCGAAGCTGCCAAAGCGCGGCTGGCTATTGCTGTTCCTGTGGCTCTGCTGCTTATTTTTGTATTGTTGTTTTTTACTTTTCATTCGGTCAGTCAAACATTACTCATATTTACAGCTGTGCCAATGTCGGCCATTGGCGGTGTTTTTGCATTATGGCTGCGCGATATGAATTTTTCTATTTCTGCAGGCGTGGGTTTCATTGCCTTGTTCGGTGTTGCAGTACTCAATGGCATTGTATTGATTGCGGAGTTTAACAGGCTCGAAAAAGATGGAATAACCGATATTACCGAGCGGGTATTGAAAGGATTACACACGCGTTTGCGTCCTGTAATTATGACTGCTGCTGTGGCTTCACTCGGATTCCTTCCTATGGCGCTCTCAAACTCAGCCGGAGCTGAAGTTCAAAAACCCCTTGCAACAGTGGTCATCGGGGGCCTAATTTCGGCTACATTGCTAACTTTAGTTATTCTGCCTGTATTTTATGTTCTTTTCTCTTCACCGAAATTTAAGTTCTCAATTAAACGTAAGGCTATGAAAACAACATTAATAATCGTATTCTTATTGCTTGGGTCTTCGTTTTTTGGAAAAACAATGGCCCAGCAAAAGAAGGTGGTTAACCTGCATCAGGCAATTCAAATGGCATTGGATAGTAATCTGTCGGTGCGATCATCGAAATATTCACTCGAAATTCAGGAAACTTTGAAAGGAGCTTCATGGGATATACCTAAAACAAGTATTGACGGACAATACGGGCAATTTAACTCCAACTCAAAAGATCATAGCTTTACCGTATCCCAGTCCTTTGCTTTTCCGGCAGTTTATTCCAACCAGAATAAATTGGCCAAAGCCAATGTGAAGAGTTCGGAATGGCAGCTGAAAGTTTCTCAACTCGAAATCGCTACACAGGTTAAGCAGATTTATTGGCAACTGGTTTTTTTACATTCAAAACAAAAATTGCTTATCTATCAGGATAGTTTGTATTCAGGTTTTCGGAGGGCTGCCGAACTCAAGGCCAAAATTGGCGAAACCAACCGTCTGGAAATGATAAATGCCCGTTCCCAAAGTCTGGAAGTCAAAAATCAATTGCAACAAACGAACGCGGATCTTGGTATTTATAATCATAAGTTAAGAACGCTTTTAAATACTGAATCATTAATTAATTCTTCTGATACCGTTCTGTACCGAATCGATTTTTCTCCTGTTGCGGATAATTCGGCATTGAACGAAAATCCTTCGATGGGTTATGTGCATCAACAAATCGAAATAGCCCGCTTCGAAAAATATTTGGAGCGCAGCCGTTTGATGCCTGATTTCAATGTTGGGTATTTTAGTCAGACTATGCTAGGAATTCAGGAAGTTAACGGAATGCCGCTTACTTACGGGCCAGGCGATCGTTTTACAGGTTTCCATGCAGGTATTACTATTCCGCTTTGGTTTAAATCTAATCTGTATAAAATAAAAGCGGCAAAATTAAAGGAGCTGGCATCTGAATCAAATACGGCATATTTTTCAAAATTTCAAGCCGGTAATTACAATACTTTACTAGGTGAATACTTGAAATATCGCAATAGCGTGGAATATTACGAAACCCAAGCTGTTCCGGAAGCTGATCTTATCATTGGTCAGGCTACCCTCAGTTATAAAGCCGGAGCGATGGATTACCTCGATTATATACTGAATCTTTCACGTGGACTAGGTATTAAGCAAAATTACCTCGATGCGGTGAATAATTACAATCAGACCATTATTTCCATTGAATATATTACAGGAAAAATATTTTAAAAATCAGTATTATGACAAATTATAATTTTCTATCATCATCTGTTTTATCAGCTTGCCTGCTTCTATTGGTTTCATGTAATATGGGAGCCAAAAGTGATGCTGAAATAAAAGTGGCCGAAGTTCTTCCGGAGGATATTGTGGAGTTGCGCTACGACCAGATCAAACTGGCAAATATCGAAACAGGAACCATTGAGATGCAGTCACTTAGGGGCAAACTCAAAGTGAATGGTATCGTCGCGGTTGCGCCTCAGAATTTTGCAACTGTTTGTATGCCAATGGGTGGATTCGTAAAAAGCACAACTCTTTTGCCCGGCAACGAAGTTCGAAAAGGACAAACGCTGGCAATTCTTGAAAATCAGGAATTCGTGGATATTCAACAGCATTACCTCGAAGCAAAGAATAAATTGGAATTCACTGAAGCCGAATATAAACGGCATGCCGAGCTGTATAAGAACGAGGTTTATTCTCAGCAAAATATGCAGCAAATTACTTCCGAATATAAAAATATTAAGGCGGAAGTAAGAGCGCTCGAGCAGAAATTAGCCTTGATTGGAATCAATCCGGCCAATCTGCACGAAGATGATATCAGCAGTTCGGTGGCGGTTGTTTCCCCGATCTCCGGTTTTGTGAAAGCTGTAAATATCAATATTGGGAAATTTGTAGCTCCCTCCGATGTAATGTTCGAGATTGTTAACAGCGATAAATTGTTTCTGGAACTCACTTTATTTGAAAAAGATGCGGACAAAGTAGCTGCCGGCCAGAAAATTCAATTTTTCATCAACAATGAAACGGAGCAGCATGAAGCGGTGATCTATCAGACAGGGAAATCAATAAATACAGATAAGACGTATAAAGTGTATGCAAGCGTTCCGGGTGTATGCAAAAACGTTTTGCCCGGAATGTATGTTAACGCCATTATTGAGGCATCGAGTAATAAGGTGACAGCTCTGCCTTCGGATGCAGTCGTTAATTTTGATGACAAGGATTATATATTCGTTTTCGAAAAGGATAAAAAAGAAAATAGCGTATCGTTCACTGAATATCGTATGATAGAAGTAAATAAAGGTGTTACCGATGGTGGATATACAGAGGTTTCACTGCCGGAAGGGTTCAATGTTAATTCGGTTAAAATTGTGATTAAAGGTGCTTATAATTTACTCTCAGCTAAAAAAAATGCGGGTGAAATGAGTTGTTAGACATGTATTATTATGATTTGTATATTAATTTTTTTAATGGAATGTGTATGTTGCTTAGAAATAAACAGAACGAAATGGATGAAATAAATCTTTATATTGAAGAAAATAAGGAGCGCTTTCTCGAAGAACTTTTCGGGTTAATCAGAATTCCTTCGATTAGTTCGCTCAAGGAGAATCGTCCTGAAATGTACAGGGCCGCGGAATATTGGGTTAAAATTTTGAATGAAGCCGGGGTTGATCATGCCACCGTTTTTGAAACTGCAGGAAATCCAGTCGTTTTTGCCGCCAAAATTATCGATCCGGCAAAGCCTACAATTCTTGTGTATGCCCACATGGATGTTATGCCTGTCGATCCGCTTGATCTTTGGAAATCAGATCCTTTCGAACCGGTTGTCCGTGATGGAAGAATTTGGGCCAGGGGGGCAAATGACGATAAAGGGCAGTCTTTTATGCATGCCAAGGCTTTTGAGTTAATGATCAGAACCGGCACCCTGCCTTGTAATGTGAAGTTTTTAATTGAAGGAGAAGAAGAAGTCGGTTCTCCTAATCTTGCGGCATTTTGTTCAGCACATAAGGAACTTTTAAAAGCCGATTTGATTCTGGTTTCTGACACTGGAATGATAGCAAGTGATATTCCTTCGATTACAACAGGTCTTCGCGGACTCGCTTACTGGCAGGTGGAAGTTACAGGACCCGACCGGGATCTGCATTCAGGAATCTTTGGTGGTGCTGTTGCCAATCCGATAAATGAATTGTGCAAAATGATTTCCGGTATCACTGATGCCAATCATAAAATCACAATACCTGGTTTTTATGACGATGTTATTGAAGTGTCAGCTGCTGAACGGACACTCCTCGCGAATGCTCCTTTTAATGAGTCTGCCTATTTAAAATCAATCGGGATAAAAGCATTGTTAGGTGAGAGTGGTTACACAACAATGGAAAGAACAGGGATACGACCAACTTTCGATGTATGTGGAATATGGGGTGGCTATACTGGAGAAGGTGCAAAAACGATTCTCCCTTCAAAAGCTTATGCAAAAATCAGTGCCCGCCTTGTTCCTGATCAGGATCATCATAAAATTGCAGATCTTTTTAAACTGCATTTTGAATCAATTGCTTCAGATGCTGTAACCGTTGAGGTTACCTCTCTCCATGGCGGTCAGGGTTATATTTGTCCGATCGGTCTGCCGGCTTATCATGCTGCGGAAGCTGCTTATGAAGATGTTTTCGGCTGCAAACCAATTCCTGTGCGCAGTGGAGGCAGTATCCCGATTATTTCTGCCTTTGAAGAAATATTAGGCATAAAAACAATCTTGATGGGTTTTGGGCTTGAGTCTGATGCTATCCATTCTCCAAATGAAAATTTCTCACTTGAGAATTTTTATAACGGAATCAGAACTATTGTCAGATTTTATTTCCATTTTACCCATTAAAAAGAAATCATCTTCTGATGAAATATCCGGTTTTTTGCCGGATTTTCTTTTTTGTTTCAATTTTAGGATGATCATTCTTCACGATTGAGCCAATCCCTGCCCGAAGAAAATGCAATTATCTGTTATAGTTAAGGTGAAAATTTATAAAAACGGAATAAATTAGGGTGAAATCGTGTAAGTATTGCATTATTGTCTGATTTAATGTTAAAATAATATGAATTATTTGAAAAACGCATAAAAATATAGGGGTGTATATGAAAAAAGTGTAATTTAGCTGAAAATTATTTAGAAATATTTTAATCGTTAAATATCAATAATTATGGCAACATTAAGATTTAAAGCTCTTGAAATTCTTAGTTCGAGAAAGCCTGTCCCTGTAAAACGTGAGGAAAATCTCACTTCTGATTATTACGGGATGTTGGTTTTTGATCGTCCTAAAATGAAAAAGTATTTATCGAAAGAATCCTTCAAAGGGATTATCGATGCAATAGACAATGGAACAACGATTGATCGTAAAATTGCCGATCAGGTTGCTATTGGAATGAAAGCATGGGCGATGGAAAATGGGGCAACTCATTACACGCACTGGTTTCATCCTTTGACCGACGGAACGGCTGAGAAGCACGATGCATTTATCGATCATTCAGAACTTGGTGGCGTGGTTGAAAGTTTCTCCGGCAAACTTCTTGCACAGCAGGAGCCCGATGCATCTTCTTTTCCAAGCGGAGGTATTCGTAATACTTTTGAAGCAAGGGGTTACACCGCATGGGACGTATCTTCACCTGCTTTCATAGTTGGCACGACTCTTTCAATTCCTACCGTATTTATTTCTTATACCGGTGAAGCGCTAGACTATAAAGCACCATTGTTAAAAGCTTTAAACGTTGTTGATAAAGCAGCAGTTGAAGTTTGTCAGCTGTTTGATAAAAATGTAACCCAGGTTCAGGCTAACCTTGGATGGGAGCAGGAGTACTTTCTGGTTGACGAAGCATTGTATTTTGCACGCCCTGACCTTATTCTTACTGGACGCACCCTTATGGGACACTCTTCGGCCAAAGATCAGCAGCTGGAAGATCATTATTTCGGATCGATTCCTGAAAGAGTTGCAATGTTTATGCAGGATCTCGAAAATGAAGCCTATAAATTAGGAATTCCCTGTAAAACACGTCATAACGAAGTGGCTCCGAATCAGTTTGAACTTGCTCCAATATTCGAAGAAGTAAATCTTGCAAATGACCATAATCAGTTGATAATGGACTTGATGGCTAAAATTGCCCGTCACCATAGCTTCTGTATTTTGTTACACGAAAAACCTTTCTCCGGAATTAATGGTTCTGGAAAACATAATAACTGGTCGCTCTCTACAAATACAGGAGTTAACCTTTATTCTCCTGGAAAGAATCCTAAATCAAATCTTCAGTTTCTTACTTTTATCGTTAATACCATTAAGGCTGTTTACGATAATCAGGATTTACTGCGTGCGTCAATCGTATCAGCAAGCAACGCTCACCGTTTGGGAGCGAATGAAGCTCCACCTGCAATTATTTCTTCCTTCCTGGGAACAGAAGTAAACAGAATGCTCGACCTGCTCGAAGAGAATGTGAATGACCGGAAGATGACTCCTGATGAAAAAACATCACTTAAACTGAATATCGGCCGTATTCCTGAAATCTTACTTGACAATACCGATCGTAACCGTACTTCGCCATTCGCTTTTACCGGCAACAGGTTTGAATTCCGTGCAGTCGGTTCTTCTGCTAACTGTGCTTCCGCGATGATTGCCCTTAATACCGTAGTTGCAGCACAGCTGATCATGTTTAAGAAGGATGTTGATGTTTTGATGGAAAAGGATGTTAAGAAAGATGAAGCAATTTTTCAGGTTCTTAAAAAATATATCATTGAATGTAAAGTCGTTCGTTTTGATGGAAATGGCTATAGCAAAGAGTGGGCCGAAGAAGCTGAGCGTCGTGGTTTGACCAATATTAAAAGTGTACCTCAGGCATTGGAAGCTTATCTGTCTGACAAATCCCGCAAAGTATTCTCTGATCTTGGTATCTTCACGCCAATTGAAATCGAGGCGCGGGTAGAAGTCGAGATGGAAAAATATACCAAGAAAATCCAGATCGAGTCTCGCGTACTTGGCGATATTGCAAGCAACCACATTGTTCCAACTGCAATTTCGTACCAGACTTCATTGATTGAAAACGTGAAAGGATTGAAAGAGATCTTCTCCGATGAGGAGTTTAAAGAATTGGCTGGTGCACGTCTCGATTTAATCAGAAAGATTTCAAACCATATCTCTACGATTAAATCACAGGTGATTGAAATGACAGAAGCCCGCAAAGTAGCTAATCTTATCGAACACGGTAAAGATAAAGCCTTCGCATACGAGAAAACTGTTCGTCCTTACCTCGAAACAATCCGTTATCATATCGACAAGCTCGAAGAGGTGGTTGACAATGAATACTGGCCATTGCCAAAATACCGCGAATTGCTTTTCACAAGATAAGCTTCCGTTTATGTAAATTATTAAAAAGCCATCCTCGCAAAGGGTGGCTTTTTTGATTCTTTTCGTAAATTTGCACTGCAATTGAATGATCAATACTTAATGAACAATGTTCAATGATCTTAATTCCTAATTATCTTCCCCTCCTATGACTAATAACGATATATTAAAAAAACTACGGGTAGCACTTAAATTGAAAAATACGGATATTATTGAAATTCTTAAACTAGTTGATTTCAATATAACAGAAAGCGAATTAGGAGCATTCTTTCGTAACGAAGACCACCCAAATTACAAAGAGTGCGGTGATCAATTGCTTCGTAATTTTCTAAATGGACTGATTATCTACAAACGTGGCCCCATGGAGCCAAAAACTGCACCGGTGAAGAAGATACTTCGCTGAAGAATTTGGTGTTTCAAATGCAGTTAACCGGTGATTAATTTGTTCTGAATTAATAAGGTTATTACACCAATGCACATGATCATAATAAATAGCCCTGTTATAATAATCAGACTGGCCTCTCTGTTTTTTAATGGGTTTCGGGCAAACAGATTTACCGGACTTAATCTTGATTCAGTGTATTTAAGTAATTTGTAAATTGCGATGCCAACTCCTATTCCTAAAATAGCGCCTCCAAGAATGTCACCAGGATAATGAACTCCCAGATATACTCTGCTGTACGCAATCATCATTGCCCATGGGAAAATAAAAATGGCATACCTGCGGTTTTTAAATAGTAGAGAAGTAAAAGTAGCAATTGCAAATGTATTGGCGGCATGAGCCGATACAAATCCAAACTCCCCTCCCTTATTGAAAAATATATGGGTGAGATGACCAATAACCGGGTCGTTTGAAGGTCGCAGGCGTTGGATCGTGTGTTTCAATATACCCGAAAACTGATCGGCACATAAAATCAGCAATGCAAGTGCAAAAATAATAAAGAGGGATTTTTTGTTGTATTTATTTACAATAATTATAAGAATTGTTCCATAAAAAAGCGTCCAGGTAGGAGTTAGGGTAAACAAAGTCATAGAATAATCCCACAGTAGGCTGTGCATGCCGTTCAGAAATAGAAAAAGATCTTTATCCCAGCTTTTTAGCAGATCCAAAATTCCCATACTATCCTTTTTTTAGCTGTTGAGTGATTTCCAAATAATATCTTTTAGTTCCGTAATCCCACTTTCTGAGATGGACGAGAAAAAAATGTGCGGAATTTCTTTCATCTCCTTGCTGATGTCATTCATTAAGTCCTGATCCAATAGATCGCTTTTTGATATTGCAACAATGCGTTGTTTATCAAGAAGATCAGGGTTGAATTGCAGGAGCTCATTTAAAAGAATCTGATATTCGTCGTAATGATTCTTGCTGTCTGCAGGTATTAGAAACAGCAGAATTGAATTTCTCTCTATGTGTCTTAAAAATCTTAATCCCAGTCCTTTACCTTCATGTGCCCCTTCGATTATTCCCGGGATATCAGCCATCACAAACGATTGATCCCCACGGTAAGCAACTATTCCCAGATTGGGTACAAGCGTTGTAAACGGATAATCTGCAATTTCAGGCTTAGCAGCCGAAACCTTTGAGAGTAAAGTCGATTTTCCGGCATTTGGGAAGCCAACGAGACCAACATCTGCAAGTATTTTGAGCTCCAGTATCTTCCAGCCCTCTTCAAGATCCTCGCCTGGCTGAGCAAAGCGGGGAGTTTGCATTGTCGATGATTTAAAGTGGGTGTTGCCTTGTCCGCCACGGCCTCCTTTAGCAATGATTATAGTTTCACCCTCGGTGTTGATTTCAAAAAGTACTTCTCCGGTTTCTGCGTCTTTCGCTATAGTTCCCAAAGGAACATCAAGATAGATATCCTCTCCGTCCTTCCCGGTACTGCGAGAAGCTCCACCTGAGCCGCCATATTCTGCTATGATGTGTTTTCTGTATTTGAGATGAAGAAGCGTCCACATCTGCCTGTTCCCGCGCAGGATTATGTGACCTCCGCGTCCGCCGTCGCCACCGTCGGGCCCACCCTTAGGCGAAAATTTCTCGCGTCGGAAATGCCTTGACCCCGGACCCCCATGTCCTGAACGGCACATTATTTTAACATAATCAACAAAATTCGAATCCATTTTTGGGTATTAATTGAACGGCAAAGGTACGATCTTAAATTGAATCTACAATAGGCACATCTTGCAGGCAGTTAGGTGCTTAGAATATTAATCCCGTCCGGAACTGAAGGAAAAAGTTCTTTATCACAATATTCTCGATCTTGCCAGGGTCGTAACTGTAAGGATATTTATCAGAGAATCCTGCCAGCGTGGTGAGGGTAGATTCAAACCGGTAGTTGGTTATCGCTAAATTCAGAAGGAGGGAGGTTTTCGGTAAAATGGAGTAGCAAATGCCCGCTGAGATATCGCCAAACAGATTGTCTGCCAGGTTGTAACCACCTTTAAACGAAAGGGTAGGAGAGACTTTTTTATACAGGCATTTTGAAAAAGCTTTGTATTGTTTCGGTTAACCTTGAAGTAATTTCCTCAATTGATCCTGTACCCTGAATTGGATGGTATTTCCCCTGACTTTCATAATAATTAATCAGCAGAGCTGTTTTGTCATTATAAATGTCAATCCGATGTTCAATGGTTTTTGTTTCTAAATCATCACATCTGCCTGATGTAAGTCCTCTTTTGGACAGACGAGCTAATAATTCGTCTTTCTCAACCACAAGGCAAAGCATAACTGAAACTTTTGAATGATGTTTTCGGAGGAGTTTGTCGAGAACCTGAGCCTGAGTAACCGTCCGTGGAAATCCATCGAAGATAAAGCCTACTGTTGTTTTTCGTTTTTTTAATCTGGCTTCAATCATTGAAATAACGATGGAATCAGGCACTAATTCACCTCTGTCGATGAGTTCGGCCGCAATATACCCCAGCTCCGTTTTTGCGGCAATTTCCTTACGTAAAAGATCTCCTGTTGACAGATGTTCTAAATTGAATAATTGAGCTAAAAAGATTGCCTGAGTACCTTTTCCGGCTCCAGGAGGGCCAAATAGCACTAGATTAAGCATTTTTGTATTTTTTAATTCTTTAATTATTCTTGTACAAGTGTGTAAATATCTTTGAAGTTCCGTCCGCGACGGTCGTAATCAAGTCCAAATCCGACAATAAAATCGTTTGGAATAACAAGTCCTACATAGTCAAGGGAGAGGTCAACCTTTAATGCGTCAGGCTTGAAAAGCAGGGTTGCAATTTTCACCTCTTTTGCTCCTTTTTGGATCAATTGATCTTTAACGCCCCTCATTGTATGACCACTGTCAACAATATCTTCCAGAATTACAATTGCGCGTCCGGCTACCTCCTCGTTTAACCCGATAAGTTCTTTAACCTCTCCTATGGAATTTGTTCCGGAGTAAGATGCCAGCTTTAAAAATGAGATCTCAGCGTCGGTGAGTTCAACTTTTTTCATTAATTCAGAGGCAAACATGAACGCTCCGTTCAAAATGCAAATGAAAAGTGTCTCTTTTCCCTCCAAATCTACGATCATTTTTTCGGCCATCCCGGTGATGGCTGTTTGGATCTCTTCATATGATAAGGAAATCTCAAACTCTTTATCCCAAAGCTTAATTCGTTTCATGCGTCTCTCTTTTATACCCGAAGGCGAAATCATACCTGATTACTGATCATTAACTAATTATAATTCGAAATGCCTCCGTAAGGCCGGAATTAAGCGTGCAAAGATAGAAATTCTTTTATCCCGCTTACGAAAAATAACCAGCGTTGTATCAGTATTTGACTTCGATTATGTAAAAAAGCTTAATTTTGTAAATATAGTGAAAAGTTATTTACCGAACCAATTATTTTGATCAATTATGAATCCAAAAGTGAGTATTATTATGGGTAGCACTTCAGATCTTCCTGTAATGGAGGGCGCTGCCCGGATCTTAAATGATTTTGAAATACCCTTCGAGATGCATGCATTATCTGCTCACCGTACTCCAGAAGAGGTTGAGAGATTTGCCAAGGGTGCTTATGACCGTGGTATTAAGGTAATCATCGCTGCAGCCGGAATGGCTGCACATTTACCGGGTGTAATCGCTGCAATGACCCCCATCCCGGTAATCGGAGTTCCTATTAAATCCAGCCTCGAAGGATGGGACGCTATTTTGGCCATACTTCAAATGCCTCCGGGTGTCCCGGTAGCAACCGTAGCGCTCAACGGATCGGGCAATGCGGCAATCCTTGCAGCACAGATTATTGCCTCGGGTGATGAAATACTTATGGCCAGACTAATCACTTTTAAGGAAAACCTTAAAAGTAAGATTGTCGAGGCAAACGCTGAATTGTCAAAAGTGAAATATCCATTTAAAACCAACTGATAAGTCTGTTTTTTAAATTATTTTTTTGTAAATTAGATAAAGTGATCAAAAGATAATATCCTTCCAGGTTTAACCACATCCCGATTAAAACTAAACTTGTTGTTTGGAGGTATTTGCGTTTTGATTACGCGAATCTGAATGAACCGAACCATATTAAAATCTGGTTTTTTAACACTTGCCGTGTTATTCATCTCTCTGTTGAAGGGGCTTTCAATCGGAGAGGAAACCCAGATTGGAGCGAAAGAAGTGTCTCTTGGCAATGCAGGTGTTGTTCTTATCACCCCTTTTTCTGTTTTTAATAATCAGGCAGCTCTAGCTTATATTACCAATTTTACCCTTGCTGTTGATTATCGTCAACCATTCATGATTAATGGGTTTGCGCAAAAGTGTCTCGTAATAATTTCTCCATTGCCTGTCGCTACTTTTGCATTTAGTTTGCAACAGAAAGGTATTGACGGTTATACTGAAACACATTTTGGTTTAGCATTCGCTAAATCACTGGGTAAAAAATTTTCTGCCGGTATCAGGTTCAACTATTTTTTGACAGGTTTTCCTGAGCAAACGAAGAGTTTGGGAACTTTTTTTGTCGATTTTGGTGTGATTTACAAAACTGCCAATAATCTGACATTTGGCTTGCATATTTTCAATCCTTCACGCGCCTCAATTGAATCTCTTAATCTTAAATCGAAACTTCCATCCGGAGCTACTTCCGGCATTGCAGTAAAGGGATCCGAAAACCTTCTTTTCGTCAGCGCCGTGGCATATTGCATTGATAAACCTTTAAATATCACCACCGGGATTGAATATAAATTTACTGATGCTTTTTCCCTTCGGTTTGGTCTTTCAGGTAAACCAATTCAGCATTCAGCCGGTTTTGGCTATAAATATAAAAATGTAATTGTTGATGTTGCATTGGCGCATCACGAGACTTTAGGATACACACCTTCCATTTCGTTGGGATTAAATCTTTGACTTTAAAATGTGACCCGATAGAGCAGGTTCGGTTAACAAAAAAGAATAAATTATATTCACATGAACTATAGAACAAAATATTTGCTTCTGTTATTTATGGTTATTTTCGAATACGGTTTTCCGCAAATCATCGAGAATAGGAAGGAGTCAGTTATTGAAGAGGTTATTGAGTCGATTGCTGAATCGGATGAAGTGGATATTGATAACTCACCACTGCTCGAGGATCTTGCTAAAAATTCAGAACATCCGTTAAATATCAATATGGCTGCAGCCGAAGAGTTCGAGCAGCTCAATATTTTGAATTTTAAACAGATACAAGATATTATCGCGTACAGAAAGCAGAATGGTTTTTTTGTTTCGAACTATGAACTGGGTGCAGTGGAAGGGATCACTCCGGATATTATTGCTGCATTGACCCCTTTTATCATCTTTAATGTTCCGGCTGACTCAATAAATAGTTTTCGAAAAGGATTACAATCTAAAGTATTGATGAGAGTAAAGACCTCTTTCCCTCAGGCAAAAGGGTATAAATCAGCTTCCACTGAAAATGGTGCAGTTTATCCTGGTTTACCGCTCTCTTTATACTCCCGTTATCAATTCGAAATACCAGAAAAATTAGAACTGGGCTTAATTGCCGATAACGATGCCGGAGAACAGTTTTTAAAAGGAAGCAACAAGCTGGGCTTCGATTATTATTCGGGTTTTATTTCCTTAAAGGCCAGAAAATTTCTTCGTCAGGTCACAGTTGGAGATTATTTGTTGCGCATTGGCCAAGGGGTGAGTTTTGGCGCCGGATCGGGATTGGGGAAATCAGGCAATGCAACAGGCATAATGAAATCGGCGCAAGGTGTCAGACCTTCAACATCGACCGATGAAAATCGCTTTTTTCGTGGTATAGCTGCAACGATGGGTGCCGGTCCGTTTAAACTGTTTTTATTTTACTCCAACAAGATGCGCGATGCCAATATTAATACTGATTCTGAAACAGGAGAACGATTTTTTACTTCACTCCAAACATCAGGATATCACAGGACTTCGTCTGAGATAGCTGATGAGAAAAGCCTAAATGAGCAAATGGCCGGGGGTTATGGAGAATTAAAATATAGCCGGTTGAGAATCGGTGCATTATTTGCTTATCAACAATTTGGCTTACCGATGGTTACCGGCGACGCTCCCTATAAGGCCTATAGTTTTTCGGGATCCGCAAACTGTAATATGGGAATTGATTATCAACTTGCATTATCTCGCATTCAGTTTTTTGGTGAGGCAGGATTATCAAAAAACGGAAAGCCGGCAATCGTTCAGGGATTGGTATGGCATGCACATCCTCAGGTGAGCTGGTCGGCCTATTTCCGTTATTTTGATCCGGGATTTCATACATTTTATGGAAGTTCGCTATCCGAAAGTTCAGGAAACCGAAACGAAACCGGATTATATACAGGGATTTTGTTGTATCCTCTGCCAAAACTGAAAATTTCATGCTATGTGGATATTTATTATTTCCCATGGCTGACTTACAACACAATGGCACCTGAGAGCGGACGGGATTATATGGCCCGGATTGATATCGCGTTATCCACAAAATTTTCATTTTATCTGAAGGGAAAATATGAGTCGAAACCTCAGAAAACTAGTGATATTACTGGTGTTGCATCCGATTTAGATGAAGCGACAACTAAACTTAGGATTCATGCTCAATATGTAGCGAGCAATAAAATAACTTTGCGCACAAGATTCGAATATGCCGGATATTCATTTAATTCAATGCATGAAGATGGTTTTCTTGTCTTTCAGGATTTTCTTTATACCCCTGTTCCTAAATTAAAAATGTGGCTGAGGTATGCATGGTTTAATACCGATGGCTATAATTCACGCATATACACCTTTGAAAATGATCTGTTGTACAGCTTTTCAATCCCTGAATTCCACGGAAGCGGTCACAGAATATATCTCAATTTTAAGTGGAGCCCTACCTCGCGAATTACTGTTTATTTAAAATCCGGGAGAACAATCCACAACGGAGCTTCATCCTGGGGCTCCGGAAATGATGCTACTGAAGGCAATAGCCGTACCGAATTGAGAGGATTACTTTATTACAGATTTTAATTGACATTGTAAGGCAACCCGGCATTTTTAAGGCAATGGATCTGCAGGATAATGGATTATTTCGGCCAAACGCAAGATTTTTTGTCAGATATTCAATTGAACAGCTATTTTTGTACATTTGTTTTAAGACTAAAGATCTATTAAACTGCTAAAATATGTTGGTTTCGAATGAGTTCGATGAAATAAGACCTTACACCGATGAGGAAGTTCCTCAAATAATGACCAAATTATTGGCTGATCCGGTTTTTTTGAGAGTAATTCAACGCCTATTTGTTGATGAAACTAAAATTCAGGAAATCCGGGAAGCGATGAGCCAAACCCGAGATGTGGAGTCTTTCCAACTTAAGTTTATGGTTCCATTCCTTCAAAACATTATTTCCTCAAGTACTACCGGATTGACATTAAGCGGTCTCGAAAATCTTAAAAAAGACCAGAGTTATTTGTTTATTTCCAATCATCGCGATATTGTTCTCGATTCTGCCTTTCTGAATTTTGAGATGTACAAATATGGATACAATTCCACTGAGATTGCAATGGGAAGTAATTTGCTTGTATATCAATGGATTGAAGATCTGTCGCGGGTAAATCGCTCCTTTATCGTCAAGAGAAATATTCCTGTCAGACAGATGCTTGCATCATCAAAACAACTCTCCTCTTATATCAGGGAAAAGATCACTAATAATGGTAACTCAATTTGGATTGCCCAACGTGAAGGACGCTCCAAAGATGGTCTGGACGTTACTTCGCCCGCCTTATTGAAGATGTTGAATATGTCGAACAAGAAAAAATTTGTTCGGGGATTTAAGGATTTGAATATTGTTCCAATGACCATATCATACGAAATTGAGCCATGCGGGAACGAAAAAGTAGCCGAATTATTGCAGCGTCAATCCGATCCGGATTTTCAAAAATCAGAAAAGGATGACTTACTCAGTATGGTAAGTGGTCTGAAAAATCAGAAAGGCAGGATTCAGATTCAATTTGGTATCCCTATTGACAAAAGCGCTCTCAAAGGCATTTCAAAAGAGGGAAACATTAATGACAGATTAAAGCGTCTTGCAGAATACATTGATAGTGAGATTTATAGAAACTATAAACTCTTTCCTAATAATTATATTGCTTACGATTTATATTATAACTGTAATAAATATATCGATTTGTATACTTTGGAGGAACAGAAATTGTTCATCGAATTAACTCACCAAAGACTAAAACTTGTCAACGAAGACCGTGCAGAAGCCATGGAATTGTGGCTGAAAATGTACTCCACTCCGGTATTAAGTTTTGAAAACTGCAGTCAGAGTAGTTCGAGCGAAATTTGAATCTATATTGGACTTGAAATAAAGGAAGCCAGCCTTTGATTAGGAATTTAACAACTTGGCACTTAACGCCCGAAGGGTAGCTTTTTTATCATTGCTGTTCACCAAAACAGAAATATTATTTCGGCTGCCACCATAAGAAATCATCCTGATTGGAATATCTTCCAGCGCTGTAAATACTTTCGCTGCAAAACCCTTCTCTTCAGCAATCATATTTCCGACGATGCATACGATTGTCTGATTACGGTCAATATCTACTTTGCCATACTCCTTGAGTTCAATAATAATTTCTTCGAGATGCTTTGGATCGTCAATTGTCAATGAAACAGCTACTTCTGAAGTCGTTATCATATCGATTGATGTCTTGAAAAACTCGAAGATCTCAAATATATTTTTGATAAATCCGTAAGCATTAAGCATTCTTCCGGACCTTATTTTAATAGCAGTTATTCCATCTTTGGCTGCGACAGCTTTTATCCCTTTTGTTTTACTTTCGGATGTAATTAAAGTACCGGGATCAGGTGGGTTCATGGTATTTTTAAGTCTTACCGGAATGTCGCTCATCATAGCCGGCAATACCGTCTGAGGGTGAAGAATTTTAGCGCCGAAATAGGCCAGCTCTGATGCTTCGTTAAACGAAAGAGTATCTACTTTTCTCGTGTTCTCAACATAACGGGGATCATTGTTATGAAATCCGTCAATGTCTGTCCATATTTGTACCTCCTCGCTGTTGATTGCAGCACCGATTAAAGTAGCAGTATAGTCTGATCCTCCACGTTGCAGATTGTCAATCTCACCGGCGTCATTACGACAAATGAATCCCTGTGTGATATAGTAATCAACCTTGGGTGAGCTTTTTAATAGACTATTTAGCTTATTTTTAATGTATTGGCTGTCAGGCATTTTTTCTCCGTCAATTTTCATGAAGTCGAGTGCCGGAAGCAGCAATGTATTATATCCCGATTCCTGCATGAGCAGCGTAAATAATGCCGTTGATATCAATTCTCCCTGAGCAAGCAAAGCACGTGCTCCTTCTTCCGGGAAAACACCTGATGTATAGGATTTGATTACTTCAAACCGCTCTTCAAGTATCCTTTTCCCCTGTTCCTTTATCTCTTTTGTTGAATAGAGATCGAACACAACATTGTAATATTTCTTTTCGAGTGCACTGATAATTCCCAATGCCGATTCTTTATTTTTCTTGGCCAGATAGTCTGAAATTTCAACCAGGTTATTTGTAGTCCCTGACATAGCAGACAAAACAACTAACTTTTGTTCTCCGTCTGCAATCAGGTTCATCACGGTTCTCATGTTTTCAATAGTTCCGACCGAAGTTCCTCCGAATTTATAAACTTTCATTTTATCTGACACTTTATTAAATAAAATCCTTTGCTTTTAAAGCTTTAACCACTATGCGGGTAAAGATTCTTTGCAAAAATAGGAATAATTTGGTCGCGACAATTATTCGGTTGGCTAACAATTTGTTTTTTTGCTCCCTTTTTGGGGTTGATTTCTGTCTGATGCGTTAATATCTGATGAAAATAAAATGGAAATCATTATCCGGTTAAATTTCTATTGCTATATTTACCAAACTGATGGAGTTTAACCTCCAGGGATAACCTGCAAATATTTTATAAACCAATTATTAGCTATGAAACACCCTTTCAAAAAGCGTCACATCCTGCTTGTAATGCTGCTTGCCGTAATAAGCAATGTTACCTGTGCTCAAAATCTGGACAACTATAAAAATAATGGTTCATTTAATCCTGGTGAGAATGCAGTGAAAACTGCTTTTCAATTCAACGGCTATACGAATCATTGGCAGGATCTGTACCGGGAGAATGTCACCTATGGAAATCTCTTTAAAATGGCGCTTCCCAATTTAGATTATACCATTGCTCAGACCAAAACAGATATCGCGGAGGACATTGGAATTCCTGGATTATCCATGCAGGAAGGATTTCTTAGCTCTCTTTATAGTGGTGAGTATCTTCTTCTGGATCAGCCAACACTTAAATCTGTGGGTGAGGCAACAGGGAAAGGAAGCGTTTTGATCTCAATTGATCCGGATTCAGAAGCCGGTAAAAAACTGATTGTTAAAATTCCAAAAGTTGATTTGTGGAAGGGAAGACTGAAGAGCCACCAGTTCGGCGCGAAAAATTTCACTGAAATAAATGCTTTTTACCTTGAGAACGGCACCCAAAAGCTGTATGTCGTGGCTTCTAAAAGCAAAGAGCTGCGCGACAAGGTTGTACAACTCATTGACAGTACCAGGGAGCTTTTGGCTAAATACGATTTGCACCGTGGCTGGTTTGGAACGGGAACACTGTTGAAAAGTGTAACCTGCACAGCCGGCCATCCTCTGGAAGTGATCGGTAAGGGAATGAATGAAGGGAATACCTGGTTCACTTTCAGCGGTTATATGGATTTTCTGGCTCAGAAAGAGATTGAAACATGGCTCGCAAAAGTAAATCTGCCTGTTGTAACTGATGTCGGATCAAGCATCGGTTACGTTAAAAATATTGGAGCGCAAGCGATCTACGGATGCAAAGATTACGATGGATTGCAGCCTCAAAATATGTATACGCTTGATTCATGGCTTAATTTTGCACATCAAAAAAATGGTTATACTTTTCGGTCGGTACATGATCCGGAAGCTGATCCCTATCAATATGACGGATATCTTGCAGGTGAAGGGAATAAAGAACAAATTGATAATGACAACATTCCTTTTGTGACTTCAACAGGCTATCTTGAGGAGGATGCAGTTCCTTGTATGGTGCTTTTTATTAAAAAAAGGGAGCAGATTACCAAGCCGGCAATGTGGGAGGCAATTTTGGACAGGCGGGAAGTTGCAGTAACCGGAAATGGAAAGATGATGGGTCCTGCACAATATCGTAATGCACTTGAAATGTTGGTTCTGGATCGTGTTTTTCTCGAGGAATACTTTGGTGACAGGATTAATCTTGAGGCAGCAACTAAAGATTATCAATTAAATATCACCATCACCAACACCTATGCGCATTCGGTTAAAGGGACGGCTGAAATTGTTCTTCCACCGGAATTGAAAATGGCGGGTTCCCTCTCCACTCAGGTTAATCTTCCGGCCGAAGGATCAAAGACATTACAATTTAAGTTACAACCCCAAATGACTGCAATGGCAAAAACAAATCCAATCGCGGTGCATTATAAATGGGAAACCGGCAAGAAAAGCACGCTTACAATGATTGATCTTCCACCTGCAATTTCTGCCCATCAGCTGCTGTACGGTCATTCTCCAAAGGTGTCATACCCGGTTACCATTCATAACTTCAGTGATAAACCAACCTTTCCGGTGACAGTTGAGGTGACAGACAAAAATAATCCCGGTAAATCGGTTTATAGCAGTTCGAAACAATATACCGTTGCAACAGGAGCATCCGGGGAGATGTCGTTTAGCTTGGAAGTGCCGGCGGGAAATTATCAGGTAAAAGTTAGTGCCCTTGGAGTCGAAAATCTGAGTCAGCTAGGTGTCGGAAGTGCCGCTGGAGCCCCAAAACTTTCGGTTGTTGATATTAACGGTGATGGTGTTGATGAATATAAAATGGAGAACGACAGTGTTCGGGTTATCCTTTTGGCAACTGGCGCAAGGGTAATAGAATATTTCGTTAAATCGAGAAATGATAATGTTTTGTTTAAACTATGGCCTGATAAGCCTGCCGACGATAAACGGGAATATCGAAAAAGAGGTTATTATCCGGTTGGGGGATTTGAGGATTTTCTTGGGCAGGGCAGTATGGAGGGCCATAAATTATATAGTGCTGAGGTTATTAAAAAAGATGGAGATTGTGTCAGCGTAAAAATGACAGCAGACTATTTTGGAAATAAACTGGAGAAAATATTTACATTATATGGAAATTCACCGCTGCTTGAAGTTCGGTATGCCCTTACTTTTATCAATCCTGAGGCTAATATAATTGCTCCCGTTCCTATTCTTGTCCTCGGAAAAAACCACGATACACGGGATGTATTTACAGTTCCTGAAAAGGATGGATTGAAAGAATACCGGATGAAACCCGAGTTTTATTTTGGTAAGGTAATCTTTCCTAAAGAGGGATGGGATGCTGGGTATGATTCCAAAGAAGATATCGCTTTTGTAGGCGCTTTTCCTGTTTCCCGTCCGTTATTTCTGCATATGTTTCAAAATCTTGCGTCTAACGGGGATGCGCATTATGATTTCAATGAATTCCAGCCATGGGTGCCAATCGCACAAAAAACCACCTCCTACTTTACCTATTATTTGTGGGGAGCGGGTGGAAAATGGGAAAAGAGCCTTAATGAATTAAGAGATCGCAATCTTATTACCACACATTAAATTGAACTTTTGATTTTGAAATCAATTAATTAAAGTAGATTTATACAATATAAATACCCGGAAGATTTTAATTATTTTAATACCAGAGAATATGAAAAATAGTTTTGTTAGTTATTATCTGCTGCCTCTAATGGTTTTACTTCTAACAGGCAACATTGCGAGTGCTCAAAATCTGGATGGTTTTAAGTATAATGGCTCATTTAATCCTGATAGAGATGCGGTGACAACTGAATTTCAATTTAACGGGTATACCAACTACTGGCACGACAGCTACCGCAAATGGATCCGTTACGGTAATCTCGTTAAAATTGCAATTCCCAATGTCGAATATACAATTGCCCAGAGCAAGGTAGATATTGCTGAGGATTTAAAAATTCCGGGATTGTGCCTGCAGGAAGGATTTTTAAATAGTTTAATCAATAATCAGTATCTTATTCTTGATCAGCCAACTATTCAAAAACTAGAGGAGGCTCAAGTCAATGATCATGTTTTGGTGCTGGCCGATCCCGACTCGGAGACCGGTAAAATACTGGCGGATAAACTACCGAAAGACGATGGCTGGAAAGAAAAGTTGAAAAGTCATCAATTCGGGGCGAAAGATTTTACCGAGGTAAACGCTTTCTATCTTGAAAATGGCACGAAGAAATTATATGTGATTTTATCAAAAAATAAAGCACTTAGAGAAAAAGTTTCAACGCTCATCAGTGATACAAAGAACCTTCTAACCAAATATGATTTGCGACGCGGGTGGTTTGGAGCCGAGACATTATTGAAAAGCGTTACCTGCACGGCAGGTCATCCTTTGGAAGTAATTGGAAAAGGGATGAATGAAGGTAACACCTGGTTTACTTTTAGTGGCTATATGGATTTTCTGGCACAAAAAGAGCTGGTTGACTGGTTAGCCAAAGTTAATCTTCCAATTGTTGCTGATGTGGGTTTTGGCGGACAAATCTATGGATGCAAAAATTATGAAGGATTGCAGGTTCAAAGTATGTTCGCTAAAGATTCATGGATTAAATATGCTCACGAGAAGGATGG
>JBAXOA010000050.1:0-27598 GCA_037133495.1 Mariniphaga sp. | reverse complement strand
GCCTTTAATTTACCAGCCCAACGTGCAGAGAACCAATCATAAGGAATTTTAGGATTTGGAGAAAAAAGTGTCCATCCGAAGGCTATGGAGCCATCTTTTCTCGACATGGTTGGCTCCCCTTCAAATTTTGGGTTGTTGAAATATTCACCAAGCACTCCCTGCTCCTTCTTTCCATTGATAATACATGACAAATATTCGGAAGGAACATTCGAAAAAGCATCGGTTTTTCGCTCCCCGCCTGCTGTATATGAAATTTTAACTTTACCGGCGGTTATCTTCTTAATTCCATCCAAAATGGAGACGTTGTTTACTCCCGGACCACTATATCCTCCAAGTCTCGCCTCTTCAGCATCTTTTCCTATGATGGCAATTGATTTTACCTTGGCGGAGACAGGTAACACATTTTTGTCATTTTTCAACAAAACCAAGGCTTCTTCGGCAGCTTTTAACGCCAGCACACGGTGTGTCGGATGGTTGTTCCAGATTTTGGCCTGTTCGGGATCAACATATGGATTTTCAAACAAACCCAGTTCGAATTTGGCACGAAGAATTCGCCTGACAGCATTATCGATGCTTTTTTGTGAGATCATTCCGGTTTCAAATGGTTTCCAAAACAAGGGATAATGATCGTAGGAACCCTGAAAAAAAACATCTAATCCATTCTCTACTGCATTTCTGGCCGATTCGGCATAATCAGCGGCTGTAAAGTGCAGCACATTCGCGCCACCTGTTGCACCTGCATCAGAAATGACAAAACCCTTGAAACCCCACTCTTCCTTTAGTTTTTTATTTAGTAACCAATTATTCGCAGTGCATGGAGCGCCATTCAACGAATTATAGGAAGTCATCACCGAACGGGAGCCGGCATTCAGAAAGGCCTCTTTAAAAGGATAGAGCACCCCTTCTTCCAAAGCCATTTCGCTCGAATGAATTGGGTAACTATCTCTGCCTCCGTCACCTGAATTGGCAACAAAGTGCTTGGGCGTTGTAATAATTCCGTTTTTCTCAAACTGCCGGATATACGATACTCCTATCATAGCGCTAAGAACCGGATCCTCACCATAAGTCTCTTCCGTTCGCCCCCACCTTACATCAGTCGCCAGATTGATCACCGGTGACAAGATATCGCGCAAGCCTCTTGTTTTAACCTCTTTCGCAACGGCATTTCCAATTTTAGCCATTAAAATGGTATCAAAAGTTGCTGCAAGAGCAATAGATTGAGGAAAGGAAGTCGCTCCTTCTCTGACCAGACCATGCAGGGCTTCATCAACCGGAATCATCGGTATACCCAGACGGGTTTCCTTCATCAGAAACTCCTGGATCTTATTGATCAGTCTGGCTGTTTCGGCTCCGTTCGAACCGGCATCATAACTTAACATTTGCCCGGAAGCGTTATCCGATTGAGGACGTGCGGCAACCTGAAAACCAAAAATTCCCTCTTTATAACGTTCTTTCCCATCGCTTAGATCGCCGGGAATCAAAAACATCTGCCAGAATTTCTCTTTCAACGTCATCCGCGAAAGCAAATCCTCTACACGCTGGTCTGTTGACAGTGTTGAATCTTTATATGGCAATATTTTCTGTGCAAAAGAGGAAGCAGCGAGAAGCATGAGTCCGCAAAACAAAAAAACATAAGTTGAAGAATGCTGTTTTTTCATGATATCTAGTTAACAATGCACTTCAAGAGTGCCAGTTTTATCTCAAAAATTATTTACTTATCCCAGTTATCGGTCCGGAACGGACTTGCAGGCAATTTTTCCTTATTATACAGATTGCAATCAGGATATTCCTCCCAGGCATATCTTACTGCGACAGGTGCCATAACTTTACTGCAGGAAACAATAACTTTATCGTTAACAATGTTAGCCGCAGCATCATAAAATTGTCTGTCCGCTCCGGCTATTTTAAATCCTTTCAGCTCGACATTCCTGGCTTGCAATCCACTTCCAACATTATGAAACGAAAGTATTGCAGCTTCGTTTTTTATTTTCATCGCAATAAAAACAGGACCTTGACTTACAATATTCTTCTTTTTATAGGCAATATCCAATGCCTGGAGAGCTAATCGATAGCCAACATCCTGCTTATTTGAAGGGTGGATATCTGTTTTATGTCCAATATCAATGGTTACAGCCATCCCTGTTTTTTTATCTGCAAGGTAGGTTTTCAACATTGATTCTCTCATTAGCGGCCAAAATCCGGTAGATTGAAAATTAGGAAGTTGTACAAAAATAAACGGAAAATTTCCCTGTTTCCAGTCATCTCTCCAATTTTGGATCATATTGGGAAGCTGTTTCCTGTATTCAATGGCGCTCTCTGAAGATCTGGAATTTGCCTCTCCCTGATACCATATCGCCCCTTTGATACCATAGGAAAGAAGCGGATAAATCATATAATTATAAAGTGAGCCCACTGACGAAGGAACTCTCCTTGCCGGTCTTGGAATTTCAGGGACTTCAACCGATGTATTCCCTTTTGAAACAGCCTCTTTATACTCTTTTAACTTCGCTGTATAATTATTCATCGCCTTAACATCTTCCTGCGGAGCAGAACTCTCGTAGGAAGCTACCTCCTTTTTCCCGTTTTCCATCCGTTTTAAGGCATCTCTGCTGGTCCAGGCTTCTATCCTGGTCGCATTCCAGCCGATATCGATCAACCCGATGGGAACATTGAGTTCTTTCTCCAGAGTGCGTCCAAAATAATAGCCTACAGCCGAAAAACCCTCTACCGTAACAGGATTACATTCGAACCAAACACCATTTACGTTATTCCTGGTACTATCAGCATTTGCAGTATGATCAACTGTAAGCAATCTGATGTGCTGATTGGCCGAATTCGCGATTTCTTTTTGGCTGTTCGTACTTCGGCGAACAGGCAACTCCATATTTGACTGACCGGCGCAAATCCACACATCTCCCAAAAGTACATCTGAAAATTCAAGAGTATTTTCTCCTGCAACGCTAAGCTTATAAGGGCCACCTGACTTCATAGATTTCAACTTTACCATCCACTTGCCATTAACATCTGCCGTGGTAATTGAGACATTGGATCCGAGTGTTACAGTGATTTTTTCGCCCCATGCGGCATCACCCCATACAGCAATCTTCTTTTCCCGTTGTAATACCATGTGATTGGTAAAGAGATTGGGCAGTGTAACCCTGGCTTCTGATTCTGATAACCACAAACTTAAAATCAATGCAAACAGAATTCTGAAAAAACAGATCATATAAAATCGTGATAAGTAGTCAATAAAAATGCCGAATTATTTTTTTGTTTTGAAGGAGAATACCGCAGATATATTTGCAATCTCCGAAGCGGATTCCAAGGTCCAAACGACCTTGTTTTTTGAATTCATCTCAACCAACTGTGGTTGAGTTTTATCTTTACTGTGCCCTCTCCAATTTGCAATCATCACATTACCATTAGGATAGCACTGAGTCTCTCCAACAAAAAGAAGTGCCATTTTTGAGCTCTCAGAAAGGCTGATTGTATCTTTTACAAGTTGGGTCCGCGGGTCAACAATCACTAATCGGTGAGCATCTCCACAGGCTACAACCCACTTACCATCGGCCATTATCTTCGCCGAAAATGGATTTCCTCCAACCTTCACCCTGCGAATCACTTCGCCCGATTGGGTAAGTTCTATCACCTCACCTTTTCCCATTAACGGAATGAGGTAGGAATTAGTTTTGGTAGGAAAAATTTGTCTGAACTGACCGTGTACGTTCGCAATTCCTGACTCAAAGTTTTGTTCTTTAATTTTTTCACCTTTTGAATTTAGGGTAATGATTCGGGAAGGTTTTGCACACACTCCAAGGAGGTATTCACCAGAGGGCAGTTCTGTTGCAGTATAAAGTTCCTGCCCCTTCTCCACTTTAAAATCCCATAACAGCTCTTGTGCCTTGGTTATAAGACGAGCACCTCCTTTGTAGGCATAAAGAATATTCCCGGCTTTGGTGATTTCCAGATCATTGCAATCATCTCCTTTTTGCAGCTGATGCGTCCATTCAATAGTTTGTGTTTTTTTATCTACAATAGCGATATGATCCCAGTTACAACCGCCAATCAGCAGCTTTTCCTTTACTGCACATGAATTTAGAGCCGGAATAAGAATAATCAGCAAAAAACTGTTTAATACATTGAATTTCATTCTAATAGTGGTTAATATTTTATTAATTTTCAGTCATTACAACGCGGAAACCTACGTTAAACACTTTTTGATAATCGCGATAAGGTATTCTATAGGTAGATGTTGCCCGATACGGACGATCATACCATGAACCACCTCTTGCAACGCGTTCTGAAACACCGTCCTTTTCAGTTTCATTACGGCCATCGTTCGCATTGTAAGGATAGGACACATATTTTGAAAGGGTCCATTCCCACACATTTCCGTGCATATCAGCAATTTCCCATGGATTATAACGAAACCGCCCAACCTGTTCAGCCACAAAACTCCGGTCATCAAACAGGGTATCACGCGGAACCCAATCGTCATATTTACTGGCATTATCGATGATTCTTACACTTTCGTAATTCTTATATGCCGTACATGCAGCATATTCCCGGAGCGTTATATCTCCAAGATTAGCATATTTTGAATAATCCGACCCGGATTTTCCAAATGAATAATCCGTGCTGCTTCCTGCACGACATGCCCATTCCCATTGTGCTTCTGTGGGTAGCGTGATAGTTTTCCCTGTCTTCTCAGACATCCACTTACAAAAGTCCATAGCCTGCTTCCATGAAATTCTTACAGCAGGCTGGTCGGGATGGTTCAACGAGTATCCTCTTCGGCCAAATTGATATCCGTGGCGATCTTCATCTCTGCTGTCGTGTGCTGGATCAAATGCCAGAAACTGTTTATTAGTGATTTCAAACCTTCCAATCCAAAAGCTTTTTTCAATTTCCACGCTGGTTTGTGGCATCTCGTCGGAATTATTTTCACTGCCCATGATAAACCGGCCTGCAGGAACTTTAACAAGATCCAATATCATTCCATCGGTAACAGGCAGTTTCATTTGAAAATAACCCAATGCAAGCTGCGCGTCGTTTGCATTTCTTAATGGCCACCCTTGCAAATTAGTCACTCCTATTGCTACTGCCCGTTTTTGCGGGTAAACCTGCTTAATATCTTTAGGGATCTCGGGGAGATACTCAAAATTAGTTGTGGGTGCACCAAACATTTCAAGATAATTTTGACGCATTGCGATTCCTGCGCTGGTTCTCGAATAACCGGGAATGTCAGAACGCCGGCCGTGGAAAGGGGCATTGAAATCAATCCAGCAAGCGAGCTTCTCCAAGGCTTCCTTATCCGGAGCAACATTGTAGTGCCCTTTCTTTAACAGTTGCATCAGCTCCGTTTGATCGGCATGAAAATCCATTGGAGTAAGCATATGGATATCGCTTTCAATGCCAGGCCGACGAACATAACGGTGCAAGCTGGAATACGACTCTGTGAAATGTCCGCCTCCATTTTCAACTGAAACACTGCCTGCTATATCCGATTTCCAGTCTGTCAGCATTTTATCACCCTTCAAATAAGGCCGGTCGGGCTTTGTACCATTATGACATGACACACAATACTTATCGAGAACAGGCTGAATTTCGTGCTGGTAGCTAAAGCCACGCTCCTTTCCGTACCACTCTTTAATTTCCTGAGGTTTTTTTCTGGAAGCTAAAGTAGCCTTTGGCATAGGAATACTGTTGCGGGATTCGTGACACCCAATACAAGAGACTGTTTCTCCGGGCATTCCGGTAAACCAGCTTCGCATCAATTGGAGTGCCTTTCCTTCATCATCGAGCGGCTGAACGAATATGGCAGTATTGGCGGGAATGGTAAACATGGCTGAGCCATCCTGCTCAACGTCAACAGTACCGATAATCCGTTTTACATCCCATGGACCGTCAGCGCCGATAGCGCCAAGAAGGCCTCCCTGACCCAAGGGGCTAAAGCTGTAAGATCCAATACGTAATTTTTTTACCGAACCTCGCGGAATCCCTTTCAGACCATCGCCAACATAAACATCCTGAATGAAAACATTAGCCGTTTTGCTTACAAGATCCACCTGATCTGGAATGACAGGAGGTGTTTTTTGTTTCTCAAGTAACACCGGCTCAACGAAGGCGCAATCTTCCTCTTCGGCAATAAGCGTTATATTATTATAAATATCAACAAGATATAAACCCCATAACGATTTGTCCGTCGCACGCATCGACACCACAAAATATTTATCACTCAACGGATAAGGCTGTAAAAACTGCGGAAATATTCCATCAGGCATACGGTCTCTCTCTACTGGTTCAACCTTCTTTCCACAATATGGAATTTCAGCAATAACACCTTCAGCCTCTTTCTCGCCCACAACCGGATCGATAATCAGAAGTCGTCCGCAGCGAGCAATGCTATGATGCCCGGTTGCAGTGCCAACAATTGCGCTTTTGTGGTTTGGAATTGGCCGTGCATTAAAAAATGCTGCAGGGAAATACGAGTTTGAACCATAATAAGCTCGCTGAGTAGTTCCGTCAGGATTCATTGTGAACATAAGGCGTGAATTGGCATGTGGAAGATCGGCATACTCCCAGCGCTGGTAAAGAATCTGGCCGTTGTTCATCACACAAGGACCCCAGTTACTGTCCTGATCAAAGCTTAGCTGACGCGTTTTTCCACTTTTGGGATCAAACATGAACAGTCCGGACATCTTGTTGCCGCCATCAGTACAAGGCAACCCAAGAAAAGTTCCGGTTGAACAAAATATATAACGGCCATCAGGTGTATAGCAACCGTCAAAACTATCGAAATCCTTATAGCTTTCGGGTGTCACCTGTCTGGCAAAACCTGTTTTTGTATCCAGCTCAAAGAGGTGCCAGCGATCATTTGTCCCAATTGAAGAGAAGAGGATACGCTTGCCGTCAAAATGAGGTTCCGGATCGGAAATTAAAACATCGGACGGCGGAGTAAAGAGCAAACGCTGATTCTTTTTCCCCCCTTCCATCGTGATTTCCACCAATTGGTTGGTCCACCCATGACGGGGAAGTTCTGAATTATTTTGAAAATTAGACGGACCTACTCCTAATGTACCACCTGTTGCATTTCGTGCTTTAACTCCTAATTCACGCCGGACTGCAGCAATCTTTTTCCCTTTGATCAAGGGATTTTCCAGGAAAATAGCATCAACCGTACGAATCAATGCTTCCCCATCTGTTATCGCCTGCTTGTCACCCGACCGAAGCCGTTTAATGATCAGTTTCGATTTACCATCCAGCTCATCGAGAGTCGTTTTCCAGTTCGACGGAGGAGTAAATACTGAAGGAAATTCCTTTTTCAACTGCTCAACCGATAACAAGCATTGCTTTGAAGAATAAAAACCAAGACGATTGATTAAGTCAACATGCAGCGTTTGTGCGGTACTCTGGTCAACAGCTATTACTGAAAATAACAATAATCCAATGAATTGAAATAATCTGGTCATAATTTTCCTTTTTCGTTATTAAGCCACAGTTAATACATTCTTGAAATAACCATCGAAATCGCTTTTCCGATTTGAATTAGTCTTCAATAATAATTCTAAATCCTACATTATTAGCCGGTTGCCAGGCATAATAACTGTTTCGGATATAAGAAGTTGAATTCTTTGGACGGCTTATCCATGAACCACCACGGACAACCTTTTGTTGTTCGGCTGATACGGCCCCTTTTTTGAAAGGATAGGGAGCATAATCACTGCGTGTCCACTCGGCAACGTTACCACAGACATCGTACAGTCCCCAGGGACTGGGTTTGTAACTAGCAACATCGGCAACGATCATATTCCCGTCATCCACTGATTTTTCTCTCGGTAAAAAATCGTAATAGCGAAAGGCTGGATTATCCACTTTCATGGGTTGAGGATCAACACCCGTCACTGCCATTTTCGATAGTTGCTGATCGGCCATATTTTCAAATTGTGCAAAATTGGTGTTTAGATTACCGAACCAAAATTCAGAATCAGTACCTGCGCGTGCAGCCCATTCCCATTGCGCTTCAGTTGGAAGGTTGATTTTAGCCCCTGTCTTTTCGCTTAGTTGTGCGCAATAAGCCATTGCTTCGTTCCATGAAACACGAATAACAGGCTGCAATGCGCGGTTTGCTTCGTAACCAGGTCTGACATGATCTTTCCAGAACTGGGCAATATAACGGCTATTATGCTCCGGGAAGATCACCCTGTACTGCTCGTTGGTCAGCTCTGTCTCTGCAATCCAGAACGATTTTTCTATCTTTACTTTTGAAGCCGGAGCGTTTAACTTACCGTGAGTATTATTGCCCATTACGAAATTGCCTGAAGGAATTCTTGCAAAACTGATCTTGACACCGGGAGCGATTTCAATGCTCTTGTGCTCAACGTCGCCTGGAGTAAATGGGAAGCCTTTTACTTTAACCTCCTTATATGCCGGTCTGACTTCATGTTCAGGTATTACCGGTTCCGGTTTTCCCTTTTTCTCAAGATAAGCGGCATAATCATTGATCTCCTTTTGCCAGTCAACCCCGGCATTATTGGCATATTTATTGGTTAGCTCGATCCGGCGTGCCACCGGATTCTTACAAGCATAAAATTCATTGGGATTCGTTTCAAATGCTCCGTGATAAGGGGCGTTAAAATCAATCCAGTTATAGAGTTTACGCCACTCTGAATCAGTAAGATTAACATTGTTATGTCCTCGTTTGAGAAGCTTAACCACCTCACTTGTTGAGGCGTGATATTCATACGGTTTCATCACTGCAATATCAGCTTCAGGTCCCTGACGGTTCACATAGGGATGGAAGGCCACATAACTGGTTGATAGTTTTAAATGTCCTTTGTTAGAAGGTGAATCTGTTACTTTGGTCCCTCCGCGGAAATCCAGTCTGGATTTCCCGTTATGACACCCAATACAATTTCGGTCAAGAATCGGTTGTATCTCAAGATCGAAAGTAAAAGAACGTACGCCACCTTCGGGAGTTGTGATAGGAACCGGCGATTTCGTTGATGCCATAACCCGTTTAGGAATTGGCATTGAATTTTGATCTTCGTGACAACCAACGCATGAAACAACCTCTCCGGGCATGGCGGTAAACCAACTACGCATCCACTGCACGGCACGTCCTTCTGAATCGAGTGGTTGAACTGAGATTGGCGTATTTGCAGGAATTTTAAACAGCACCGAACCATCCTCCTCAACGGGAACGGTTCCCAACAGCCGTTTAATATCCCAGCCACTTTGAATTCCTTGTGCTGTATGATCTGAAGGAGACTTTGTGTAAGCGTACTCATAGGCAAGCACGCGAAGTTCTTTTATTGTTCCGCGAGGTACCCCCGGCAATCCTTCACCTTCATAGATATCCTGAATAAACACCGTTGCACTTTTATCAGCAGGCTTAATTTTATCGGGGATGACAGGCGGTACCGGATGTTTTTTCACGAGAATGGGTTGAATTAAACCTTCCCCTTCATACTCGGCAATAAGGGTCATATTATCAAAGATATCAATCAGATAAATACCCCATAGAGACGTTGGGTCAAGTTTAGCTGTAACCAGATAATATTTTGAACTTATGGGATAAGGTTTAATGAACTGTGGCCATACTCCATCAACCAGTCCGTCTTTAACAAGGGGAATGATGGGGCGTTTACTGAAAGGGAATTCGTTGATCATCCCTTTCTCTTCCTTTCGGCTTTTGGCAGGGTCAAAAAGGATCATCCGTCCTGAACGTGCAACACCGTGATGCCCGGAAATAATCCCAACAAAAGATGTTGTGGCTCCTGGTATCGGTTTTACATCAAAAGTACTGTTTGGAAACCACGAGCCACTGCCGTAAAGTGCCCTTGTATCAGTCCCGTCGGGATTGGCGTGCATTACCATGCGTGAACAATAATGAGTGAGATCGGTATATTCCCAGCGAACATACATCAGCCGGCCGTTATTCATAACTGTAGGATGCCAGTTGGCATCCTGGTCAAAAGTCATGCGGCGCAAAGCATCGGTCTTTGGATCGTAACTCACAAGATTACCAACAGCATCACCCCCGCTTACGCACGGAACACCCTGATATCCAATATTAGAGACTGCAACAAAACGCCCGTCAGGCAAATAGGTGCCATCAAAAAACTCAAGATCCGGTTCATCAATATTGATCACTTTGCGAAAGCCGGTGCCATCGCTCCTGACTTCAAACACATTCCATCTTTTGGTATCATCAGTAGCGCTGAACAATATTTTGCTGCCATCCCAATGTAATAATAAATCGGCCACAGAGGAACCATTTGCAGGTTTGTAGATTGTCCGGCTATGGATCTCTCCGCGAAGATTGCTAAGTTCGGCAATCTCTGCATTGAATCCTCCGCGAGGTGCTGAAGTCTGATTCGACCAGTTATTGGTTTGGGTTCCAAGTGAACCGGTATTAACCTTTCTCGCATCACCCTTCACTTTATAACGGCCAACAATAATCTTATCGCCATCTAGCAGCAGATTCGACATTAAGATTTCACGTTTTAGCTGAACTGCCCTTTCTGCACGTGTCTTAGCTTCCGGGCTTCCCGTCTCAAATCCGGCAAAACCATGTGAACAAAGATCTTCCAGTTCTTTTACCTTAGGCTCAAATCGGGTGGCATCATAACCCTGAGTTTTACGCATATCTTCAAAGGCAAGACGAACATTTGCAGCATCTAACCATGTCAGGTCGTTGCTTAATCGAGAATTAGGCTGAGCAAATACGGCCGTGAAAGTGACTAAAAGCGCTACTGTATTGAATAATTTTCTCATAAGGAATTAAAAGTAATGGTGAATTATCAATGTACTATGGTTGATGATTAACAATTAATGGTCAATTTTCAATGGTCAATTCTGCAATTTTCAATTGCCTGCATATCAGAATCCTATGCTTTTAAATCATTGTAAAGTTCAAGGGCCTGCTGTGGTGTAAGATTGTCGTGAACCACACCGCGAACGGCCTGAATCATGGCAACAGGATGTTCAGCCTGAAATACATTACGCCCCATGTCAACACCGGAGGCTCCGTCGTTAATGGCATGATAACAAAGTTCAAGAGCCTCAATTTCGGGAAGTTTTTTCCCTCCTGCAATGACTATAGGAACCGGACATCCGTTAACAACGCGCTCAAAATTATCACAATAGTAGGTTTTGACGAATGTTGCTCCATTTTCGGCGCAGATACGGGTTGCCGTTCCAAAATAACGTGAATCACGAACCATATCTTTACCGACAGCCGTAACGCCCAAGGTTGGAATTCCATATTTATTACCAAAATCTGCTGTTCTTACAAGATTTTCGACCGTCTTTGCTTCGAACAGCGGATCGCCAATTGCTACCATTACAGCCATTGCCGAAGCATTAATCCGAATCGCATCTTCGACATCAATCGTACACTCATTGTTAAGATAAGTCAATACACTGCTGCCTGCAGAAAAACGAAGACAGATAGGTTTATTGGCTGTCGGAGGGACAACCGACCGGAGAACTCCACGCGTACACATCAGTGAATCAGCATATTCAATCAGCGGAGTGATTGTCAGGTCGAGGCGCTCAAGCCCTGAAGTTGGTCCCATGATGTAACCGTGATCGAAAGCCAGCATCACTGTCTTTCCGGTTTTAGAGTTGAATATCCGCGACATACGGTTTTTTATTCCCCAGTCACAATTGTTTAGTCCTTTAAGAAAAAACCCACTCACATCCACCGGTATTCCAACTCCATAATCTTTGTCGATGTTTTCTTTGATATCGTCTGAATCTGCCATTTTTATTTTTTTATTTTTTTGTGCGTTTTTTTTCTATTCTAATGATTTTGAGAACGCTCCGAACATCGTAGCCCAGGATGCAGCTCCGGCATCCATCGTCCCGATTGAGCGGTCGCCATAATTACGTGCCCTGCCAAAATTGGCCTTCATCTGAACAGTAGCAGCAGCGCCCAAAAGTGCAGCTGCCGCTCCTGCCGAAAGTATTTCCCTGATATCTTCAGAGCTGCATAAGGAGATCGCCTCAACAGCAGGCAGTAACGCGTCCATCATGGTCTTGTCGCCAATTGTCGCTTTGGTATTTTTTGCAACTCCTTCCAGGCCGGATCTGAACATCACTTTAACCTGAGCGGCATCAATTTCGACACCTGCAGATCCGTCGGCCATACCCAGAAAAAAGCCACCCATTAATGTGCTGGTTGAGCCACTCGTCTTGAGCATCACTCCAAACCCGATGTCATTAAACATCGCATTAAAATCAGATGCAGCACCTGAAGCGGCAATGGCTTCGTTCAATGCAGTAACAATAGCTGTTCCGTGATCACCATCACCTGTTACAGCATCAAGCTGAGAAAAATATTCTTCCTTTTCTCTCACTGCTGTCAAGGCTGCTCCTAACATCGCACGAAATTGATCTATTGTCAATTTGTTCATTATCTTAAATTTATGGGATGTTAGTGTCCGATATTTACCCAATAAGGGGCATTTGAAGGTGCATTTTTCAACAGTGACACATGATCATCATCAAGCTTTGCCAGTATCATTTGGAAACCAGCCTGCTCTTGAACGGTTAATAGTTCGGTTATCTTTCCATCAACCAGAATAATACCAGCCTCAGCGAGAATCATAGCCGCTTTACGGAAAATGATGCTCATTTCCATATGAGTAGTAGCGCCTACACCATTGATAATCAGCATAACTTTATCTCCTTTTGCAGGGTGAAGTTTGCGCATCAGCAATGAAATCATCTGCGTGGCAACATCATCAGCTGAGGAGAGCATTTGACGCCCTCCACCGCCCTCACCGTGCTGGCCCATTCCGATTTCAATCTCGCCAGCGGGAAGCTCTGCAATTACAGCTCCATTCTGTGGATGAGTACATGAGCGCATCGCAACAGCCAATGTTGCCACCTGCTTGTTGAACCGTTCGCCGATCTCAGCAATTTCCTCGATGCTTTTCCCCTGCTCTGCAGCAGCGCCAATTATTTTATAAAGTGGGATACATCCTGCCAAGCCACGGCAATCATCATCTGCAGCATTTAGTCCTGCACTGATATCATCATGAGTAATGAGCTTCACCACCCTGATTCCGGCCCGCTCTGCAAGTTGAGTTGCCATATTGGCACTCATCACATCACCGGAATGGTTAAGAACGACCAGTAATATTCCGGCATCACGCTTAAAAAGCTGAAGCGCCTGAAACAACCGCTGTGCACCGGGGGCAGCGAAGATATCGCCGACAACCGAGCAATCCAACATTCCTTCACCGACAAAGCCACTTAAAGCAGGCTCATGTCCTGAACCCCCAAGGGTCATAATCGCAACTTTGTCTGCACTTTTAGCATTCACACGAACAATAATATTTTCTCCGCCAAGTTTGACCTTGTCCGAATAGGCCATTACATAACCCTCAAGGGTCTCGCGGGTTATCGCGTCTGTCGAATTTATAAATTTTGTAATCATTGGTCAGTTTAATTATTTTCGAAACACATTAATTCTATTGCAATACCTTCTTCCTCAATAAAAGCGCACATTTGCCCTTTGCCACCTTCAAAAGGTTCAAGAACGACCTTTTTACCTTCCATAGCGACTTTCAAATCAGGAACTTCATAGGCGATGTGAGCATGTGTCTTCAATATTTCCGGCATCTCCGAATCAGCTTCAAATCTTAAAAACTCAATTTTGTTAGGGCTTTCGTTGAAGTTAGTCAGAAATAACTTCATCCCTTCAGCATAGAACTCACCTTCTTGAGGTATTGTTGTGGGAATACCCACGTGGTTGAATTTTCTCATAATTAATAGTAGTTTGAATAAATATTAAATCAACTAATTCTGTTTAAGCATATCGGTAAAAATCACTTTAGGGTTGGTAAAACGTAAACCGGCACCATCGTGATAGGTTGCGTATTCTGAGATGATCGCTCCATTGTCAGCGGCAAGAATGAAATGAGGAGATTCAGCTTTTTTCAAGGTCAATACCTCGTCAATATTCTGACTGGCAAAACAAAGTGATGTAATAAAACCTTTCTGGCTTGCCGGTAAAATCGGTGGATTTGCTGATGGGTCACCAATTCCAAAATTATAGCATGAGCCATGATTAACCTTCCATGACTCGAATTTTGCAGGGAAATTGGTTGCCAAATGGAGATGCTCAGGGATCATCTGATTAGGCAGAAGGTAAATTTCATGACCAAAATAACTGTGAACGGAGTCGTTGACCCAAAATATGCCTGCCATACCCACATTTTCAAAATCGCCCAGGTTAAAATCGGTCATCCAGATTCCCGCCTTTAGTGTCGGACTAAAAGGAACACCATAGTATTCAAGCATTTCGAGGTATGCTTTTTTTGCAATCTCAGGCTGGATCTTGCCATCCTTGTAGAAGTCGGCATTCGTGTACTTTTTTGTGAACGATTTCATAGCTTTTTTTTGTTCTGTTTTTGGACCACATGCCGCAAGAAGACCTAATGCTACAGCGACAAGAATTAATTTAAGTGAATTCATAATTTGAAAATATATTAGTTAGTACATAATTCTGCAATGCCTTCAATTTCCATCAACAGCTCCTCCCTGCAAATATCCGCACAGATATAAATCTTTTTTATATCCGGATAGTTCGCTTTCATCCAGGTGCGCACTTCCTCCATTTGTGATGGATTCTTAACATAAATTCGCAATATTTTATAAGTTCGGGAAGCACCCTCAACCGAAAAATTTTCCGGAGAGATAAGATAATCAATATTTTGCATGGTGATCCGGGTCTGCGCTAAAATATCATCCTCAATCAGGCTTGTTTCTCCTCTGATAGCGGCTGTTCCTGAGATATAGATTACTTGTCTGTCACGACATCCCACAATGCGGGCACGTTCAAATTTGGGAGTAGTCAGTTGTTTGAAGCAAGGATCAACAGCGCCAATCAGAACTCCCTGCGAATATTTATGAGCAGCGATTTGCAATGGATTATTCAATGCCCTATTAATTAAATTGTTACCCTTAATCGCGATTACTTCAACCATTACACCACCCGATTGCGTTCCAATACCCGTTGCCGCCGGATAACCCAGACTCCAATCGGCGTTAGCATAAAATTGACTGCGTGAATCATTAAACGCCTGATAATTTTGATGTTCACGTTCTATTAAGGATATATTTTCAATATAATTCCATTGCCGTACGATACTGTTTACCGGAAAATTTTCACGGATAAGAAACTCTTCAATCTGCGCGAATACCGCATTTGACTGGACAGAATGATGTGCAGAAAGATCAGGGGAGATTATTCCTCCGGAGATCAGTTCACGACAACTCCCATCGTCAAGAACAATGTAATTGCTACCATAGCTGATCATCACTTTTCCATCACTTCCGATACTGACAACTTCAGCATTCAGCATTCCTTTAAGGGGTTTTTGAGATACATAACTTATTACGGGCGGCTTTTCAGGAAAGTGTTCGCTAAGGCATTTAGTTAAGGTCTGAAGCTGACTAAGATACTCTGTATTATTTTGAGCCGGACCAAAAAACACGATCTTAATCACATTGCCTTTATTCTCTATTTGCGAAATCAGCGAGTGACACATTTGGTCGAACGGGTTATCTTCGGTTGTATAGACAGTATAATTTTTTTGTAACATTTTCTCCTTGTTATTCCTGAAATATTATTATAACGAATTCACATACTCAACCAATTCATCCACTTCACGTTCGGAAACCTTCTCTGTTATTCCATGCTTGTAAACTGAAAAAACATCTTTCAAGGTAGCAGCCCGCCCATCAAAAAGATAAGGGGCAGTGCGCCAAACTTCAATAAGTGTGGGGGTATCCCAACCTGCTTCAAACTCAATCTTCTCTCCGATGCGATGCATCTTCATGTCGGTGAAATATATTCCGCTGTGACACTCATCACAACGCATTCTTTCAAAAATTTTACGTCCCTTAACCGCTTTGCCGGAAAAGGCGTCTTTCTCCAGATAGGGGCTCGGCAAGGGTCTCAGCGACTTTAAATAGCTATTCACATCTTCCAGAATATTGTCGGGAATATTGCTAAACTGGATAAATTTGAAGCCGGCATGTACTGCAACCTCAGCGCTGGCGCGTATCCCCGAAATCATGCTTGGGGGCGTAACATGCGAGTAGAGGAGACTTTTGCAATTTTTCGGATTGCCGATCCCATCATTCATTAAATCCCAGTTCATAGCATCGGTTCTGGCATCAGTCGGATGACATCCATTACATGATTGCCAGTTTTGATAACACCAGGAAGCATCATTGAACGCTCGTTCTCCACGAAATTCGGCACTCTCGATGCGTTTGACATTGTATGGAATAACAGCGATCGCTTCTGTTGCAATATCAACAATATTCAATGTATCGGAAAAATAGGTTGGAATCAGAAGTTTCCCTTCTGAGATTGAAAGATTCCGGGGACCGTTCCCCACGAGTGGAAGTCGTTTGCGAATATCGTACAGGAAGCGTAAATCATACGACAATTTTTTTTTGTCGGGATACTTGTCGAGCCGATCTCTCATCATCTTTTGATCAATAATACTGAGATCATGAGTTCCGGAATGCGTTATAAAAAGCTGGGTATCAGAACACGCTATACCCCAGATACCGGCTGCCCCCCTGTCAGGCTCATCCAAAAGCATTGAGCCCACGAAAGCCTGGCTCTGAACATCGATAATACTCACCGCATTAGTGTTCATCCACCCCTGATTCAGCTGAGATGTCGGCACCTGAAAGCGTCCAAGATTATGAGAAACGAATAGGTAATGTCCATCATTTGAAATGCAGATCCCCCGTAATGCATTACTGCCATTTTCTAACTTTATATTTTTAACTACTTCAAAACCTGAAAGATCAATAACTGACACTTCTGATGCAACATAATCAACATCTGCACGTTGCGCAGGTAAAGAGTTGATGACAAACAAATATCTGCCATCAGGAGTTAATGCGCCGGCAACCGGCTCACGCAACACTTTTATTTGACGCAGCACTTTACCGGATACCGCATCTACCTCACTTACAGTTGTTTTGAATTGATTAAAGACGTAAATCCGTGAACTGTCCTTGTTTATAATGGGATAGCAGGCACCCATTCCGGTTTCTGTCTTAAATCCTCTCTTACCATTAATTATGTCAATTGAAGTTAGCCACCCGTGTCCAAGCGAAAAAGTAACGTACAAGGTATTTTTACTTTTGCACATGCCAGTTACCGGCTCTTCAAAGACCCATTCTGAGACCAGCTTACCGGCCTTATCAATAACAGAAACTGACTTTGTCCCTTTATTGGAGAGAATATATCGTTCCCCCTCAATCGCTATCACATCAGTTGTGAACATAGGTACCTGTGCTGAAAGAGTCAGCGAAAGTGATGTCAGAAATAGTACTATCAGCCCTTTCATATCAATTTCAATATTATTGATTATTTTATGAATCCCATTTTCTCAGATATCTCATTGGCACAGGCAACAACCTCCCGGCTAAATTCTTCAAGCGAATCGTCCATCATTCGTTCGGACGGTCCTGATATCCAGATTGAAGCAGCAATTTTACCTGCCAGATTAAAGACAGGCGCTCCAATGCACCTGACACCTGAAAGTTCCTCACCCCGATCGAGCCCATAACCACATAACCTGACCTGATTCAACTCGACGAGAAAATCAGGCACATTAGTAATTGTCTTGTCGGTGTATTTAGTCAGCTCAATTTTCGAAAGTATTTCGTCTCTTTCACGGTCGCTAATATTGGCCAAAAAGGCCTTCCCAGGAGCAGAGGCATGCAGGCAAACTCCCATACCCGGCTTAAGAATAAACGAAAAATGATGGGAACCGATAACCTGTTCCAAAATCACAATTTTCGTACCCATCAGCGTCCCGAGAACAACCGTTTCGCGTAATTTGTCGCGTAACCGGCGCATCGGCTCATAAGAATGCTCAATAATGGTAGTCATCCCCAAAGTTGACAACCCTATTTTGAACATTTTTCGCGTGAGGCTAAATGAGCCGGATTGCTGATTCTTTAGCAAATAGCCCATCTCTTCAAGCGAACAAATAATGCGATATATCGAAGTTTTGGAGTGACCCAGCGTATTAACAATCTCCTGAATCGTTAATCCTTTGGGGCTTTGTGCAATAAGTTCAATAAGTTCCATCCCTTTTGCAAGGATGGGGATGTTGTATTTATTTTGATGTGAAGTTTCCATTTTTTGTACTTTATCACAATATAATAGCGCCTACTGAATAAGTTTTAGCTAATGATTCGGAATGAATCTGATACTTTGGTTTTAGAATGCTTTATCTGGCTAAAGTTCAAATATGAAACAATGTTTCATATTTAAACTTTCATGACAAACATACATAATAGATTCTTTACTTCCAAATATATTTTTGTGTCTGAAAATTAAAAAAATGGATGATTGACAATTACTTATTTTAACGGTCGCCTAAATTGAGCAGTTCTACCTTTCGAAAATCAATCGGATGGCTTTCTGACTGTAGAGAGATAGAGCCTTTGTTCAGGAGTTTATTTCCGTCGGGCGGAAGCAATTTCGCATAATATGGCTCACTTTCATCCAGTTGCGGTTTTGAATATTTCATAACTGTTTTCCCGTCGATAGTATGACGAATCAGGGAATCTCCCTGAACTTCAACTTCTGCAGTGACCCATTGGTCACCGTGGTAGGTCTTTGATAACGAATTGGTGCAATGTTCTGTCCAGAGCTTGCCGTTCATCACGATATTGGTTCCCGGAGTACAAACATTGAGTGTGGGACGCTCGTCCTTACCGTTTCCACCCAGCAGCTGAACCTCAACCGAAACCGGAAAATCCTGATTAAGTTCCATGCTCTCAGCACTTTGCCCGTGAATCATAATTCCACTGTTTCGGTATGCCCAGCCTGGACCTCCAGTGATCTGCTGACCTACAAAGCGGTATTCAACCCTGATTTTATAATGGGAATAAGGATGTTTGTAAAAAATATGACCAAAATGACCATCAAATTTGTCATACTGATCGTATCTCACTTTAAGCAAGCCATCCTCAGCTCTGAAGGTATTCTTGTAATTTTCGTTGAGTGGGAAACCGGTAATCTTAATATCCCAGTCGTTCAGATCTTTTCCATTGAACATTTGAATCCAGTTCTCGTGCTTCGGTTTAGCACGGCCGCAAGCTAAAAAGGTAAAAAACATGAGTACCATTAAGGTATTTCTTACGTAGAGATTCTTCATAATTTGGTTTAGAATTTATTTTTTCTGATCAATTTATTTCTTCTGATTTGATCGCTAAATTAACAGTAAATTAGTCATTACAAACATCAGCCTTCACTATCTTAAATTCATTGTAAATGGATCCGGCAAACATTGAAAAAATCCAATTAAGCATAGATTTCCGGGAACAGCGAAGTGGCATTGTCGAGGAAATCAAGAAGCTTGCGGGACAAATATCCATTGAAATAAAAGCTTTACCGACAGGGGATTATTGGATCGGAGACAAAATTATTATTGAGAGGAAAACCATCACCGACTTTCTCATCTCCATAAAAACTGGAAGGATTTTTCAACAGGCATACCGTATGGCTCAAACGGGCAAAAATGGCCTTATAATACTTGAAGGAGACCAGTTAAAGATTGAATCCGGTGCAATGTCGAGAGAAGCTGTTCAGGGAGCACTCCTTCACATCACCGTTTTTTTAGGCATTCCGGTTATCCGCTCAAGACATATAATTGAAACGGCAAGTCTTTTGATTGGGCTTATTAACCAATCCGGACAAATGCCGTTACCTCGCCAAAAACAAATTCTTCCAAAAAATCCAGGGATGCTAATTCATAAAAGGCAACGGGAAAAATTATTTCTTCTGCAAAATTTGCCAGGTATTGGAGCAAAAAAAGGAATGATACTCTTAAAATCCATTGGAACCATTGAAAATATTGTGAATACCTCGCAAGCAGATTTAATGAAAATAAAGGGGATAGGAAAAAAACTGTCCTACACCATTTTTACCATTCTTCATGAACCTTTCTGAAAAATACTGAAAGCGGCGGAGAATATAAGTAGACGGAAAGATTAATTGTCAAAACACTTTATTTTTGCTAAAGTACTGAATATCAATAGATATTATTATAAATTAAACATTATTCATTGATAATTACTTACAAGTGGTTTCCTGAACTATTGTACAACTCTTTTGTTATGCTTTTATAAATATCTAAAATCTATCTGCCATGAAATCGAACCATTTTATTTTCTGTTTAAGCTGTCTGCTCATGATCACAACAAGAAGCTATGGGGAGAATACCCCTTCTCTAAAAATCAAAGAAGACAAAGTTACCTATTCAATTGGTAACCAATCCTATAATGGCGTAGTTGTTTACAATGAAAACCAGAAAGGGAAACGACCTGCGATATTGGTTGTGCATGAATGGTGGGGACTGACTGATTATCCCATCATGAGAGCCAGAAAACTGGCCGCACTTGGATACATCGCGATGGCTGTCGATATGTATGGCAATGGAAAAACAGCAGCCAATCCAACTGAAGCTCAGGCTTTGGCAACACCGTTTTATAAAAATCCTCAGCTGGCAAAAACCAATCTGGACGCTGCGCTTATTAAACTTAAATCTTACCAACAAACAGATATTCAGTCTGTTTTTGCCATTGGATACTGTTTTGGAGGTTCCGTCGTTTTGAACTCAGCCAAGTTAGGTGCCGACCTAAAGGGCGTTGTAAGTTTTCATGGAGGACTTGCAGGTGTTCCTGCAAATAAGGAGTTATTAAAAGCAAAAATTCTGGTTTGCAATGGTGGCATCGACAAATTTGTCTCTGAAGGAGATATTAATACCTTTAAGCATCAACTTGATTCTGTTGGGGCTCAATACCAATTTATTGTATATCCGAATGCTACACATGCATTCACAAATCCCGATGCTACAAAAATTGGAAAACAGTTTAATATGCCTATCGAATACAATGAAAAAGCCGATTCAGATTCATGGAATGACATGAAGAAGTTTTTCAGTCAGTTAATTGGTAAGCAGTGATATCTTGATGCAGATAATTGATTAGATCTCTGATTTTTATCCTACTTTTGCAGTTCAAAATTTTATGATGAGGCAAAAAAAAGGGATTGTCTATCTTGCAGTTGTTTTTGCAATGGTTTTCTGGTCATTTTCATTCGTTTGGGTAAAAGAGGCTTACGTTGCTTATGGTCCGCTGACAACTGTTTTTTTTCGGCTCATCATTGCCACACTGCTGATGCTGCTTTATGGCTGGTTTAGCAAAAAACTATTAAAAATAGAAAAGAAGGATTACAGCACCTTTCTTTTACTGGCATTTTTTGAACCTTTTCTCTATTTTATGGGCGAAAGTTTTGGACTCAAATATGTTTCCAGTACGATGGGCGCCATCATTATTTCAACGATACCATTATTCTCGCCTCTGGCAGCTTCACGTTTTCATGACGAAAAACTCTCGCTTCGAAATCTTGCCGGGATTCTCCTTTCATTTTTCGGAGTTGGAATTGTTGTATTCGACGATTCCGTTAATTTTGTTGCTTCACCAATAGGTATCTGCCTCCTGTTTCTGGCAGTTTTCTCAGCTATCGGATATACAGTAATCCTTAAAGATCTTGCACATAAATATAACGCCACCACAATTATCACCTACCAGAATTTCATAGGAATATTCTTATTCCTGCCTTTATGGATTATTTTTGAAAGCGAAACTTTATTTATTACTCCTTTGAATATTTCCGCACTGATTGCTATTGCCAAACTTGCAGTATTTGCATCCTGTCTTGCATTTATTCTTTATACCTACAGCGTTAAAAATCTGGGGATTAACGGCGCCAATATCTTTATTAACATCATTCCTGTCCTGACTGCGATATTTGCATGGTATATTCTCGACGAACCACTTACTATCAGAAAAATAGGGGGTATTGTGGTTGTGATCGCGGGACTTTTTATTGCTCAAATTAAAATGAAAAAATTCATTGCCAGATTAGTTTCAATTCAGCAAGATGGAGGCAGATAAAAATAACGTTAAGGCGCTCGCCAGGGATAACCAGGAAGAGACCGCTGCTTTTTTCTCAAAATTAAAAAGAAAAAAGCCCAAACAGCTTGATGACATTACGCATCGGCTGCATGATAAAGTGTCGGATCAATTCGACTGTCTGTCGTGTGCAAACTGCTGTAAGACAATTAGTCCAAGAATTACCGACAAAGATATTGAAAGAATCGCTCATAAGTTAAGAATGAAAGAGGTCGACTTTATAGCCAGCTATCTTCATATCGACAGCGACCAATGGTTCGTCTTCAATGACACTCCCTGTCCGTTTCTAATGCCCGATAACTATTGTATGATCTATGAATACAGGCCAAAAGCTTGTCGCGAATATCCGCATACCGACCGTCGCAGGTTCTACCAGCTGCTCGACCTGACTATGCAGAACCGCGAGCTTTGCCCCATTGTTTACGAAGTCGTTGAGCGACTGAAAAAAGAAGATATAGGTGGATTGGGAAAATAATTTTTGATTGAACTTTAGCGGGCAACAATGAAAATCATACTCCTTTCTATTCTGTTTCTCGGTTATCCCTTTGGTATTCTATTTGGTCAGATCGGAGGAGACCGGATTTACAGGTTTCTTGACCTTACCAATTCCGCAAAGGTGGCAGCATTAGGCGGAACTCAGATTGCCTTCACCGAAAATGATCTGGATCTTGCATTTTATAACCCTTCGTTGTTGTCGGATTCTATGAGAAACCAGTTGTCTATTAATTATGCAAGCTATATTGCAGGAATAGGTGTCGGGTATGCTGCATTTGCCCCAAACATTCAGGGTCGCAACGCTTTTGCTGCCGGAATTCACTATGTTAATTATGGAACTTTCCAAGGAGCATCAGAAACCGGACAGTTGACCGGCACTTTTCAGGCAGCAGAATATTCCCTCAATTTATACTATTCCAGAACGATAACCTCTCAACTAAGAGCAGGCATCAACCTAAAACCTGTTTTTTCTTCTTTCGAAACCTACAATTCTGCAGGATTAGCTGCCGATCTTGGCATTACCTTTCTGACGAAAGATAAACTTTCGGCTATTTCGGTAGTAGTCAGAAATATTGGCAGTCAAATAACAACTTATACTCAAAACGGAATTCATGAAAACCTTCCATGGGATCTTCAGCTTGGATTTTCCAAACGGTTTGCCCATGCACCTATTCGGTTTCTGGCAACAGCCAATAACTTGAATGTATGGAAATTAAACTACGTCAACCGCTCAGGTGATCCCCTTCTGCCTGCAATGCAATCCGAAAACTTCACTTCATTGCTGATGCGTCATTTCATTCTTGGAGCAGAAATTACCCCGGAACAGCATGTGACCCTCCGTATTGGTTATAACTATCAACGGCAAAAAGAACTTGCGATCAGTGATCATCCGGGTCTGGTAGGATTTTCAGCAGGTATAGGAATTAAAATTGCCAGATTTAATATTAATTACGGAATAGCCAGCTTTCATCTTGCTGCAACAGCACACTATTTTTCACTTGCAACCAACCTCTCACAAATTATCCATTAATAGTTATCTTTGTTTCAATAATTAAACTTTGATAATTACACCCAAGTGACAGTCCAAAACAGCCCAAAAATCATTATAGCCATTGATGGACACTCATCTTGCGGAAAGAGTACCGTGGCTAAGGAGATTGCTCAAAAGCTGAATTATATTTTTATTGATTCCGGCGCAATGTACCGGGCTGTCACACTATACTTCCTTCGTAATAATCTGATCAATAATGGCATAGTGAATACGATGGAATTAAATACTAATCTTGATAAGATCAAAGTTGTCTTTAAATTCAATCCTGCGACACAGCATAATGACATCTTATTAAACGGTGAGAATGTTGAACAGGAGATTCGGTTGCTAGCCGTTTCGCAGAATGTGAGTCCAGTGGCAGCAGTCGCCGGGGTACGCCATTTATTGGTAGCGCTTCAACAGGAAATGGGAAAATCAAAAGGGATCGTGATGGATGGGCGTGATATTGGGACCGTTGTATTTCCCGATGCAGAGCTGAAGATATTTATGACCGCTCAACCTGATGTGAGGGCACAACGTCGGTTTGATGAGCTGACAGCCAAAGGCGAAACGGTGAGTTACGAAGAGATCAGAGCAAATATAATTGAGCGCGACCGGTATGACGAAACCCGTGAAGAGAGTCCATTGCGCAGAGCAGATGATGCCATAGTTCTGGATAACAGCTATATGTCACGGGGGGAGCAACTGGAATGGATCCTGATGCATGTTGCCAATTTAGAACACATAAAGGAATGATAGTAGAGATCGATAAGAATTCAGGATTATGTTTTGGCGTTGTTGAAGCAATTCGAAAGGCAGAGGAAACACTTCAGCAACAGGATGCACTTTTTTGTTTGGGTGATATTGTCCATAATGAGGCCGAGGTCGACCGGCTCGCCAGAGAGGGATTGATTACCATCAGCCATGAACGGTTTTTTACATTGAAAGATACGACCGTTTTATTGCGTGCGCACGGTGAACCACCTGCCACTTATGAATATGCCCGTCAAAATAATATCCGGCTCATCGATGCAACCTGCCCCGTCGTCCTTAAATTGCAGGATAGAATCCGCACAGGTTACGAATCGGATAAAAACACAGATAATCAAATTATTATATTTGGAAAGAAGGGACATGCTGAAGTGAACGGACTGGTTGGTCAGACAGGCGGTAGGGCAATTGTTTTGGAAAGTACTGATGAGATTGACAAGATCGATTTTACACGTCCGGTGGAACTTTATTCGCAAACGACGAAAGATCTGGAAGGTTTTCATCTGCTGGCCAATGAATTGAAAAAGAGAGCAATCGTCGCTCCGCTAAAGATACATGATACTGTATGCAGACAGGTTTCGAACAGGATTCCTTTAATCAGACAATTTTCGGAAAGGTTTGAACTGATTATCTTCGTGAGTGGGACGAAGAGTTCGAATGGAAAGATGCTTTTTGATATTTGCCGATCCGTAAATCCAAATACCAAATTCATCTCTTCGATTGAAGAAATTGATAAACAATGGATTAAAAATATCAACTCTGTTGGGATTTGCGGCGCGACGTCCACACCAAAAAATCTGCTCGAAATAACAGCCGATGCAGTCCGTAAGATGAGTCTCTAAAATTTGAAGTAAATTTAACGGCAAAGACTCATTCGGTAACTCTTTCCGGACTAAATTTGCAATTTCAAATATAATTATAGTATGGGTAAGGAAAATAGGAATGCGATGCCGGATGATTACAGTGATAATCCGATCAAAAAGATTGGCGTCTTAACCTCTGGAGGTGATGCCCCCGGCATGAATGCAGCTGTGCGGGCGGTAGTTCGCACATCCATATTTTACGGACGCGGAGTTGTAGGCATCCTGCATGGCTACAAAGGATTAATAGAGAATATTTTCAAGCCTATGGTTTCTGGTGATGTCAGTAACATTATTCAGCTTGGCGGAACAATTCTTAAGACAGCACGAAGTGCAGAATTTCATTCCAAAGAGGGTCGTGAAAAAGCATATAAAAATCTGAAGGAGGCTGGGATTGATGCCTTGGTTGTGATAGGTGGAGATGGCACTTTTACGGGTGCCAGAATCTTTGCTCAGGAATTTGGTATCCCAATCGTTGGTATCCCCGGAACGATTGACAATGATCTGTTTGGAACCGATTTTACTGTCGGATATGATACGGCGCTCAATACTATTATTGAAGCCGTTGATAAAATCCGGGATACTGCCACAGCACACGAACGTCTCTTCTTTATTGAAGTAATGGGGCGCGATGCAGGATTTCTGGCTCTTAATGGCGGTATTGCCTCAGGTGCCGAAGCTGTTCTTATTCCTGAAACAGACACAGATCTCACTACTCTCGAGAATTTCATTAAGTCAGGCTACCGAAAAAGCAAAAATTCTTCGATTGTACTCGTTGCCGAAGGTGAAAAAGCGGGCGGAGCCTTCCATATCGCCAAGCAGGTTGAGAAAGATTATCCTGAATACGATGTCAGAGTTACTGTACTTGGACATATTCAACGAGGTGGATCACCAACTGCCTCAGACCGTATTTTGGCCAGTCGTCTCGGTGTTGCAGCCGTTGAAACTTTGCTCGACGATCAGCAAAGCGTGATGGTAGGAATCGAGAATGATGAAATTTCTCTCGTCCCTTTCAATAAGGCTATAAAATATGATAAAGAGATGAATCCAAAGCTGCTCGATTCAATCAGAATTTTGTCATCCTAATTATTAGAATGGAAATTCGGTATCTTTGCCAATAAACAATTTTTTTATTTCAATATCACGGGTAATTTCACGCTATATTGTACAACAAATAGTTAACTGTAAATTTAATAAATACAAAGATGAAAAGAACAGGAATAATTGTACTGATTGTTATCGTTGGTTTACTTTTTTGGGGTTTTCAGTGGGGAGTCTCAACAGCCAACAAGATGGTGACCATGGATGAAGGAGTAGCTGCAGCCTGGTCACAGGTTGAAAATGTCTATCAACGTCGCTCCGACCTGATTCCCAATCTGGTTAGCACAGTAAAAGGCTATGCAGACTTTGAAAAATCTACTTTAACGGCTGTTATTGAGGCGCGCGCAAAAGCAACTCAGGTTACTGTCGATCCAACAAAACTTACTCCGGCTTCAATGCAGCAATTTCAGGAAGCTCAAGGCGGATTGTCATCTGCTTTAGGACGTTTAATGGTGGTGGTTGAGAAATACCCCGAATTGAAAGCAAATGAAGGATTTATGAACCTTCAGGCTCAGCTCGAAGGAACAGAAAACAGAATTACTGTCGAACGGCAAAAATTCAATGAGATTGCCAGAGGTTATAACACTTACATCCGGCAATTTCCACAAACGTTTATCGCTTCAATGCGTAATTTTGAGAAAAAAGCTTATTTCGAAGCCGAAAAAGGGGCTGACAAGGCTCCAAAAGTTCAATTTTAATTCATCCGGAATGAATCCTAAAGATTTTCTCGGAAAGGAGAATGAGCAGTTAATCCAGAAAGCAATTGAAGGAGCAGAACATGAGACCAGTGGTGAGATTCGTGTTCATCTGGAAAGTGTCTGTAAAGCAGATGTGCTTGACAGAACGGCCTGGCTTTTTAAAAAGCTGAAGATGAATAAGACAAAGGAACGCAACGGAGTTCTGATTTACCTTTCGATCAATGATCGTAAATTCGCAATCATAGGTGACTCCGGAATCAACAAAGTGGTGCCTCCTGGCTTCTGGAATGAAATTAAAGAATTGATGATTACACATTTTAGCAAGGGAGAGTTTGCTGAAGGAGTAATTACAGGCATCGAAAAAACAGGCGAAAAACTGAAACAGTTTTTTCCCTATCAAACCGATGATGTGAACGAACTTTCAGACGAAATTTCATACGGAAAATAATGAATTACTTTAAGATGAAAATACACTATGCGCTATTGCTCGTCTTTGCAGCGCTCGTTCTCAGCATAAGTTCATTTGCTCAGAGCGAATTTCCGGCTCGACCGGAGACACCGCGCCTCGTGAATGACTTTGCCGGACTCCTGTCTTCAGAGCAGCA
>JBAXOA010000049.1:0-27784 GCA_037133495.1 Mariniphaga sp. | reverse complement strand
GGCTTGGCACCACTTATACCACCGAAATTGACGATTACAACACTTTCTCTGTTTCACTGGATGTGAATAAATTACTGGTTCCGACACCAAAATCGCAGGTTATTTACGGTTCGGATGGCAGCGTGGTGGTCCTTCCCGACAATACCTCGAACCAATCGGTGATCAGCTCGATTTTCAATTCATTTACCGATGCTCCAGGCGGATTAAAGGAGGAGTTGCAGGAATTCACCGTCTCCACTGGGGCCGAATACTGGTACCGGAAGCAATTTGCGATAAGAGCCGGGTATTTCAATGAGGCGCAGAACAAAGGGAACCGCAAATTCTTCACCGCCGGGGTAGGTGTGAAGATGAATATTGCAGCAATCGATTTCTCGTATGTAATTCCTGTTCAGCGGAACAATCCATTGGCCAATACTATCCGGTTCACACTACTGTTTGATATTGATTCGTTTACGAAGAAGAGAAATTAATTAGGAATTAGGAATTACGAATTAGGTCCGTCAGAGACGGAAGGAATTACGAATCTGGAAATGTGCTAATATGCCAATGTGCTAATAGTCTAAAAGCCTACAGCCTAATAGTCTAAAAGCCTCCTATATAACTATTTTTAATTCATTGATATTCAAAGGGTATTTTGTCCATTTTTATGCGACTTGCTTTAATCTGGCTATTTGTTTTTCGAGCTTTTTTATTTTTTCTTCTTTGGATTTTTCATGGTTTTCAATTATCATCCCCGGATTGTATTCGGTTTGTTTGAGCAGCATTGTGTAAATGATTCTTGCCAGTTTATGTGCGGTGGCTAAAGCTGCACCTTTTCCACCCATTCTCGCCCGCATTGAGCGATAGTAATCACCAATTGGAGTTTTATTTGTTACAAGACACGAGGCTGCCTGCCTTATAAGCTGTCCTGCCTTATTGTTTTTCTTCATCATTTTACTGCTGAGGATTTTTCCCCCGGATATTTTTGTGTTTGGGGTCAGGTTTAACCAGGCTGCAAAATGTTTTGGGCTTTTCCATTTGCTCATGTCCAATCCAACTTCAGCTATAAATTCCAAAGCTGTTACTTGACTTATGCCCGGTATCTTGCACAAGTCAACCCGAGCCAGTACAATCAGATATGGCAAAAGGGAAAAGTCAAATTGATTTTTTTTTGAGAGCCAAGCATGCGTCATACAAGAATTGCTTCAATGGAGGCTGAGGCGATTGAATAATTTCAGAGGCTTATTGTATGCAAATTGTATGCAAATAAAAAAGAGTCACAACTTTTATAGTTGCAACTCTCTGATTATCTGTGGGAACTGATGGGTTCGAACCATCGACCCTCCCGACGTGAAGGTCGGGATGCTCTGAACCTAGACCCTACTGGTAAGGATTAGCTTATCTATCATCTTTCGGCTTTTCCATCCTTTGATTATCTTTTCTCTTTCTAATGCTTGTTCATAATGATCAAATTGCTCTGTCAATACAATCTCCCAGTCTTTGACCTTTCCGGTAAAACCATCATGATTGGTCAAATGTTTGGAAATTCTATCCTCCATGGAGATCCGAGTGGATCCAATGTAATACTTATTAAGCAATTTAGAGTGAAGAATATAGGTGGTTGCCATGGTTGAAAATAAAAAAAGTCACCTCAAATAAGATGACTTTTTCTGTGGGAACTGATGGGTTCGAACCATCGACCCTCTGCTTGTAAGGCAGATGCTCTGAACCAACTGAGCTAAGCTCCCTTTTCCTTTTAAACACTGCATCAACTGCTTCGTTTAAAAGTGTTGCAAAGATAGCTCTTTTTTAATTCGAACCAACTTTTTAATGAAAAAAATCAATTAATTAAGTAACTCTGCAGGAATTTCTTTAATGGACTCAAGTTCCAGCGATTTTACATAAAGCTCACCACCCTCTGATTGAATCTGTATCTTCCCTTTAGCAAGTGGAAGTACAGCTCCGTTTTCAATTTTTCCAGAGTTATAATTAATCATATTTACTTTCCCGTTTACAACATGAACCGAAGTGCGACCTAAACAATATAAATCTACTGTGTTCCATTCGCCTTTTGCTTTTTCATAATCAGCGCCTTTCGAGGCATTTTTCGCTGTCTTTCCATCACCAAACTGTGTTCTTTCGCCCTTGGCAGAATACATATACGATTTTCCATCAGCGTTTTTTACAACCGGAATTTCGAAATAACTTTTGCCCATACAATACGAATCACCCATTTTATTGGTACACAATTGAAATTCATGAGCACTCATCCAAACATCGAGACCTGCACCGAAATTTCCAAAACTGTGATACAATAATCCTGAATTAAATTGAGTATAAACCTTGTCTCCCCATTTAAAGACCATGCGGATATGGTAATTTTCATATTCTTTCACTGTAGCAATTGAAGCATTTGTCTCACCTGAAATGTGCAGGACCTTGTCTCCGTTCAATTCGGTGACCTTAAATATTTCTGATGGATCATTGTTTAGACCGACAGGAATACCGCCTTTTTCTTTGGCTCCTACAAAGGTGGTCCATCCTTTAAGGTTTTTACCATTCAACAGTGATTTCATCCTTTTTTGGGAAAAGCCGGACTGGGAAACAAGTACAACAATACAAAACACAATCAGTTTTTTCATACGAGTAATGGTTCTAAGAGGTTTGAGAATTTTATTTATTTAAGGAAATTTAAAGCCATCAGCTGCATAACCAGCGGAAAAGGGAAAACGCAGAGAACCGCAGAATGCTCAATTTCGAAATTGTTAACTCTGCGGCTCTCTGCGCCTTACCTGCTAAACTCTGTACAAAACATACTTTGAGCCAGCTTCTTTCAACATTATATGATAATGACAATTATTTTGATTCAAGTATTTGCTGAGCTTTTTCTAATATTGTAGTGTCATCAAGCAGAATAATACCACCTTGGGGCCCCTGTTCAATATGCATTCCTACACTTGTTCCTTTTTCATAATGTGTTCCGCCAAAATAATTCCTCACGGTTTCAACTTCAATCCCAAGCTCCTGAGCAATCCGCTGCATCGAACCGTGAGGTAAATGATCCTTGATATCCCGAAGCTCATTAAAGGTAATTTTCTGAGTCATAGTGAAAAGTTTTAAAAAGTTAATAATCGTTGTTTTATACTAACACACATCCATTTGGGCATGCGAAAATTAACTATAAATATCCAAAGTTGTAACGGTATTGTAACATCTTTTTAAACAAAATGCCAAAATTTAGAATTATTAACAATTCATGAAAATTTTACGCCACAACAATTAATTGTATATCAAATTATTGAACTCATAAAATGATTAAGCAATTGCTTTGCTTATAAAAGTGTTTTACAACAGTTTTTTAATTCACCTGTCAAATTTTTATTTTTGAAGAATCTCACAAGCCATTTGTTGAATAGATTCGCGTAATCTTAATTGATTGATAAGGTGATTTTCACGGGATGGAAAAATCCGATTAGAAAAAAAAAGAAAAAGTATTCCTGTTTCCGGGTCAGCCCAGGCGAAAGTTCCCGTAAATCCGGTATGACCGAAACTGGAATCGCTGCATAATGGCGCTGGGAATGCATCTTTACTTTTTCTTAAACTATTTCCGGGGTTAGGCTTATCGAATCCATAGCCACGCCGGTTACCTGTTTTCTGGAAATGGCGCCGAGTCCACTCTTTCATCGTTGCTTCTGACAAATAGCGGATACCTCCATAAGTTCCATAATTCAGATACATTTGCATCAGTTTCGCAGCATCGTTTATTGTTCCAAACAATCCGGCACTCCCAGAGATCCCGCCCAGAACAGCTGCGCTCTCATCGTGCACAAACCCTTGCAACTGAACTTTGCGAAACGAAGCGTCATATTCGGTGGGAACAATCATGTCAATCGGATAAAAAAGATAGGGCCTATATGTAAGTGAATATGCTCCAATCAGATGATAGAAATTATCTTTCAGATATGTTTCGTAATCCCGGTGGACCAGATTCTCAATGATACGCGGGAAAATGATAAAACCCAAATCTGAATAAACGAATTTTTTCCGCTTAAGCAGCGGAGATTTCCTTATTGCATCGTAAACAGAGTCACGAAAACTATTTAATATAAACAGATCTTTACTTACCCTCATCCCATACAGGGCTGTAGAATCTTTTGAATAGAACCCCGGCTTATAATTACCGGCATGGTCAATGGTCTTTAGCCAAAACGGAATCCCGTTTTTTAATCGTGCCTGGTGTGAAAGTACATCCTCAATAATAATATTCTGTTTATTACTCCCCTTCCAGTCCGGCCAATAATCAGCCATTTTTTTGTTAACTGCCAATTTTTTCTCGTCATATAACCGCATTAAGGCGGGTAAAGGTGCCATTATTTTTGTCAATGATGCGAAATCAAACAAATCATCCGGCATTAAAGGCCGGTTATTATTATACATGTGATTTCCATAGGCTTCCAGAAATACAACTTTCCCCTTCCTGGCAATGAATACCGCACATCCAGGAAAGGCATTTTTGCGTAATCCAATATTTACCAGTGAGTCAATCTTTTTTTTTAGAAAAGCGGAATCAATTCCCAACTCTTCGGGAAGCGTATATTTAAAACGATCTCTAACTGAAGTAAAAAATCCGTCACCTGAGCGGAAATTGTCGTTCACGGTAACCGGCAGTTTCCCTTGAGAACCAAAGGCACCAAAAAGAAGCTGTCCGGCAAGATCCTGAGATTCGTTGCTTTCCTGATAAGTCACAATCAGGCCGGCTGTTTTTTCAATTCCATCAAGGTAATTAAGTGTATATGGATTCCCAAAAACGACAAAAACAGATCTGCAATGTGTGGCAACCTGCTGCACAGCTTTTTGTTGTGTGGTTGTAATCCGATAGTTTGAGGACACAAAATTTCCTGTATTATTTACAGCGGCAATTACGAGATTATATTTTTTCAATTGAAACATAAGCTTTTTAATTGCTTCGTCATTTGCATCCTTCGAAATATAAAAATGATCCATTTTCGTATATCGGGCGGCAGAACGTTGAAATTCAGTCACACTGCCACGGCCTATGCTTACGGTGGCAATCTTCAACGTATCAAGTCGTTGCAATGGCAGGAGCTGATTTTCATTCCGGAGTACCGTAAGTGATTGTTGCGCAACATTCCGAAGCGTCATCCGATAGGCGGATTGGTTAAGATCGGCATAAAGATTTTCAGTCGGGACCGGCGAATATTTATTCAGCCCTGCCCAACGTTTTAACATCAATATTCTTCTGCATTTCTGATTAATGCTCTCAATTGAGATCTCTCCATTAGACAATGCCATTTTCACAGCCTGAATGGTTTTCGCAGGATTCACAACGAATTCGAGTAAATCATTCCCGGCGATCAAGGCTTTTACTTCAGCGTTCGTGTTGCTCTCCTGCTCTGAAACACCTTCCATATTCATGGCATCAGTTACAATTAACCCTTCAAATCCGTATTCCTTTCTCAATAAATTATGAACAATTGATTTTGAGAGAGTCGCTGCAACGCCGCTGCTGTCCAATGCCGGAACGTTTAAATGACCCACCATAACTCCACCAATACCTGAGTTTATTGCATTTCTAAAAGGATAAAGTTCGACAGAGTCGAGCCGTGCCCTGTTATGAGCAATCAACGGAAGGGTAAAGTGCGAATCGTTTTGAGCATCGCCATGACCGGGAAAGTGCTTAAGTGTTGCCATGACTCCATGCGATTGCAATCCTAATCCAAAAGAAACAGCTTTTTTCAGAACCCGTACAGGATTATCACCATATGATCTGAAGCCAATTACGGGGTTGAGCGGATTGCTATTCACATCAGCTACCGGCGCAAAATTGATGTGAACACCAATCCTTTTACATTGACGGCCCAAATCAGCACCCAAATCAAAAACCAGTGAGTCATTTCGAATTGCTCCAATTGTAAATCCAAAGGGATATTTAATACAGCTGTCAAGTCGCATCGACAATCCATATTCAGCATCTATGGCAACCAAAAGTGGTGTTTTCGACACGCTCTGAAGGTGATTAACCATGGCAACATGCCGCATTGGGCCGCCCTGCATTGAAATAATACCACCTACCTTATTTTCTTTAACCATACGGACGACCTGAGAAATAGCTCCACTCCCTTTTCCTGAATAAGCAGGAACCATGATTAATTGCCCAATTTTATCATCAATTGAAAGTGAATTAAATACGGAATCAACCCATTGGTCGGTTTCATAACTTAAAAAGGATGGACGAAGCTTGTTCTGCCCGGCTGAAATTAAATTAAATAACAATAATAAAATGACTATGAAGTATTTGTACATATCAGGCCGCAATAAATTTAATCGCAATACTTTTGCTCAAAAGTATACAAAACAAAACAATGGGAAACGTTTAAGTGTTTTTATAAAAAAACCACTCTAAAACGTCAGTTTAATAAATCATATATTTACTTTAGCAAGGTGGATGAAAGCCCTCACCAGGTTTTGAACCATGCAAGTGACGGGCCGGCAGAAATTAAACAATAAGGTATAATTACTAAAATGAGAAAGTTCCGGAAATACGCATTGACCTTAATGCAAATGAAAGTCTCCTTACCATTTTTGGCCATGTGTATATTTGTTTTATGCATGTCATTAACCGGAAACGCAATTCAGAATAAAATTTTAACCGGAGCTGATCAGCCTGATGCTTATCTTTCTAAATTAAGAGGAAAGCACCTTGCACTTGTCGTCAACCAAACGTCAAGAATTGGCGATCAGCATTTGGTGGATTATCTGTTAACCAAGCAATTAAACATCAAAAGAATATTTGCGCCAGAACATGGTTTTCGTGGCGAAGCCGGAGCCGGGGAACAAGTTGACAACTCAAAAGATCGGGACACGGGGATTCCTATTGTCTCCGTTTTTGGTAAAAATCGCAAGCCAACAGCAGACCAGCTCAATGATATTGACATCGTTATATTTGACATACAAGATGTTGGATGCAGATTCTACACCTATATCAGTACATTGCATTATATCATGGAGGCTTGCGCGGAAAACAATAAAACACTATTGATTTTCGACCGGCCAAATCCAAATGGAGATTATATTGATGGACCGGTTCTTCAGCCTTCCTTCAGATCATTTGTCGGAATGGATCCGATACCTGTTGTACATGGTTGCACAATTGGGGAACTTGCACTAATGATAAACGGAGAAAAATGGCTTGCCAATGGTATTCAAACACGGTTAGAAATCGTTAAAGTTGCAAACTACACCCATTCCACAATTTATGATCCGCCGGTAAGACCATCACCAAATCTACCCAATTACTTATCAATCAGACTATACCCCTCACTTTGCTTTTTTGAAGCCACCAGTGTAAGTGTTGGACGCGGCACTCTCTTCCCATTTCAGGTACTTGGGTTTCCTGATTCAACCTGCGGATCATTTTCATTTACGCCCCAACCACTGAAAGGGATGGAAATTAATCCCCTTCAAAAAAATAAATTATGCTTTGGTGATGATCTGCGGGTATTAAAAGAGGTACCTCCATTCACCTTATCCTATTTAATCAGCTGGATGCATAAGTTTAAAAACAAGGACGAATTTCTGACCAGAAGTCAGTGGTTCAATCTTCTGATGGGCAACGATCAGGTTTTAAAACTCATTCTGCAAGGTAAAGATGAAGCTGAGATACGGAAAACCTGGACAGCTGAATTGGCCCGGTACGGCGCCACTCGTCAGAAATATTTGTTATACCCTGATTTTAAAACTGCAAAATGAATCCTATTCTGGTCGCAACATTGCTGGGAGGTTATTTCCTTCTGCTTATAATTATTGCTCAAATCACCGGGAAATCGGCAACAACCGATACTTTCTTCACCGCCAACCGAAAATCACCTTGGTTTGTCGTCGCATTCGGGATGATTGGAACAACAATTTCAGGTGTTACTTTCATCTCGGTTCCCGGAGAAGTCGGAAATTCAGCAAGTACCTATTTCCAGTTTATTATGGGTAATCTGGTCGGATTTTGGATCGTAGCCCTTGTTTTGCTCCCTGTATATTACAAGCTTAATTTAATTTCAATTTACTCATATCTGGAACAGCGATTTGGATTCTATTCCTACAAATCCGGTTCATTCTTCTTTCTGCTTTCCCGAACCATAGGAGCTGCTTTTCGGATGTATCTGGTAGCAGAAGTCTTACAACTGGCACTTTTCGATGCGCTTGGAGTCCCTTTTTCCGTTACGGTTCTTATTAGTATCTTCTTGATCTGGGTTTACACCTATAAAGGGGGCGTTAAGACCATTATCTGGACAGACTCTTTGCAAACTATCTTTTTGCTGACAGCCGTTGTGTTAACTATATATTTTATATTTTCAAGTTTCGGATGGTCTGTACCGGAAACTCTTCGGAAAGTAAACGAACATCCATATTCGAGAATCTTTGACTGGGATATAAAATCGGGTAAATATTTTTTCAAACAATTTATCGCAGGTATTTTTGTTACAATTGTGATGGTGGGACTTGATCAGGACATGATGCAAAAAAACCTCACTTGCAAAAGTTTGAAGGAAGCCCGAAAGAACATGCTCACTTTCAGTGCAATATTTGTTTTTGTTGTCGGAATGTTTCTGTTGCTAGGTGTCTTGCTTTATCTTTATGCTGACGCAAACGGAATCAGTTTGCCGCAAAAATCAGACTATCTTTTCCCACTGTTGGCTCTCAACCACATGAGTCTGATGATTGGGATTTTCTTCTTACTTGGAATAACCGCAGCCAACTATGCGAGTGCTGATTCAGCCCTGACATCATTGACTACGGCATTTTGTGTTGATTTTCTGGATATAAATAAACGTGCTCAAAACCTGAAACAAAAGCTGTTACGTCGTACTCATATTGGGTTTTCGCTATTGTTATTTTTGGTTATCATGATCTTTAGGATTATCAACGATCAAAGCGTAGTAATTGCCGTTTTCAAGGCAGCCGGTTACACTTATGGACCCTTACTCGGTCTTTTTGCATTCGGATTACTTACAAAGAAACAGGTAAAAGACAGTTGGGTGCCGCTGGTAACCATTTGCTCACCGTTTATTGCATGGATTTTCGCTGCTTTTTCAGAGCAACTATTGAATGGATATCAGATTGGATTTGAATTAATTATATTGAACGGTGGAATAACTTTTCTAGGATTATTAATTATCCAAAAAAAAACGCGATTATAGTTAAAAAAAGTTAACGGTTTTTACAAATTAATACTACCTTTGAGTTGTTAGGTTTTTTGATTTTTGAAAAAGATGTAATCAACTAACAATGAGGTATATTATTAACTTGCTGTTCATTTTAGGAGTAATTTCTCTTTTTTACGCTTGTGAAAAGGAAAAAATAAGCTCATCTTCAGATGCGATACTTCATTTTTCGTCTGACACGATTACTTTTGATACCTTATTCACCTCCATTGGATCACCAACCAAAAATTTGCGTGTTATCAACCGGACAAATGAAAATGTGATTGTCTCGTCTGTCAGACTGGCAGGAAGAAATCAAAGTGGTTTTCGTTTGAATGTAAATGGTGAAGTAACAAACGAAACTTATAATGTTCAGATTCCCGCTCATGACAGTATATTTATTTTTATTGAGGCCACACTTGGAAAAACGGGAAAGAGCGCACCTTTAATCACCGAAGATTCAATTATTTTCCGTGTTAATAATATTGAGCAGAAAGTACAGCTGATGGCATGGGGTCAAGATTTTATACTTATTAAATCCGATATTATAAAAACTTCCACCTGGAATAAAGACCGCCCGTATCTGGTTTATAACGAAGCTCTTGTTGACTCTCAACAAATCCTGACCATCGAGCCCGGAACTATGGTGTATTTTCATAAAAATGCCGGATTAAAGGTGAAGGGAACGTTAAAAGTAAATGGAACATTTGAAGAACCGGTTGAATTCAAAGGCGATCGCATGGAGCCGTCATTTAATGAAATCCCGGATCAATGGAATGGACTCATTCTTTATTCTGGAAGTCATAATAATAAAATCAATTTTGCAAAAATAAAAAATGCCAATATAGGTTTGCAGGTAGGAACAATTGAACACAGCGGTTACGCCTCTGTGGAGCTTTCAAATACGCGAATTGAAAATATGAGCTGGTCTGGAATATGGGCTATGAAATCAAAAATACTGGCTTACAACTGCGTGATCTCTAATGTAAGATACTATAATACAGCACTTTTGCTTGGAGGAGATTATCAATTCTATCACACAACTTTTGCAAATTATTACACCAATGCTTACTCTGGGATGCGGTCCACTGAGACGCTTGTAGTCTCAAATTATCTGGTTGATGCAAAAAGCGGTGTAAAGTATGTTGGTGATATGAAACAGGCCATTTTTGGGAATTGTGTTATTGCAGGAAATCGTGCAAATGAATTGCTGGTTTCAATGGACAAAAAAGGGGAGTCAAACTATTTGTTTGATCGAAGCCTTATTCAAATTACTGATTCTTTTAAAATTACGGATCCCAGCCGCTATGTCGAGATCATTCGGAATGTGAGTCCACGATTTAAAAGTCCTTATAAAGGCAATTTTGAATTAGACACCTTATCTTCGATTAAAGACTATGGCAGAGCTAGTTACGCGAAATTATATCCTACTGATTTGAAAAATGACAGTAGAATCAGCGATAACGGCCCTGATTTAGGAGCGTTTGAACGAATTGAAAAAAAGAACTGATCCTGGAATTTTTTCGCAACAACCCTAAATTTGATATTTTCCCAATAGATCTCAGGCATCTCCATCTTCCCTCCTGTTTAAGATTTTTTCTTAATTTTAATCTCTCTGAAAACCTGCAGTTATCCAAATTTATTTTGTATATTTATTCAACTGTTCAATGTTTTGCGTTTTTGAATTAGACGAAAAAAGTTAGTTTATAACAGGTTGACAGGTTTTTACATTTCCGGCCAAAAACCTAATCAATATGAAAAATAAAGTTGGAATAAGTATTTTCTATCCGTTTCTATTGGGTTTTTCATTAATACCTTTCTTCAATTGCACTTTTGCTCAAGACGCCAGGGTAGTCACTTTTAAGCATACTATTCGCTGGCTGAACGAATCGCAATTCCCCAATTATTTTCTGATTCCGGAGGTTCGTGATTCAATTAACGGGCACTTTAAGAAAATTATTCTGTTGAAATTTAAGGTTAGCAATGTTTCCTTTCCCGATAAGGTAGATTATCGCAACATTACAGGTTTTGGCAAACCAAAAAATATCTCCTCAGAACCCTCATTACCTGCCGATTACAACATCGATGTCTTTTCATTGCTCTCCAGGGCAGTAACCGGCTATGCTCTTTCCTGGTCGGTAAGAATTGTTGTCCGAAAAGAAGGGAAGATTATTTATGAAAAAGAAGCAATGCATGAACTCGAATATGCCTACGATATTATGGCTTCCCAACATTGGTTGTCACCCCAAGAGTTTACAAAAATACTCTCAGCTTTAATTCTGGAAGCCGTATCCCCGGAAAGTGATAAGACAGGAATAATCACAGTTGGCCCCAGCATACAGGAGAAAGAAACGGATATTAGTTTAAGGTTATCTAAATCTGCGCGCTACCTCTTGAAAACAAATGGCCCATGGTTAAGTGCAGGCAATATTTCGTCCCTTCTGGTAAATGAAAAAGATACCATCTTGAAGTTTAAGTACTCGAATAAAATTGATTTCTCTATGGGCGGCCTCTCCTTGAAGCCTGGGCTTGCAAAGTTGTTTACTGATGCGACCGGAATAGGAACAAACTATACGGTAAAAGAAAAGGAGAGAAAAAGAGGTGTCATAAAATTTTCAGGAGGAACCCAATTGCTGATTCAACTTGATTGGATCAATGAAATAACCTCATCAACAAATTCAGATGAGGTCCGGAGCAAGATTTCAGGAGCTTTAGTTGGCCAATTATTTAATGATTCAACCCTTGCGGGTAGTTTTGTATATGAAAAATTATCCAAAATGTTAAGTCCAGATGAAAGGAAAGAGAAGCTGCGTCTTGCAAGTAGTGTTTCTGCAGTGAACTCATTTGAAAATGTTGTCATTCACCGGATTAAAGCTACCCTTGAAAGCAAGTTGTTTACTGCAGAATATAATGAATCTGATGGATTATTGGAAATTAAATCGGATAATCAAACACTTGCTATCATGATATTGCATAATTGCAATCCAGAGATCATTCGGACCAAAATGAAAACGAATCCGGCACTCTTAAATGGTATCCCTGCCGGAGATGATTATAGCAATGCATCGCATGCGCCAAAGAGCGAGGGTAATCTTAAATGGTATCCTTTTTTCATGAAGGAAAGTGCCTCAAAAGAGGAGATGACTAAAAGTATGGAAATGCTTGTTTGTTTATTTTTTGGCATGGAATACATGTGATCCTGATCAACTGTCAATTAATAATTTTGTCCTTCAGGCGACTAGGCAATGATTTTTATGACTGATTACTAATATTCGGAATTGATGGTTGGTATAAAACGGAGTCTGGGGTTGTTTATTTTATTGGCGTCGATTGTGATCCTAACAGAATTGAGGGGAACTGCGCAGAATAAATACAGTGTCGTTTTTTACAACGTTGAAAATCTATTCGATACATGGGATGATCCGGAAACTTTGGATGAAGAATTTACTCCTCGTAACGTAAAGCACTGGACTAAAAAACGTTTTGAGGATAAGATCCGAATGATTTACAAAGCCTTAATTACTGCCGGCGAAGGTCAATTTCCTGATATTATAGGTCTTGCTGAAGTTGAAAATCTTTGGGTAATTGAGCAGCTCATCAGCAAAACCCCATTAAATAAAGTTCCCTACGGAATTATTCATAAGGAATCACCTGATCTTCGCGGTATTGATGTTGCCTTGATTTACCGAAAAGACAGGCTGAAACCTGTTGATTTTGAGTTTATTTCAATTTCAGACAAAGGAAAAGAAGGTTTAAAATCCCGCGACATTCTTCATTTTACAGCCGGGCTGGAAAAGGAACAAATACATTTCTTTGTTAACCACTGGCCTTCAAGAAGTGGCGGGTATGTAGAAACGATTGAGAAACGTGCATCTGCTGCAAGGATATTAAGGGGAAGCATTGATGAATTGTTTGGCAGAGAGGTTACTGCCAATGTTGTAGTTATGGGAGATTTTAATGCGACAGCTAATGAGAAATGTTTTACTTCAATACTTAAAGCCCTGCCCTACCCCGGAAGTGACGATTCTTTATCTTTAATTAATTTATCTGTTCTCTGGACAGCACGTGCAGAAGGAACTATCAGAAATGGCGGACAGTGGGAAGTATTCGATCAGATCATCTGCTCTCGCAATTTACTAAACAGCAATAACTTGCATATTAATCCCCGGCTAGGTGGCATTTGCAATTTTGATTTTCTTCTGGAACCTGATCCGACTTATCTTGGGAAAAAACCTTTCAGAACTTATATGGGTCCGACCTATCATGGAGGGATAAGTGACCACTTGCCTGTAAGAATCTATTTATCAACAAGATAATAGTTATCTGGCTTTAACATTAAGCAAATTCAATGCGTCCAGATTATTTGTCTGAATATAATTCGGCTGCAGGTTTAAGGCACTTATTAGGTCTGATTTGATATCAGGTGTCCACAATTCAACAAATAGCCCGCTATCCCGCGCTCTTTTAACTTCACTGACGGTTAAAGTTGGTTCATCAAATGTACAACTCACTCCGTCGTAACCCAGTGCAAGGGCATCATGTATTTGTTGCTGAAAAGTTACTTCCTTAATCAGACAAACCTTTATCCCGGGAATTGTGGAATGGACAATGCCGCAAAATGTCGCATCATATACCTCTATAATGAGCTGATCAGGATGTTTCACTGTCGGAAAGATCTTAGCCAGACTATTTGCAAATTTTGAAAGGTAAGCCGCCTCCCCTCCTATTAATTGATTATTAAGCGTATCAGAAGGAAAATCCAGTTTAAGATGCATGGAGAGTATAAATCCTGTTGAATTGGCATTCCAAACAGATATCAGTTCTTGCAGCTTATAGATACGGTCCTGGACATTGTTGCAACAAATCTGTAGCTGCGAAATTTCAGCGTCTTTAAGCAGAACTATACTGTGATGATAATTGCTCCTGCAAGTCGATGCTCCAACGTCGGTATTATGAAACATCCAGATTGTACCATCGAGGCTCATTTGAATATCGACTTCGGCACCACCCAAGGTTTTAAGTCCGTCCTGAACAGAAAGAAGTGTATTTTCGATGTGTATTCCATTTATTAGACTATTGCCCCCTCCTTTATGTCCCAAAAATTTAACATCAGTTACTGCAGGAGTTATTGTTGGCGACTCCTTTTTACACCGGTTGAGAGTAATGAGCAATACCAGACCGAGAAGAATAATAATGCTCCGCATCGCTGCAGAAAAATAATTTAACATTTTTATGTTCATAATGCAAAAGTAAATACTTTTTTAAATAGAAAAATAAACTTTTATCAATTTCCTTTTCAAATCAGATTAATATGGAACACAATTTTAGAAATATATTTCCCCGAATTAATCATCTATATTTCAAATAATTGAAAGCTAAATCGATTAAAAACAGAAATTTTGAAATTAAAACAGAATAAAATAGTTCAAAACTTGTTGTTTTCATCAAGAAAAAATATCTTTATCCGTCAAATTCAAACCATCAAACTTTATAAGATTAATTCATCATCATGAAAGAAAACAACAAAGTTTCAAGAAGGGGATTTTTGGGAACCGGTGCTGCGGCGGCTGCGGCTATCGCTATTGTTCCCTCTAACACAATTGCAGGGCTGGGGCACCGTGCTCCCAGCGACAAGCTGAATATCGCCGGAGTCGGGATTGGCGGTATGGGTCATGGAAATCTAAAAAATCTAAAATCGGAGAACATCGTCGGACTATGCGATGTTGACTGGAAGTATGCCGATAAGACTTTTCAAGAATTCCCAGGTGCGAAAAAGTACAAAGACTGGAGAGTGATGTACGATGAACTTGGAAAATCAATTGATGGGGTTTTGATCGCTACCGCTGACCATACGCATGCTATAATTGCATCACATGCGCTCACTTTGGGAAAACATGTTTATTGTCAGAAACCACTTACTCACACAGTTTACGAATCACGATTACTTACAAAACTGGCAGCGAAATATAATGTTGCCACTCAAATGGGTAACCAAGGCTCTTCTCAGGAAGGTGTGAACCTGACCTGCGAATGGATTGCCAACGGCGAAATTGGAGAAGTAACTAAAGTTGAGGCATTTACAGATCGTCCTATCTGGCCTCAAGGACAAAACACACCTAAAAACGGTCAGTGGGTTCCTGAAACATTGGATTGGGATTTATTTATTGGTCCTGCCAAAAAAAGAATGTACAGCGAACTATATCATCCATGGAACTGGCGAGGATGGTGGGATTTTGGAACCGGCGCTTTAGGGGATATGGCCTGCCACATTTTACATCCGGTATTTGCCGGTCTGAGACTAGGCTATCCTGTTAAAGCACAAGGAAATTCAACGATGCTAATGGTTGACAGTGCTCCAACAGCACAGGCCGTTTGTCTGACTTTCCCTGAAAGGGTCAAACCTAAAGACATGAAAGTTAAACTTCCGCAAGTTGAAGTTTTCTGGTATGACGGAGGAATCAAACCAATGCTTCCTGATGGCTGGCCAGCTGGCAGAAATCCAAATGATTCTGGCGGTGGCGTTATTTTCCACGGAACAAAAGACAAACTGATATGCGGTTGTTACGGAGTGAATCCATGGTTATTGTCGGGTCGCAAACCTGAGGCGCCTAAATTCCGTCGTCGTATTGAATTGTCACACGAAATGGATTGGGTTCGTGCTGCGAAAGAATCTCCTGCATCCCGGGTAAAAACAGCTTCTGATTTCAGCGAATCAGGACCATTTAACGAAATGGTTGTAATGGGCGTTTTAGCTGTTCGTCTTCAAACATTAAACAAAGGATTGATCTGGGACGGACCAAAGATGGAGTTCACCAATCTGAACGACACAGAAACAATTAAAACAGTTCTTGAAGATAGATTTGAAATCCATGACGGTCATCCAACATTCAACAAAACATTTACCGATCCGGTTAATGCTAAGGCGTATGCTGCTGAACTGATTAAGCACACTTACCGTGCGCCATGGTCATTACCTGATATGCCGGTATAAATGGCAATTGCATTCAATAAAAAAAGGTGGATTACTCCACCTTTTTTTATGTCCTTTTGTTTACAGAGGTTTTTAACGGAATGCGCGCTATTTCTTTGAGTCCACCGAAACAACTGCCTTAACTTTAACTTCTTTGGGAGCATGAGGAGCATCCCGTTTTTTACGGATAATTGTAATTTTTTCCGTTCCATCACCCATATCTTTTTTCTCATAAGAGATCACCGATTCATCTTTTGTATCAAAGGCATAGGAATCACCTCCCTGGTGAAACCTGGAGTGGCTCATACCCATAGGAGGCATTGGTGGTGGTGGCGGGAGAAATTCATCATTGCAAAGCGCTTCGCTTCTTACTCCTCTAATCCGCATCATTTTTCTTGCCGGAATAACATTGTCTGAATCTGAATCTTGGACGATCACCTCCAGCTGTTCATCCCCAGGCATGTTTTTGTCAGCTTTTACGAATGATTTCATCCCTTTCCCATCTCTGAAAATGAACACCTTGCTCTTCGGTCCAACCTTGTCAATATCCAAATTCCGAATAATAGAATCTGCCTTATCCTGCGCAATTTTCTCATCGGGCAGATTAAAAGTCGTGTCTATTATTGTCGCTTTTCCATCATCCTTGGTGATAAAAACTTTCATCCTTTGAACCTTTTTCTGAGGTGCATTATCGACTAACCGGACGGCATCTGCAGGCCCAATCGTAAATGCACTGGAAGTCAGCCACAATCCGGCACAAAAAGCAGTGAGTGCAATCTCATTTCGAAAATTAAACGGTTGTTTCATTTCAATGATTTTTTTAAAGTAAACTAACATCAATCATAATTATGACTCAAAGGTAGAGACTTTTCTTTCTGAATATGGTTAAGGCCTTGTAAAAAAGTGTTAAGGGAAAGTTAAAGTTGAAAACACGAACCAATTATTGATTAATTTTGAATTATGAACAAACGTATTATAACCGGATTAATCCTCTTAATGGGAGTTTCGCTATTGGGAATCATTGCGGTGCAAGTGTATTGGTTCAATAATTCTGTAAAAGTAAGTCATGAACTTTTCGATCGGTCGGTAGTTGAAGCAATGAATAAAGCGGTGCGGCGTCTGGAAACAAAACATGACCTTAAAATAATCCGGAATATTGGCGCTGCTGACTACTCTGTTCAGGTTGATACGCTGCGTTATCCGCCACCACCACCCCCTCCGCCCTTTCCTGAGTACGAAAACATCAATGTAATCATCAGAAAAGACAGTCTCGATGGGAGGACAACAGTAATCACGTCAAGATCAATATCCGGAAATGACACGGATCATTCCGTTCAAACGGCCATAAAAAACTCAAAATTAAGACATAAGAGCTCCAAAGATTCAATAGTGATCCTAAACGATTCAGTTGCCTTCATCGATCTTCCGGATATGAGGGTGAAAGCGGGTAAGAAATTAAAACAATTAGAGAACTTAACCAAAGCAATAGAAGTTGAATATAAAGGATGGAATATAGGGCGTCGCATCGACCAGGAAATATTGCGAAAACTCCTGAAGGAAGAGTTCGCAGATAAAGCGATTCCAATCGATTTTAAGGATACCATTCAATCAGCGGCGGGCGATGGACCGGAACCTATTCGGATGAAAGATCCACGCGGATGGTACCGTGTCAACCTTTTCCCAAACGATATTTTCAGAAAAAATCTGGTGCTGGCGGTTTCTTTTCCAGAGCGCAATCAATTTACAGGACAAGGAACGACATGGCTGCTCGGACTTTCAGCAGTGTTTACACTTATCATCTTTCTCACCTTTTCGCTGAGTATATTTTTAATCATCAGGCAGAAAAAAATATCCGAAATGAAGTCAGATTTCATTAACAATATGACGCATGAATTTAAAACCCCGATTGCAACCATTTCGATCGCATCCGACTCAATTTTAAATAACAAGGTGATTAAAGATGAGGAGAAGATTCGGTTTTTTGCCGGGATGATCCAAAAAGAAAATGTTAGGATGAACGACCAGGTCGAACGAATTCTGCAAATTGCGAGGCTGGACAGGAAAGAATTCGATTTTAATTTCCAGGCAGTTAATGTCCATGATTTGATTGGGGAAGCGATACAGGGGATAATGCTTCAGGTTGGGAAGAAAGGGGGGCAATTGATTACCAAGCTCGAAGCCTCGAATCCTGTTGTCACTACCGATCCAATCCATTTTACAAATCTCGTTTACAATCTGCTGGACAATGCCAACAAATATTCACCTGAATCACCTTTTATCACTGTAACGACAACCAATATCCCCAAAGGGTTGATCCTTTCGGTTGAAGATCATGGAATCGGAATGAGTAAAGCTGTTCAGACCAAAATTTTCGATAAATTTTACCGGCTTTCATCAGGGAACATTCATACCGTCAAAGGATTTGGCCTGGGTTTAAGTTATGTCAAAGCTATTATAGAAGCCAATCACGGAAGCATTAAAGTATATAGCAATCCTGACAAAGGCAGCCGCTTTGATGTGTTTTTTCCATTTCTTATTAACTAACAAATGATAAACGCAAAAGAGTCCATTTTTTTCGTTGAAGACGATCTCAGCTTCGGAGCCGTTTTAAAATCTTATCTGGAAATATGCAGTTTTGCTGTTACCTGGATAGATGACGGGAAATATGCGTTTGAGGAATTTAAAAACGGAAAATTCGACCTGTGTCTTCTTGATGTAATGCTTCCTCACATTGATGGCTTTTCAATTGGACGGGATATCAGAACAATTGATTCGCTTATCCCTATCATTTACCTGACAGCGAAATCACTAAAAGAAGATATTATTACAGGCTACCACATTGGTGCTGATGATTATATCATTAAACCTTTTGATTCGGAAGTGTTGCGTTGTAAGATTTCAGTTGCATTGAGAAGATCAGGAAAACGACCAAACAATGAGGATCAGCGAATTCAAATTGGCAATTATATTTTTGACCCCAACTTACGAGAAATAAAAATCGGAGACTTAAAGCAGTTACTAAGCCCAAAAGAATCGGCACTGTTAAAACTACTTTGTGAACATAAAAACGAATTGCTTCTCCGCGAGGTTGCACTCAAAAGAATATGGGGCGATGATGGTTATTTTACCACGCGCAGCATGGATGTGTATATCACGAAGCTGAGAAAATACCTGAAAGATGATCCGGAAATAGAAATTCGCAATATTCATAGCAGTGGATTTATTTTGGTGCATCATGTTTAGTCGAATCACATTCAAGCCAAAACTATCCGGCTCCTTAGGTTTGTAAGCTATTTTTCACTATTATTGCTTATTGTCAAAGCAAACAGCAAAAAATGCTTTTTATATCAACACGGAAATTTGGATCAATAAATGAGAAAAAATATAGTTAATATTCTCCTGTTCGGATTTATTCTGCTTCCTTTGATACTTTGGTTATTATGGGTTGTTAAACCATCGCGCAAGACTAATATACTGATTATGGACAAGACTGTGTTGACAAGCTATGGACTTGAACACAGTACCTTCGACTGGGTGTTGGCTCATCGGAAATATACCAAACCGGATAATAATTTTTACTCTCAAGAGCACGATTACCTTGGATTTTTCCCGCTTCAAAATAATAAATTCATAATTAATGACCTCTCCGGATTATCCGAAAAACAAATTGACAGCCTAAGCAACAAGGCGGAAATGACTTATTTTACAGACACTTACGGAATATACTACAACGAATGGTACAGGCAAAAAGATTTGGCGGAACACTCCGAAAAAGTTTATGGAGGGCTTGATAAAAAGGATGTGCTGTTTTTAAAAAAAATGAAGGAGAAAAAGAAATTAATCATTGCCGAATTTAACCTTTTTGCAACTCCGACTGCAGTTGACGAGAGAACTCAGGCCGAGCAACTTTTTGGTCTAAAATGGAGCGGGTGGACGGGTCGCTATTTTGAACAGCTCGATACCATTATAAATCCCGAATTACCCAAATGGGTGGTGCGACTTTATCGAGAACAGCATCAAAATAAATGGCCTTTCACCAAACCCGGAATTGTATTTATTCATACCAATGAAACGATTGCGATCTTGGAAAAGGAGACTAATCTAAGAAAGGAAGTTCCTGTTGTCAAGAGTTTTAATTATGGCGTTAAAAAGTTCTCAGTCCCGAAAGAGATCATTTATCCCTATTGGTTTGATATCACGTTAAGTACTGATACAGCCAACCGGGTTATCTCTTATTTCGAGGTATTTCCTAATGAAAAAGGCGATTCCATTTTGCACCATCACAATATTCCAAAAATATTTCCGGCAGTATTTGAGAATATTAAGGATTCGCCTTACTACTATTTTTGTGGAGACTATGCCGATTCTCCGATTGGAAATACCTATAAAAGAATAATTGGCATCGAATACTTCAAGATGTTCATCCAAAACGAGAACGATTTAAGTGACCGCACCCCTTTCTTTTGGAGATATTACCTGCCGTTGACCTCAAAAATTCTTGATGATTACTTCAAAAAATGACAGGAAATCGCTGATCACGGTCGCGATTTGAATTTGAGACTGTCCGGGATCAAGGTATTTGTTAAACAGGCTTTAAGATTGTCCGTTTTAAATTTCTCGAATCTTAGGTGAATTTCATTCAGCTTCTTTTCATCGGTTATCTTATCAAGCTGTAAATTCCCGGATACTTTGAAAAGCTGATCATTTACAATAAAATAATCCTGATCGATATAGTCTATTATTTCATTTTTGGTTCTGATAAATGGAACAGACAGCATGCTTCTGAACGAGGTTGTGCTGTCTAAACCTTGACCTAGCCAGGGTACGAAAGTAGGGAAGTGCATTTTGTAATTATTCTTCAGGAAAGCAACCACCGATGGCGTAAAATCGAGATGCGAAACAACAGAAGAAAATTTAGCAGGCAATTTTACCATTGGTGAATAGATAATCAAAGGAACATGAAAACGGTCGATTTGCGTAGAGATCGGAGGTGACGACATTCGGTGGTCGCCAGTAATAAAGAATATCGTATTTCCAAAATCGCTGCGTTTTTTATATTCCTGAAAGAAGTTGCGAAGGGCATCATCAAAATAAAGGATTGAAGCATAATTTGGCAAATACTTGCGGTATTCGTCTTTTTTAGCAGCATTAAAATTTAAAGTATTGAATCGCTCCTCCACTTTATTATTATAATATTGCTGATCGGGAATGCGGTATGGATCGTGCATTGCAAGTGTAAGATATATATCTAACCGAGGGTGAGAAACGGGTTTAGACAATATTTCAAATCCTTTTTTAAAAATATCTTTTTCTCCGTATCCCCAGGTGAAATTCCCCGAATTGGCAGGCATTTTTTTATATTCCGGACCAAAATCCTTTTCATCAATCACAAAATCAAGAGATTGCTTTTTAAGAAACATTTTCATATTATCGAAAGCAGCATCACCACCATAAAAAAAACGCGATTCGTAACCCCGTTCTTTTAAAAGACTGATCAACGACATTCCATCCGGCATTTTAGCACCCAATTCGGCAAATCCGCTCTTTCCGAAGGGCATTGAACCAAAAATTGACGGCAATACTTCAAAAGTTCTGCCGGCTGTGCTGATAACATTTTCCCAATAAAGACTTTTGGTTTCCAGTGAATCCAGAAATGGGGTAAAGCTCTTGAGGTATGCCCCATCGCCGCTGTAAGCCCGCCCAAGACTTTCAACGATTATGAAAACAAGATTAGGTTTGTCTCTGCCGGTTTTAAAATGCTTTCCAAGCACATCGGGAGTATCATCTTTTCTTAAAAAAGGATATTCATTGCTGACATAATCGAATGATTTTCGGGGTGTAGAAAATCCGGTGTAGAAATACGGGAAAAGCGAAGCCTCAGTAGCCCTGTCAGGATAGAAAATTAAAGAAGTTGCGGAAAAGATATGGTATGCCTTGTTTACCACGAGGTTATACGCAAGTTCGGAATTGTACTTTTTTGCATCAGGCTTTACATATCGTTTAAACGCCAATGAATCAATGCATAATACAATAAACGCCAATGCAACAATTCCATAAATCTTTACCTGTTTCGAAAAATTCAGTAAAGCGATCATGGGCACCAGGCAAATTCCAGCCAGAAGCAAAGAAGAGGCTGACAGACCACCCCCTGCCGATGCAATCTTAATAACCTCATCAAAAGAATATCCGAATAAGTCGGTTCCAAGCAGAAGTGAAGTGATTCCCAAATATTGTATTAAAGATATTTCCGTGAGAATAAATAAGATGATCAATATCCCAAAAATAAAATTAGCAAAAGGCCTATAGAAAAGATATAACACGCAGAATGGAACTAAAAGCCAGGCTGCGAGGTTGAGAATCATTAAAATATCGTGTCCAATACCAAAAATCTCAAGTAACAGATAATCCTCAGGCAGTGTAAGGGTATGTTTCAGATAAAACAGTTCATAAATCCGAACCAGAAACAACAAAATAAAAAATACCGCATTTAACATCAAATATCTTTTGATGCCGGATAACAAATTGTCTTTCTGTATTTTTCTTCGGCTAATGACTTTCATTTTATTCAGTCGATTTGTATATTAATGTTTCACCTTCTTTGAAGTAAAAAATCCTTTTCTATCCATTTTTCCCCAGGAAACATTTCCAATAAAGAAATGGAAATTACCTCTGAGCGCAAAATAAATATTAAGAGGATGAAAGAGTAATGGCTCAACAAGGGAGATCAAAATAAGTCTTGCGATATCGCGCTTTCGCCTGTAACGGGCAAAAGTAAATTCCTCGAAAATTATTGCCCAAACTGAGTAAGTGACTGCAAAAAGGTAAGCGAATCCAACTAAAAGAGTAAAAAAATGCCAGTTTGGATTACCCATAATGATAATAAGGATCATGTATAAAATCCCAAGAAACTCAACTATTGGTGCCAGCCATTCAAAAAAGAACCAATAAGGATGGCCCAACAACCCTAAATTTCCATAATCAAAATTAAAAAACAGGGTTTTATGCTTGAGTAATGTCTCCATAGTGCCACGCATCCAGCGACTTCGTTGGCGTGCCAATACTCTCAAATCCTCAGGAACTTCAGTCCAGCAAAGTGGATCAGGAATATAAATAACCTTGTAAGCCAGCTTATGTTCACGCATATAACGTCTCATTCGGACAACAAGCTCCATATCTTCCCCTACGGTACTGATATCGTAACCACCGGCTTTAATAACGATTTCGCGATCGAACATTCCGAATGCTCCCGAGATTAAAAGTAATCCATTGAGACGACTCCATGCCATCCGGGTTAACAAAAAAGACCTGGTATATTCGAGAACCTGAAAGCGGGCTAATAAATTTGACGGGAAATTGATCTCCACCATTTTTCCGTCATGTATTTTGCAGGAGTTTGCAATTCGGATCACACCACCCGCAGCAATTACCCGACTTTGACTTTGTTCAAGAAAAGGTTTTATCATTTTAAGCAATGCATCCTGTTCAAGGATACAGTCGACATCAATGCAGGCAATGTATTTTTTATTGCTTATATTAATTCCTGCATTCAATGAGTCGGCTTTACCTCCGTTTTCTTTATCGATTACAATTAGCTTACTGTATGCTTTATTTATCGATTTATAAACTCCGCGAACAGGTTTGGTGGGAAGCACTTCATTAATCACGTAATGTACTTTTTCGAGCTGATAATAGGCTATTATCTTTTCAAGCGAATCATCATCACTACCGTCATTAATGATAACAACTTCAAAATCACTATAATATATTGACAACATCGACCGAATATTTTCAACGATGGTATTACCTTCATTATAGGCGGGAGCCAATATTGTAACCGCCGGAGCATAGGGCGAGGAAATTATTTTGGAATAGTCCACAAAACTATTTTTTCGCATATATCTGCTCATCTCTAATCCTGAAATGATTGCCATAGCAAGGTAGGACAAGAAAATTGCAATGGAGTAAACAAATATTCCATTCTCAATCAGATAATTCAGTATTCTAATAATTTCGAACATCAGATTCTATCGTCTTTTGCATGAATAATAATCTTTTTTAATTCCGGATCGGCTTCTAAAAACAAAGAATCAAGCCTGTTTGTACCGGCAGGATCGAGCGAAACCAATCCTTTGGCCGAAAGAATCCTAAGATTAACCGATTTCTCGTTAAGCAGTACATCCACAAAAAAGGGAATAGTAAATGTATCTGACATCATCGTTAATGAACGAATAATCTCTGTTTTATTCGCCAGCTCCTCCTTTGGGAATAATTGCTGCAGGGTCTGACTTTGCGAAGGTATCGCCATTTTCCCAAGGGTGATAATCGCCTCGTGTCTGATTTCGCCGTCCGGGTCGTCAAGACGTTTGGCAACTAAATTAATATGCTCAAATTGTTTATAAATTCCTGACATTTTAAGTGCCACGATCGCAACACTTTTGTTAGGACTGCTGATCCATCGGCCAAAGTTCTGAATTTTCTCTATCTTTTTAAGGGCTATAAGTGAATTTAGCTGACCCCATTCTGTAAGCTGAGCATTTGGATCATCGTAAAAACTAAGCGGATTATCGGGATTTAGCTGAATCCATGCTAATTGAGCCTCAACGCAAAGTATTGTATTCCGTGAATTCAAATATTTTGAGATAATAGCATTCCCTTCCTTGATCTCCATTTGAGCCAGTTCTCTGAATCCTTTTGCTTTTAAATGCATCAATGGATGACAGGCCTTTTTTATCGAATAGGCTTTTAACCCCGCCAAATGGTATAATTCCACCAGCTTTGCAGCACTTTCACCGGTTAAGTTGGTATGAAGGGAGAGTAATTCAGTAGTGAAAACCTCACGATAAACTTTATCTTTAAATTCATTCATTAAAGTTTCAGGTAAATGCCCGGTCTGCTCGTCATAAAGCCATCCGGTAATAAAATCACGATACCGATCCAGACATTTGCTTTTTTTAAACCGGAAATATCCATCGAGTGAACGCCTGATTAGCAACACAATGAATAAAATACCCAAAGAGATTAAAAAAAACAGGTTCAATGCCAGAATGATCCAGAAAAAGAAGTTTAATTTCTCAAAAGAAAAAAGTGATTTTGATTGCACCGGGGTCTTTCGATCAATATTATCCAATTCAGAATAAATCGGCATAAATTTCTTTTGGGTTAAACCAGAAGACGAATCAATCTTAGTAGGCTTCAGATAATAGGCTGATTTGTTAGCTTTAGAAACGCGGGATTGGGGAGGATGAACTCTGTGATGAACCTTTCGGGCAATCTTACGATGAACCTTACGATGACTAACATTGACTGAATCCTGCCCGACAGAGTCATAGCATTGCACCGATAACATAATCATTGTCAATAATATAATCACAGAATACCTCATATTTTATCTCTACACATTAAAACAGCAATGATCGGAATCAGAATAAAAAGCTTACTCCGACATCAAGTGTGAATCGATTACGTTTTGTACCGGCACTTATCTCTTCGCGGGCAAAACCTGTTCCGCAGTCTAAGAAAAATCCGGAGCCTATTTTTTGTTGGTATTCAAGGGCTATTTTACTGGATTTTAGATATGAAAGCGATGGATTATACGCATATTGTTGTTCGTCAGGCGATAATCCAGTCCCTAGAATCAATGAAAAATAGCTGTCAGCATCGCTCAGATAACGTCTGGCTATTAAGTTAACGGACTTTGACCAGCCATCCTTTCCCGGGGTCAGATATGGTCTAAAGGAGAACCAGTAATCGCCGTAATATTTGCCAATTGATCCGGTATAAATCATCACTTTACTTGCATCGAAAACGACAAAACGGCTGTCATCAAAGTTAAGATATCTAAATCCCAGTGACATTTCGAAACTAGCGGGCAGTTTCGTATAAGGCTCGATTGAAAACCGCGAGTACGGAAAGTTTTTTTTGTTTGAAATTGCAGTACTGCAATACATATAAATTCCTTTTGCAATAGTCGGATAGGCATCTATTTCCAGCTGATGCCCGGTACTTCCAAACCTTTGGGCATAGTTGTAACGTAAGGTAAGGGTTCCAAGCTTTGATGTTTTTCTGCCAATTGCAACGGAACCAAACTGCCATGGACTGTCATCCTTAAAAGCATAGGTCCAGTAATTGATAGTTAATTTATTCACTAAACCGCTTTGCCTGATACTTAGAAGTAAACTCGTCGCATCTTTGTTAGACGAATCTGCAACAAGGATCTGATGAAGCAGGACCGAAGCTTTTTTAGAATTTCCGGAATTATTAAGCGCCTTCGCTTTCTTATAAAGAAAATTACCGTCGTTGGGGTGCCAGGACAATCCTAAATCTGCGAATTTAACGGCATCAGGATAATTATCACTTAAACTGGCAACATCTATCAATGCATCAACAGCATCGTAGTAACCACCCCTTTGCTGAATAATCTTGTCAAGTACTATTCGGGCAGAATCATATTTTTCATCCCAGGCATAAGTTCTTCCCATTAACACTGCTGCATCCCAATAAGTACTGTCAATTGACAAGATTCGGCAACAGATCTTCCGGGCTTCTGCTTTTCGGTCGGTGTAGGCAAATTTCTTTGCAACAATCAGCAATGAATCAGGAGAAACAGCATCCTTTATGTTCTTTTTTTGCGCGGCAAGACTCAACCCGGACAAGGAAAAAAGAACAATAAAAAGTATCCTTATGACTTTGTCTGACCTGTTCATCTCAAAAATATTATCGCTTAATCAAAAGTCTTTTAACGCGTATAGAAACCTCATTTGGGCTAAAAGGCTTGGTAATATAGTCATCAGCGCCTAGCTTAAAAGCTTCTATAATAGAATCTTCATTACTAAGCGTAGAGAGTACGATGATTGGAACAGCTGAATGAAGCTCATTTCTGATTTTGTTGATTAGCTCGAGTCCACCGACAAACGGCATCAAAAGATCAGTCATGATTAAATCATAATCAATCTGATTGATTTTTTCAGCGGCCTGACTTCCATCCATCGCCAGATCTACCTCATATCCATCGCTTTTTAGCTTATGCTCAAGGGCTTTCATCATCATAAGGTCATCCTCGCAAACAAGTATCTTCATATTAAAACTGTGATAATAATTTAAAATAGATTTTAAACTAACTTTCAGATCATTTTCTTCAGATCTTCAATACTAAAATTAATTATTGCAATCGCTTTATCCATGCAATCAAGAATCTCTTCCAAACTACTGCTGCCAGACTCAATCCGTTGAATATCCGGTATTGCAGTCAATATTCCCACAAAGGTAAGCTGTGGAAGGAGTTTGTGTGCACTAAAATGCAATTTTTCCATATCACCAGCTAAAGCACTCTGTTTCATTAACAAAATCAGTGCCGGAGCAGTTTCCAAAAAAAGCGAAATAATCTCTTTCATAAACGACTCATCACCGCCAGCCATTTCATTTAAATAGGCGAGATCAGGCAGAGGATAAATCGTGTCATCACTTAATACAACAGCCTCGACAGCTGCACAATCAATACTTTCCGAAAAATCCGACATAAGCAAATTTTCAATAATTAAATAAACTATAGCATTATAACCGAGCAAAATTAGAAAAAATTTCACGAAAGGCTTGATAATCTTTCCAATTTAATTATTAATTC
>JBAXOA010000048.1:0-28054 GCA_037133495.1 Mariniphaga sp. | reverse complement strand
GAATATTAAAGGCTCCCGAAAAATGTCCAAAAGTAGTGTAATCAGCAGCTGACCAGTAATTTACAATAGTATATGCTGATGGCGTAGCCAAAACGGTTGCTCCATCTGCTGTTGAGAAGCCTGCATTAAGAACTGCCTGAACACGTTCTTTTAGAATAAATGCACCATCGGCTGATGTGGATGTGAAACTAGGTTCAGAAAAAGAACCAGTTGTGGGAGCGGCTGTTGTTGCCCAATTGGCACTTCCTACTGCCAAATCACCAAGAGCAGGAGTAACAAAACCAGAATTATTAACCCATGGTCCCTGATAGGTTGCATTCCAACCTGCCATACCCCATTTTAACACCTGTGCACTTTTCCATCCGAGTAAGCGCAACGCCATAACAGCTTGTCCTGCAGTTTGTCCTGTGTAACATACTACAAGGATTTTTGCATCTTTGGCAAGTGCAAGCGTTTCAGTTTTAGTGATCACATCTTTTAGAACCACGTTTACTGCGTTTTTAATGTGGTTTGTTGCAAAATCGGCAGCTGAACGCAGGTCATAAACTGTATATCCTGTAACAGTGCTGGTAGCATCATCTACAATACCAGCTGCACTCGTTCCATTCGGGTCAACCACCCATGCGGTTAACATTGCAGGTAAATCCAGACTGTTTACCACCATATACGCCTTTAGAGTTGTATAGGCATTAACCGGGATTGGTGGTGGATCTTTCTTGCATGAATGAAGCAAGGACACCAAAATTAGCATGGCCAAGATGGCACTTCTTTGAATAGTTTTTTTCATAATTTAGTGAAAATAAGTTTGTTAAAAAATATCAATTTGCATTAATGACAAGAAAGTAAGTTGTTGACTAATTTAGCTTTCCTCAAATGACAGTTGACTGCAAAGCTATTATTGTGCAGAATATGGCCTTCAATTCAGGGCTTGCTTTGCATTAGGATAAAAGCTAATTTTGATCAGGAAAAAACTGACTTATTGCATTTATTTTTGTGACGATTTTAATATTCTGATATCGGATGAACCAAACAAATAAAACAAAAGGAATTTCTCAATGTGCTGCCTATGATTTTGACCAGAGCTGGTGTAATTATCTGACAGATGATGAGAAAATATTGATTGATAAACATTCTGTAAATCTGGTCTTTAAAAAAGGGGAGACGATTTGTAAGCGAGGCGCTTTTGCCTCACACATTTACTATCTGGAAGAGGGTCTGGTTAAAGTTTATCTTGAAGAGAAGAATAAAAACCTGATTTTGATGCTTGCCACAAAAAATAATTTGCTGGGTATGGCTTCTATTTTTGAAGGAAACAACAAAATGCCCTACACTGTTTCCACCTATACCGATTCAAAGGTTCGAATGATAGACATTAACATTTTCAAACAAATATTAAAACAGAATTCCGAATTCTCGTATTATGTCATTAGTTTGCTGAACGAAAAAACTGCACAGATCTATGGCCGGTTTTTCTCGCTGACTCAGAAGCAATTACATGGACGATTGGCCGATATCCTGCTTTGTTTGGCGAATCGTATTTTCAAAGCCAATTTATTTGATTTACCACTTACTCGGGCCGATATGGGCGATTTGACTGGCATGTCAACTGAGAGTGTCATCCGAATGATGAAAGAGTTTAAGGATGATGGGCTTATTGAGATAAGTTCCAAAAAAATCGAACTTTTGGATATTGCCAGGTTGGAGCGGATCAGCGAATTTGGCTAAATAATTCCTTAATTTCTCAATCCGACAATAGGTTATTGAAATCGGCAAGGGTATTTACGTTTATAAACATGTTTGGAGTGCAGCAGGGGATTTGCGAATCGACTGCTATCAGTTGATGGGATGCTGCCCTGATGCATTCATTCAACCGGTAATTACGACTGTCGATAAACTCTTTTAAAATCTCAAGAGAAGATTTTTTATAAATACCGCACAACGGTTCTATCTGACCGTTTTCATGGATTGGTACGGTAATAGTATAATCCGCCGATTTTTCGAGCAGATATCTGAGCATTGAAGTACTCATCAGCGGCATGTCGCACGATAAAATAATGTTAAGTTCTGTAGTTGATCTTTTGAGACACGAATAAATGCCATTGATAGGGGCTTGAACCGGTAATTCGTCCGGCCAGACCTCACATCCAGTGAAATCGTAGCTCAGATTTCCGGAACTAATCACCACCTTGCTGCAGATGGGCAATAACGCTTCAATTGAATACTCAACGAGCGATTTTCCGTTCAGTTTCATCAGCGATTTATCAGTCCCCATTCTGGTACTGCGGCCTCCTGCCAGTACGATTCCGGTTACTTTAGGAGTGTTCATATCTGTTTTTATACTAATTGAAAACATATTTTATGTCTGCGGCACAATCATAAGAAAAATATTTTAGCCACCTAATATCCTAACAGCCTACAGCCTAGCAGTCTACAGCCTAACAGCCTAATAGCCTAACAGCCTGCAGCCTAATAGCCTAAAAGCCTTCAGCCTAATAGCCTTCAGCCTAAAAGCCTTCAGCCTAAAAGCCTTCAGCCTAACAGCCTTCAGCCTAACAGCCTTCAGCCTAACAGCCTACAGCCTAATAGCCTAAATCCTAATAGCCTAAATCCTAACCTCCCCCTCAGTGTTCATCAATATTGTAGAGCATCCGGAAGGAGTGTTCCACCGTTTTAAAGATCTCCTCTGAATATTCTTTGACAGCCTTTGGATTTCCGGGGAGCGCATAAATCAATGTGTTTCCTGCTACACCTGCAATGCTTCTGCTAATGAGGGCGTTGGGGAATTGCATCCCGTATTTCACCCGGATCATCTCCATGATACCTGGTATTTCTTTGTCAAGTACCTTTTTAACGACATCGGGGGTGATGTCACGCGGACCGATCCCAGTTCCTCCTGTTGTGAAAATAATATCGGTCTTTTTGGAAATTAACAACTTCAGAAGCGTTTTTAATTGAGCCTCATCATCAGGAATTACCGAATTTTCAATTTCGAAATGCCTTCCAATGCCTGAGAAGAATGATTCCGAGAGCTTTTTTAGAAGTGGTCCGCTCTTATCTTCGTAAATACCCTTGCTGGCTCTGTCGCTGAGGGTGATGATGTGAATACGGATGATTCGGGGATGATATTCGAAAGTATCGCCTGCCTTGAGTTCGCCGCCGGTGATTACCCGGCAGAAAATTCCCTCTTTAGGCATCACACAACTGCCGGTTTCCTGAAATATAGTACAATTATCGCCATGACATTTCTTTCCGATCTGAGTTACTTCAAGGTGAAGATCACCGGATATCAGCCGATCGAAAGGCTTCATCTCGTAGAGAAGAAATCCTTCAGTAGTGATATTTTCCGCAAATTCACCGAACAGAAGAGGCCGGCTTACGGATGCTGCAGTTTTATCAAAGCTCTCTTTACCAAGAAGACTGACCTGTCGATGCCAGGCGCCTGCATGAGCATCCCCTTTAACGCCCTCATCATTCAGGATGATTTTAGCAACAGGTACTTTAATTGTTCCCTTTTTTTCGGAGATATTAACCGACAATATTTTTATTTTCTCCATTTTAAGGCAGGTTGGTTTTTATTTTTTCAATCAGTTTTATCTCCCCAATGACCATTGTTTTGTCCACAGCTTTGCACATATCATATACTGTTAGCAGAGCGACACTTACAGCGGTCAGGGCTTCCATTTCAACACCCGTTGTTCCGGTACATGTTGCCTCGCTGTTAATGTAAACGCCTGATTCATTAAGTGTTGCCTTCACGGATATTTTATTTAAGACGATGTTATGGCAGAGAGGTATGAGTTCTGAGGTCCGTTTGGCAGCCTGGATTCCCGCTATTTCAGCCACGGTGAGGACATCTCCTTTTTTAAGCAGATTTTGTGAGATCAGATTCAAAGTATGCTGAGAAAGCATTATCTGACCCGATGCTTTGGCGATCCGAAGCTGGATTTGCTTATCACCTACATCAACCATGCGGGCTTTTCCCTGCGGATCGGTATGTGTTAATTTTTCCATAATTTAGTATTATCCTCCAATATTATAAAAACTTCCCGTACTATTAAAACATCCATTCAAGGGTTTGACATTCAGTGCCCTCAGGAATGCTTTTTCGGCACCCAGTTCACGAACAGAAAATTCCTGTTCATCGAAAAGACACGGCTTAACCATCCCGTTCGCGGTTAGTCTTAGTCTGTTGCATTGATGGCAATTCCCGCCGTTACCGCCTTCCACAACAGAGAATTCTCCGGTCTCAAGGTTCATCTGATGGATAAACCTTACCTGAAGACTATGCATTCTGCAAAATTCTTTGACCTCCTTGGCATCTTCCTCATTTGAAGATTTAAGTACTACACAATTGATTTTTACAGGTTCCAGTCCGGCTTTTTGAGCGGCCTCAATACCTCTAAGTACCTGGTAAAGATCACCTCCACGCGTGATAGCCTTAAATTTGATGGCATCAATTGTATCCAGACTAATATTTACCCGTCTCAATCCGGCATCTTTGAGGGGCCAGGCAAGCTCCTCCAGAAAAATGCCGTTTGTGGTCATCGAGAGGTCTTTAATACCGCTGATAGCTGAGATTTGTGAGATCAGGGTAACAATATCCTTCCGGACCAGTGGTTCTCCGCCTGTAATCCGGAATTTATCAATACCAAGACTTACAGCAACTTCCACAACCTCAGCAATCTCTTCAAACGAAAGAATTTCCTGGTGCTTCATCAATTGAACGCCTTCTTCGGGCATACAGTATTTGCACCGAAGATTGCATCTGTCGGTTACTGAAATTCTCAGATAGTGAATATGTCTGTTAAATCGGTCGTGCACAAGCTATTTCTCCTCGTTTTATGATTGAAATTCCATTTGGTATTTCCATTATACCCTGAGCATTTACATAGGCATGAATATGTGCAGAACCGTGGTATTCAAGTGGTAATACCGTGCCGTTTTTCGTGAATGTAACCGGTACAAATATCATTTGATTACCTTTTTTACGTACATAATCTTCTTCGAGAGGTAAATACAGAAGAGATTGTATTTTTGATTTTCCCATTATGGCATTTAAAAATGGCCGGACCAATACTTCAAACTGTACAAATGATGAGACAGGATTCCCGGGCATACCAAAGATAAAGTGATTTTCCTTTTGTCCGAAAAGCAAGTGTTTCCCTGGTTTAACATCCATTCCATGGATCAGAATATTAACGTTTAATTCTTTAAGTATCTTTGGAACAAAGTCGAAATCACCTACCGATACTCCACCTGAAATAATGGTCAGATCATATTTACTGAGAGCTGAAACGAGTATATTTTTCAATGTCGTTTCATCGTCACGTATAATGCCAAGGTACTCAGGTTGCAAGCCTAGCCGCTGAGTCTGCGCTGTTAATTGATAGCTGTTGCTGTTTCTGATTTTTGAAATTCCCGGTATTTCGTTCGGTTCAACCAATTCGTTCCCGGTGGATATGATGGCAACAGAAGGCAGCATATAAACCAAGGGATCCGCGCAGCCAACCGAAGCCAAAACCGCAATATGCGATGGGGAGATGAGGCTTCCCTTTTGTAAAACCAGATCACCTGCCTTGACATCTTCACCGGTATAGCAAATATTTGTTTTGGAAGTTTCCCTTGTACATCGAACAACATCCTGAACAAGCTCTTCGATATCCTCTTTCATAATTACGAAATCGGCTCCTTCCGGAACCATGGCTCCGGTCATAATCCGGGCACATTGATTTTCGCCGATTACTTGCACAGGAATACACCCGGCAGCGATCTCCTCAACAACCCGAAGCTGGTTTTTAATATCTGATTTTCTGCAGGCATAACCATCCATTGCCGATTTATTAAACGGCGGCATCGAAATATCCGAATAAACATCTTCCGCCAGTGTCCTGTTTAGCGCATGAAATAAATCAACCTTCCCGGTTCCAGAAGCCTGCCCGAACTTTTTTATTATTTCAAGTGCCTCTTTAAATGATATCATTTTGTGGTTTTTTAAAAGTCCATTGGTTATTGACTATCTCAATTGTATCAATGTCGAAATTGATTTTTTCTCCATCAAAAATGATTTGTCGGTCGGCAAGCAACATTAGCTTTTGCGTTGCCGGTTTTGTGATTTCTGACTCTTTCCCTGTCATCATAAAAAAAAGTCCCGGAACAAGCTTGTGACGCAATCCTCCTGATTCGCAGATGATTAGTGCATTTTTAGGTAGCATTTTAAGTATTTCGTTGTAAGCTTCAACCAGATGCTCATCACCAGTGATCACAAAGTAAACCATCTGAGCACCAGCGGCAAGCATCCGTGAGCTGTCCTTATCTGTTGCCGGATTAGCCTCTTCCGAAATAAACAAATTCGTCTTGTTAATCAAAATTTTACCGCTTTGGCTCTCTTCATGAAAATGAGGGGTTATTTTAATAGCAATTATAGGCCAGACTGCACTGAATTTACGGATAATATGGCACGCAAGGGTGGTTTTCCCTGTGTTCCTTCCTGTCCCTGCAATGAGCAGCAGCTGCGGTGAAACGATAGCTTCCATATTAAAAAATAAAAAGTTTAATACTTGCCAGTAAAAGCACTGAGGCCAGTAAATATTTTAATTTTCCGGATTTTATTTTGAAACTTCCTAAATAGGATCCTGCTATTGCACCCGCTACTCCTGTGATAATCCAGATAGACAAGAGTGGATCAGCAACAAATCCACTCTGAATCAGTGCAAAAATTCCTGCCAGGGAATTGAGAAAGATAAAGATGGCAGAAGCTGCGGCCGATTCTTTTACATTGGCCCAATGCATGAGGATCAGGATCGGACTCAAAATTATACCACCTCCGATGCCGATCATGCCCGAAAAAAAACCCAGAACTGATCCAATAGCAAGCGCTGGTAAAAGCGGAGTTTTTTGTGGCGTTTCGGTTACTGCATTCGGAATAAATACTATTCGTGCAGTGGCAATGAGTAAAAATACCCCAAGTATAAACTTATAAGTTGCAGAATTTATCTGAACTAATGCACCCAGATAGGAGAGGGGAATCGAAGTTATTAAAAACGGATAAATTAATTTCCATTTAAAAAATCCGGCTTTGTAGTAGCTGAAGAATGCGATCGCTGAAACAAAAACATTAAGGGTCAATGCCGTTGGCTTCATGAATATCGGAGCTATACCAAAGAGAGCCAAAAGAGCGAGATAACCGGTACCACCGCCATGCCCGACAGATGAATACAGGAAAGCAATCATAAAAAGAGAAACAAGAAGCAGATATTCCATAATATGAATATTTTGATCTCACTTCCCAAAGAAATGCGGATACAGCTTTCACCAAATGATGAAGTAACCGATGCGAAACAGTGCTGTATCTCCTTTCCAAATTCAGGAATTATTCCTTCGGGAGGCATCAGCGTTTCCGTTGAAACCCATCGGTTACCATTTCATGTGCCGGAACAGTTAGAAATCATAACTCGGAGAAAACTTCCGCAAATTAAATAATTATTAATCAAATTTAGATAATTATCTTCAATTAAAAATTATAAAATATTAAAAGGTCTTTTTGTCTTTTGAATTTAAAAATTTATTTATTTTTGTCCTGATTCTGATTCTTATTTTTAAGTGCTATACCAATAGCTAAACTAACACAGTAATGGAAAAAATAGTAAGAGATAAATCAAGAAGGAATTTTCTACAGAAATTCGGATCTCTGGGTCTGGGATCTCTGGCGATTACTGCCGGGTTAGCCGAAAGTTGCAGCTCTAACAATAGAGAGTCAGAACCGGGCAAGAAAATAATACTTCTTGATAGCAATCACGATTTAGTAGAAGTAGATTCGGCATATATTTCTACCCTTAACAAGAATCTCTCACCCGATCATAATGCCGAAAGCAGAAAAGGTTTGCCAGGTAAGAAATTTGTACTGGTGGTTGATTTGGCAAAGTGTAAAAATGCGCGGAAGTGCATGGACAAATGCGGCGCTGTTCATCAATTGCGGCCCGATCAGCATCATTTAAATGTTTTGCTGATGAAGGACAGCGAGCATACCGCGCCCTATTTCATGCCGAAGCACTGTCAGCACTGCGACAATCCACCCTGCGTAAAAGTATGTCCGGTTGATGCCACCTTCAAGCGTAGTGATGGTATCGTGTTGATTGACAATGAACGATGTATTGGATGCCGGTTCTGTATTGCAGCATGCCCTTATTCTGCAAGATCATTTAACTGGTTCGAGCCCAAAGACTCAGAAAAGTATAAAGGGATAGTTTACGATATAGAAAAAAATGTCCCCCAGAAAAAAGGCACAGTAACAAAATGCACTTTCAGCGCTGACTGTCTGCGTGATGGTAAGCTTCCATATTGTGTTTCAGCGTGTCCAAATGGTGTTTATTACTTTGGAAATATCTACGAAGATGCTGTTACCAATGGGACGACCGGGGAAACGGTCTCGTTTAATAATCTCCTGGCTAAAAATGCCGGTTATCGTTTGATGGAAGATTTGGGAACAGCTCCTTCGGTCTATTACTTACCACCTAAAGATCGGGCACTAATTCCTGAAAATATAAATAACAACCTTTAAAACTGTTCGATATGAGTGATTTATACAGAAAGGAAGAGCAGATTAAAAAGGAACAATTGCAGGAGCTTGTTGCTGATCTTACACTACCAATTAACCGGACAGGTGTGTATTTTAAGGTGTGGATCGTTTTTTTGATTTTGCTCATTGCTGCTGCTGCGATCATGTATGTCCGGCAGATAAGGTTAGGCTTAGGCACAACCGATATGCGGGACATTGCTTCATGGGGACTTTACATTGCCAATTTTGTGTTTCTAATAGCTGTTAGCCTTGTTGGTTCGCTTATTACTGCCATTTTAAAACTTAGTAATGTAAAGTGGACAACTCCTCTGACCCGGATTTCTGAAATTATTGCAGTAGGGGCGCTTCTTGCTGCCCTTACAATTATCGTAGTGGATATGGGCCGTCCTGATAGACTTTGGCATATATTTGTATATGGCAGGCTTCAGTCTCCCATCGTATGGGATATAATTGTTGTGAATACTTATTTGGTAATCAGTATTTTGCTGCTATATCTTCCTTTGATTCCAGACATCGCACTGCTTCGCAAAAATATGGGACACAAACCTCAATGGCAGCAACGGATGTATAAAATACTGTCATTGGGCTGGCAGGGTACTTCCGATCAATTTAAAATACTAAACGATTCATTAACTGTCTTAATGGTCATTATTATCCCGGTTGCATTATCTATTCACACAGTTACCTCCTGGCTTTTTGCATCAACTCTCCGGCCTGGTTGGGACAGTACAATTTTTGGACCTTATTTTGTCGCAGGGGCGTTTATGGCCGGCACCGCGACGGTGATTCTGACAATGTATATTATTCGGGTCGGATTTAATTTTAAGGCATATATAACCGACAGCCATTTTAACATGATGGGTAAGCTGCTGGTGCTTACATCACTGGTCTATCTTTATTTCAATATCAACGAATTTATGGTTCCAGCGTATAAAATGAAATCGGGTGAAAGTGCACATATACTGGGCTTGCTCGTGGGCGATTACGCTCTTTTATTCTGGCTTGTACAGGGTTTAGGAATGATAATTCCCATTATTTTAATGGTATTCAAGCCCTTCCGGAAACCAAAACCACTGCTTGTTATCTCTGTCTTTATTGTGATAGGTGCATTCCTGAAGCGGTTTTTAATTGTAACACCAACGTTGCTTCATCCTTTCCTCCCTGTTCAGAACTATCCTGAAAGCTATCATCACTATAGTCCGTCTTTACCTGAATACATCATTACCATTGGAAGTATGGCAGGGGTGGCATTGCTTATCTCATTATTTATAAAATTGTTTCCCATTATTCCAATTTGTGAAACCGCTCATGAAAGAAATATTAGCAATGAAATTATTAATAATTAGTAACATGAATAAGATCAGCGCTTTAGTTTTCATAATTATTTTGGCCGGTTCTTTTAATGTTTATTCGCAGGGTGGAATATGGCAGGTTGCCCCTGAAAATTCAAACAATATTAATCCTGTTGCGATTAATCCCAAAGGGGTAGCTGAGGGCAAAAATATCTATTTCCGGTCTTGCGTTCCCTGTCATGGCCCAAAGGCTGATGGGAAAGGCCTTATTCAAAGTGCCAACCTTCTGGCAGAACCCGTCCAGCACCAAACGGATGGAGTTATTTTTTACAAAATTAATACAGGCAGAGATAAGATGCCTCCCTTTAAGGCGATGCTTAAGGCTGACGAGATTTGGTTGGTAATTAATTATTTGAGAGTGATGGTAAACCCATCGGCTTTGCCTCCCGCTAAAGATATTGGGCTAGAAGTTAATACCAGTGATGAAATTAAATCGGTTACTGCATCAGTTTATGGGTCAGATTCAACGAAATCTGTTGTTAAAGAGATTGACGTTCATTTTTATGTCAAGAGGGACTTTGGTTTGATGCGCATTGGAGAACAATCGAATTTTACCGGAGCGGATGGTAAAGTAACGGTGATCTTACCGGAAAAAATAATTGGAGATGCACTTGGCAACATAACTATTCTTGCAAAAATTGAGAATAATTTCCTGTTTAACGATGCTGAAACAGCTGTTGTGCGCAAATGGGGAACTCCGCTTGTAACTGACGATGAAAAATTCAATCAGCGTGCTTTATGGGGCTCAAGGGATAAAAGTCCGATCTGGTTGCTTCTGTTGGCCAACGGCATCATCCTTGGCGTATGGGGAGTGATTGGCTACGTGATTTACAATCTTTTCAGAATTAAGAAAGCCGGCAAAATTTTCATAAAATAATTCTTTGAAAGTAAAAATACAGTATCGTTATCGTTATGAATCAAGCAAGGCAAATAGAATCCCTACAGATCTGTGCAATAATTTCAGACAAATTTATAGAACCCGGTCTGGAGTATTGGTTTTCCGATCATGAACATGTCCGAAGCCCTTTCCCACACGAAATTCTGGGTGAAGTAAAGGAAAGAACCAGCGAAATATTATTCGAATGGATTGAAGGGTTATCAGAGAAGGAGCTCGATGAAATGGGTGAGGATGAATTCGTTGAAATGTTTGAGACCATCCTTTTCAATGAAGCAATCAAACTTGTTGACGATGAGGACCAGAGATTTACAATCTCTTATCCTTTTATGCCAAGATTAGCCGATATCGTAAAGCACAACGAAAATGGGATGGGAAAAGTGATTGGGCGGAAAGAAATCATGACAAAAGAGCAAAAGAAAATGCTTGAACTGACTGTTCAGTCAGAAACCTCTGCAATGGTATGGACGACAGAATTTGAACTCACTGCTTAAATCAACAATGACAAAAAGTATCACTAAAAATGCATTTAATTATTTGAACAATATGGAATTGCGATTAAGTAAATTCTTTTCAATGAGCTTGCTGATCACCATTTTATTGGGAAGTCAGGGAATGATGGCACAAGATGGAGTGTCACTATTTAAAGCGTGTGCTGCTTGTCACTCTATTGGCAAAGGACGTATGGTCGGTCCCGATTTGAAGGGAGTGACAAAAAGAAGAACACATGATTGGATTATACGTTTTGTTCAGTCGCCTTCCAAGGTGATGAAATCCGGTGATGCCGGTGCAGTCGCGATTTTTAAGGAATTCAATAATCTGCCAATGCCTGACAATACCCTGTCAGTTGATCAGATTAACCAAATTCTTGATTTTATAGACGGAGGGAAAACAGGAAGCGAGGCTGTTGACCCGGCGCAGGCCGTTATTCAACACCGTGCTGACTCACTGCTGAACGCCAATTCTTCACAAGATATTGTTACGGGAAATGAACTGTTTAATGGGGTTCGCCGGTTCGAAAATGGTGGAGCTTCCTGTAACTCCTGTCATAACGCAACCTATAATAAAGCAAGCAAGGGTGGAATATTAGCCAAAAATTTAACTAAAGTCTATTCGCGTTTAGGTGGTTTTGCCGGAATAAAAGGAATCATTGCTTCTCCGCCTTTCCCTTCTATGACTGAGACGTATAAAAACAGACCATTGACTGATGATGAAATGGCTTTTCTTATGCTGTTTTTAAAAGCTACAGATGCTCAGAATCCAAATGAGCCATTAGTTCAGAAAACCTGGTTTTTGTATACTGGATTAACAAGTGCACTTTTAATGGTGCTCGCGATAATAATTCTTTGGTTTAAGAGAAAACGTAAAAGCGTGAACCACGATATTATCAAAAGACAAGAAAGATATTCAAAGTAAACACAACATATACGACACAATATGAGTTGGATAAAAGATTTAATATCGCCACAGACCAGAAAATGGGAGGATTTTTACCGCAGTCGCTGGCAATACGATAAGGTGGTCCGCAGTTCACACGGAGTAAATTGTACCGGTGGTTGCAGCTGGAACATTCATGTTAAAGACGGCATTGTTGTATGGGAAACTCAGGCAATCGACTATCCGGTATTTGATAAGGAACTTCCACCTTATGAGCCACGCGGCTGTCAGCGTGGTATCTCCGCTTCATGGTACCTGTATAGTCCTATTAGGGTTAAATATCCACTGATGCGTGGTGCTTTGCTTGATTTATTTCAATCCGAAAAAAATAAAGCCGGAGACCCGGTCGCTGCATGGAAAAATATTCAGGAAAATCCTGAGAAGCGCAGAAAGTACCAAAAAGCAAGAGGCAAAGGTGGCTTGCGCCGGGTAACCTGGCCTGACGCGTTGGAACTTATCGCTGCTGCTAATATTTACACCATTCAAAAATATGGCCCCGACAGGTTGGCCGGATTTTCACCGATTCCGGCAATGTCGATGATCAGTTATGCGAGTGGTTCGCGCTTTTTACAATTGATGGGGGGATTAAATCTTAGCTTCTATGATTGGTATTGTGATCTGCCCCCTTCGTTTCCTGAAATGTGGGGTGAGCAAACCGATGTTGCTGAAAGTGCCGACTGGTTTAATTCCAAATTCGTCGCGGTGATGGGGGCCAACCTTGCGATGACCAGAACTCCTGATGTTCACTTCTTTGCCGAATCACGCCATAATGGAACCAAAACGGTTGTTTTTTCACCCGATTTTAATATGGTGGCCAAATATGCCGATACCTGGGTTCCGGTGCATGCCGGTCAGGACGGTGCTTTTTGGCTTGCAGTTACTCATATCATCCTAAAGGAGGCACATCACGAGAAGCAAATCCCCTATTTTATCGATTACGTCACCAAATTTACTGATAGCCCTTTTCTGATTGAACTCGGACAGACTGAAGGGGGGTATACTCCAGGTAAAATGCTGCGAGCTAATAGGATAGATAAGTATCGATCGGCAGAGCACGGCGATTGGAAATTCCTCAATATCGATAAAGAGACCGGCAGAATGGTGTGTCCGCGTGGCAGCGTCGGTCACCGCTGGGACAGTATAGATGGCAATTGGAGCACCCTTCCACTTGACGGTGAAGATAATTCAGCCTATAATCCACTGCTCACCTTGCTGGGTCAGCAAGATGATGTACTGATGGTGGAATGTGTTGAATATGGCCTCGATAAAAAACGATGGAGAGGCGTTCCTGTCAAGTATATTGAAACAATTGACGGTAACGTTCCGGTTACCACTGCCTACGATTTAATAATGGCACAATATGGCGTTGGGCGTGGTTTGGCAGGTGATTATCCCGAGAGTTACGACGATAAATATGCCGCTTATACCCCTGCCTGGCAGGAGATGTTTACCGGTATTGGAAGTGAGACCCTGCTGCAGTTTGCAGCCGAATGGATCCGCACTGCGGCGGCGACAAAAGGGAAATGCATGATCATTATCGGAGCAGGAATCAACCACTGGTACCATTGTAATTTAATCTATCGTGCCGGACAAATGGCCCTTGCGTTGACCGGTTGCATCGGAAAGAATGGCGGAGGAATGAACCATTATGTTGGTCAGGAAAAACTGGCCCCGGTCGATTCATGGTCAACTGTCATGTCGGGAAAGGATTGGCAGGGAGCGACAAGACTGCAGCAAACACCTATCTGGCACTATATGAATTCTGATCAGTGGCGCTACGATGGCAATCACAGCGATTATAACACCGTTCCAAAGAACGAACTTACCGAAAAACATACAGCCGACATGATTGTGAAAGCTGTGCGCAATGGCTGGATGCCGTTTTATCCGCAATATGACCGCAATAATCTCGAAATTGCAAAGGAGGCCATTGCAGGCGGAGCAAAAAACGATCAGGAAATTGTGAATTATGTAGTTGATCAGTTAAAATCTAAAAAACTTACCCATTCGGTGGCGAATCCCGATGCCGAAATTAATTTCCCCCGTGTTTGGTACATCTGGAGAGGCAATGCATTGATGTCGAGTGCAAAAGGTCATGAGTTCTTTTTGAAGCATTACCTTGGAACGCATCATAATTCAGTGGCCGACGAGGTCGCCAAAAACCTGGTGAACGATGTGGAGTGGGTAGCGGATGCCCCGCAGGGAAAGCTTGATTTGGTAGTGGATATTAATTTCAGAATGGACACTTCGGCCTTATATTCCGATATTGTACTTCCTACTGCTTCGTGGTATGAGAAGAACGACCTGAATACTACCGATATGCATTCGTTTATACACCCCTTGTCGGCAGCTGTAAAACCTTCGTGGGAAGCTAAGTCCGACTGGGATATTTTCAAAAACATCGCCCAATTCACATCAGAATTTGCGAAGGTTCACCTTCCCGTTCCTGTTAAAGATATTGTCAATCTTCCGATTGCACACGATTCCATAGGGGAAATTAGTCAGTCTTCGGTGAAAGACTGGAGTTTGGGAGAGTGCGAACCGATTCCCGGCAAAACAATGCATCATATTGTGATTCAGGAGAGAGATTACACCCAGATCTACAACAAATTTATTGCCCTTGGTCCTAATGTAAGAAATGGGATGGGAGCACATGGCAACAGCTATAATTGTTCCGACTTTTATGATCAGATGTTTAACGATAAAGATCATTTGCAAGAGGTTAACGGTCAGATGTATCCTTCCTTAAAAGAGGATGAGGAGGCGATCAATGCCATCTTGCACCTGTCTTCGCTCACCAATGGCGTACTTGCCGACAGGGCTTACAAGAACGCCGAAAAGCGGACAGGTTTAAAACTGACCGATTTATCGGAAGGGAACAAAAGTGTAAAGCTAAATTTCGATGATCTTAAATCTCAACCGCGCAGGTACATTAATTCGCCGGTATGGTCGGGGACGATGGGCGAAAGAAAAGCCTATGCCGGATTTACTTATAATGTCGAAAAGTCAGTTCCGTGGCGGACCCTTACCGGAAGACAACATTTTTACCTCGATCATGAGATGTACATTAAGTTTGGCGAAAATCTGCCAACTTTTAAGCCATCACCCAAGCCAGGAATCCTGGGCGACCTGAAAAATTCTGAAGCTACCGGCAAATCAAAAGTGTTGAATGTGCTTACGCCGCATGGCAAATGGGGCATTCACTCTACTTACACCGATAATATCAGAATGCACACCCTCTCGAGAGGAATCGGTCCCTGCTGGATGAGTGAGGAGGATGCCGATGAGCTGGGCATTCTCGACAACGACTGGGTGGAAGTATTTAACGATTATGGAGTTTACAGTACACGCGCCATTGTAAGCGCCCGAATACCCAAAGGAATTTGTCTGATTTACCATGCAACCGAGCGGACCTATTCTGTTCCTAAATCGGAAGTCAGAGGTGGAAAAAGGTCGGGAGGCCATAACAGCCTGACAAGGGTGAGGCTGAAACCAAACCTGTTAGCCGGTGGTTATGGTCAATTTTCCTACCATTTTAATTACTGGGGACCGGTAGGAGTGAATCGCGACACTTTTGTGATCGTTCAGAAAATGAAAAAATTAGTGTTTTAACTTAGAAAAGTAAACCGATGGATATCAGATCGCAAATAGCCATGGTATTTCACCTCGATAAATGCATTGGGTGCCATACCTGTTCGATTGCCTGTAAAAATATTTGGGCCGACCGAAAGGGTGCTGAATACATGTGGTGGAACAATGTAGAAACAAAGCCCGGTACCGGCTACCCCACCAAATGGGAAGACCAGAAGATCTATAAAGGAGGATGGGTTCTGGACGGGGAAAATATCAATCTTAGGGTGGCCGGGAAACCTGCCGGTCTGACTAAACTTTATCACAATCCGGACATGCCGGTGATGGACGATTATTACGAGCCATGGACTTATGATTACGATCATTTGTTTGAGGCAGAGCCTGGAGACGATCAGCCAACAGCCCGCACTATTTCATTGGTTACGGGTGAACCTATCGATGTGAAAGGCGGACCTAACTGGGATGATGATTTAAGCGGAACCCCCGATTATGGCAGACAAGATATTAACCTGAAAAATCTAAGTGCGGAAGAGCAGGAATCAATGTTTCAGCTCGAAAGGATGACGATGCATTACCTTCCACGAATGTGTAACCATTGTCTGAATCCCTCTTGTGTAGCTGCCTGCCCAAGCGGGGCGGTCTATAAACGTGGTGAGGATGGAGTCGTACTGATTAACCAGGAGAAATGCCGTGGATGGAGGTTGTGCGTAACTGCCTGTCCTTACAAAAAATCGTATTATAACTGGACGAGCGGGAAATCTGAAAAATGTTTGCTTTGCTATCCCCGCCTCGAATCGGGACAGGCCCCTGCCTGTATGCATTCCTGTGTAGGGCGCATCCGCTACCTTGGAGTGTTGCTTTATGATGCTGATAAAATTAAAGAATTTGCCTCAGCTCCGGATGATCAACTGATCGACAGACAGTTGGATATTTACTTGAATCCTTTCAATGAAAAGATAATCAAAGAAGCCAAAAAGAATGGGATCGCCGATTCTACCATCGACGCTGCACAGAAATCACCGGTTTATAAATTTGTGAAAGAGTGGAAAATCGCCTTGCCGTTGCATGCCGAGTTCCGCACCCTGCCAAGCTTGTTTTATGTTCCCCCGATGCTTCCCGTGATGGGGAAGATGACCAATGGACTGTATGAATCGACGACTGAAAATCTGTGGGGAAAAATTGAGGATTCGAGATTGCCTATTCAGTACCTTGCCAATTTGTTCTCTGCAGGTCATCCGGGTAAAATACAGGAAGTACTGAAAAAGCTGATGACGGTGCGTTATCATCGTCGGAAAGTCACTGTAAATGATGTGGATGACGCGTTGATCAATGAAGCTTTTGAGACTACAAAGCTCACAGCTGAAATAGCCGATGCCATATACCGGCTAACCTCTCTGGTCAAATATGATGAGCGGTTTGTGATTCCGCCGGCTCACCGCGAAGAAGCCATCGAAATGATCGAAAGTACCGACGACCGGAAGGGGAATGCCGGATTTAATGAGCAAAAAGGGACCAGAAGGGTGTTTTAAGCTGAAAACTATTAAAAATAATGTACCGCGATGAAAATATATTCCCTGATAGCCCAATTACTTAATTATCCGAAGGATGATTATAGGAACGTTATTGCCCTGATAATCCCGGAACTTAATCAATATTCCTCCCAAGCTGTTGAGGAGTTCATACCTGTCGCATTGCATTTTACACGACTTCCGATTTCGGAATTGCAGGAGTATTATATCCGCACCTTTGATGTCAATGCTGCCTGTTACCTCGATATTGGCTATGTGTTATTTGGTGAAGAATCCAAGCGGGGCCAGTTTCTGCTCAATATGAAAAACGAACAGCTCAAAGCTGGCAATGACTGCGGAACTGAATTTCCGGATCATTTGCCCAATGTACTAACGTTACTTCCAAAAATTGAAGATCAGCAATTCGCAGAAGAGCTTGTTGTTACAATGTTGCTTCCTGCGTTAAAACACATGGTGGAAAATTTCAGGACTGAAGTAAATATCTACAAATATTTACTGAAAATAATTATTGATGTACTTGAAAAAGATTTTAAAGGCTCTGAATTCGAACCATACGTCATCAATCAAACTGAAATTGAGTGTGCCGGGGCTTATTCCTGCGGGATGGATTTCACGAAACTCAGTCACAAAAAACATTAAAAAAAACCGAAGCTATGTTTAATCTATTTTTATTGATAGGACTCCCTTATGCTGCAGTATTGGTTTTTTTAACCGGAAGTATTCTCCGGATAAAATATGCAGGTTATACTGTCACCAGCCATTCTTCACAATTTCTCGAATCAAATCAGCTGTTCTGGGGAAGCCGCTTGTTCCATTCAGGAATTGTGATGCTTCTTCTGGGCCATCTGATTGGATTTTTGATGCCTGACGTTGTACTGTTTCTAGCCTCATCTCCTTTGGGATTAATGGTGATTGAGATTGTCGCCTTTGGTTTTGGAATCATCGCTTTTGCAGGTATTGTATTGCTGATTAAACGGAGGATACAGGTAAAACGGCTCCATTCAGTGACTTCTTCTATGGATTTGGTGGTGTATCTCGTTCTCCTTACTCAGGTGCTGAGTGGCATCCTTGTCGCTTATTTTCACCGCTGGGGCACTGCCTGGTATGTTTCGTCTCTGGTTCCTTATTTGCGCTCTTTAATCGTATTGATGCCTGATACAACTGTTATCGCAACAATGCCCTGGCTTATTAAATGGCATGTTGTTTCAGCATTTGTCTTCATCGGATTGATCCCATTTACAAGACTCATGCACTTTTTGGTCTATCCTGTATTTTACCTGTGGAGAAATTACCAGCTGGTAATCTGGAACCGCGATCAAAAAGCGATGCGTTCTTCAAAAAATACCCGTGAAGGAGTTAAACCACGCAATAATTAATCAGAAAAATACAATGGAAACAACTGTTACCGGACGTGCGCATCGGATTTTAGCTTTAAATACAATCGCATTTACTGTATGTTTTGCATGCTGGATGTTGAATGGGGTATTAGTCACTTTTTTAGCCGGAAACCAGGTTTTTGAATGGGGACCGATCGAAATTGGATGGCTTTTGGGGATTCCTGTATTAACCGGTTCCATATTTCGGCTCCCTGCCGGGATTTTAACGGATAAGTACGGAGGAAGACCAGTCTTTGGTATCTTACTTTTATTATGTGCGATACCCATGTTTTTACTTTCGCAGGCGAATAGCTTTTTCAGCTTTGCGCTGTGTAGTTTTGGTTTTGGCCTGACTGGTGTTGGATTTGCTGTTGGAATAGCTTTCACTTCGGTGTGGTATCCAAAAAACTGGCAAGGCAGGGCGCTTGGGATATTTGGTGCCGGCAATGCAGGTGCAGCGGTAACAACAATGCTGGCTCCTACATTATTAAAAAATCTTACAAATAATGGGACGAATATCGAAGGCTGGAGAACTTTGCCGGTAATCTATGCCTGTGTATTGGTATTGATGGGTATTGTATTTCTACTTTTTACTAAAAATAAAAAACCTCAATCGAACGGGAAGTCAATCAGGCAAATGTTGCAACCGCTGAAGAGCGCGCGCGTCTGGAGGTTTGGATTGTATTACTTTCTTGTCTTCGGGTGTTTTGTAGCTTTTTCGCAATGGCTGGTTCCCTATTTTACCAATGTCTATTATATGCCGCTCGTTACTGCCGGATTCTTTGCTACCGTATTCAGTCTTCCTTCAGGGCTCATCAGAGCGATCGGGGGATGGATGTCTGACAAGTTTGGAGGCCGTAAAATCATGTATTGGGTCTTTGGAGCCTCAATCATTATTTGCTTTTTGCTGATCGTTCCGAAAATGGAAATCCGCTCACCGGGAAGGGGAATTAACGCCCGGAATGATGGAATTGTCACTGCAGTAACGGCAGATTATGTCCAAATAGGGAAAGACAAGTATTTGCTTCAAAAGAAGACGGGTAAATTGGATAATGCTGAATCAGAGACACTTATTTTGCCATCCAAAGATGTATGGCAGGAGGCTGTGGTCAAGGTGGGAGAAAGTGTTAAAAGAAAACAGCTGATTGTTAAAGGGAATACTGTGATCTTTTTTCAGGCAAATGTATGGATATTTGTGATCCTCGTTTTCCTGATCGGCAGCATCTGGGGCATTGGGAAAGCTGCTGTTTACCGCCTGATTCCCGATTATTTTCCGAATGAAGTTGGCGTGGTAGGTGGAATGGTTGGCGTGATTGGCGGTCTGGGTGGCTTCGTATGTCCTATAATTTTTGGCTATTTACTCGAAGGAACCGGCTTGTGGACCAGTTGCTGGATGTTTATGTTTATTCTGTCTGCTATCTGCCTGGTCTGGATGTACCGGGTTGTTCAAAAGCTGAATCGCTCAGCCAATCTTATCCCAAATCAATAGTAAACCAATAAAGGCACGAGCAATTATATCACCAAATACATATAAATTAACTTGATTATGGCTGCAACTATCGAAAACTGGAATGTGGAAGATGAAAAATTCTGGGAATCCACCGGTAAAAAAATCGCATGGAGAACCCTTTCAGTTACCACTTTATCATTGATGTTCTCATTTGCCACCTGGTTTATGATGAGCGTTATTGTTGTCAAATTACCGGGTATCGGATTTAAATTTACGACAAGCCAGTTGTTCTGGCTGGCTGCTATGCCGGGATTGGCGGGCGGAACACTCCGAATCATTCACACCTTTCTATTGCCCATCTACGGCACCAGAAATATTATTACGTATTCAACGCTCATTAAATTAATTCCGTGTGTCGGAATCGGAATTGCGGTGATGGATCCCTCCACCCCTCATTGGGTATTTATGATGCTTGCTCTTACGGCCGGCTTTGGAGGAGGCGATTTTTCTTCTTTTATGCCTAGTACCAGCGTCTTCTTTCCAAAGCGCTTACAAGGTACTGCCCTTGGCATTCAAGCGGGGATCGGCAACTTTGGCGTAAGTCTGGCTCAGTTCGTAACTCCCTTAATGATAGGTGTTTCACTCTATGGCGCATCTGAAGTCTTTACAAAGATCAATCCCAAAACAAAAGAGATTATCGCAACTTCGAATATTTATCTTCAAAGTGCCGCATTTTGGTACATCCCGATTTTAATTATTGTCGCACTGATCACCTGGTTTACCCTAAAAAGAGTCCCAGTAAAGGCTTCATTCAGAGAACAACTCGATATTTTTAAAAATAAACATACCTGGTTTTGTACCATCACTTATTTAATGACTTTTGGAACTTTCGCCGGACTTTCTGCTGCATTTCCATTGATGATCAAGACCCTCTACGGAGGCTTTGACGGAGCTCCCGATCCGTTGGTTTACGCTTTCTATGGCCCGCTGATTGGTTCGGTAAGTCGTGTTTTATTCGGTTTTGTTGCCGATAAAACCGGTGGTGCAATCCTGACAACCATCACAGGCATCGGACTCGCAATCGGGGTTACTTTGCTGATATCCATGGGACTTGTTGCACCGGTCAGTATGGCCCAATTCCCGATGTTTGTTACCGTTATATTATTCCTGTTCTTTTTTACAGGAGTTGGTAATGCAGCTACTTTCAGACAGTTTCCTATTATCTTCGGTAAAAACCCAAGACAGGCCGCCGGTGTAATCGGCTGGACAGCTGCTATTGCCGCCTACGGTCCGTTTATTTTTGCCACCATGATCGGAGCGGTCATTTCAGCCAGTGGAAATGCCAAAGCGTTTTTCATTGGATTACTGGTATTCATTCTCATCGCGACATTCGTGAACTGGAATTATTATAACAAAAAGGGTTGCGAATCACCCAGTTGATTATTTTATTTAGCTGAATAAAACTCATAAATATTTTTAATATGTTACTCAAAAATTTACAGTTCCGACTTCTTGCAATTTGCTTTGTAAGCTTTTTATCAGTCAGTCAGTTGATGGCGCAGTTTAAATTGTCGGCAGAATATCGTCCTCGTACCGAATTTCGTCACGGCTATAAAACCCTGTTTACTCAGGACGATCAGGCAGCTTTCTTTACTTCCCAACGAATGCGGTTGAATGCATCTTACAGTTTCGATAAATTAAAATTTGGTCTGAATATACAAGATGTTCGGGTTTGGGGTGATGTTGCCCAGCAAAATAATACGTCAAACCAATTGATGCTTTCTCAGGGATGGGCTGAATATATGGTCTCAAATACATTTTCAGTGAAAATCGGACGACAGGAATTGAATTATGATGATGCGCGCATTTTTGGAAACGCCGACTGGGTCCAGCAAGCCAGATCCCACGATTTGATACTTTTTAAATATGAAAAGAGTTTTAAACTTCACATAGGAGCTGCATTTAATCAGGAATCAGAGAAGATTAAAGGAACGGATTACAATATCAGCGGTAACTATAAAACAATGCAATTTGTGTGGTTTAATCAAAAAATCAAGGGTGTAAATCTGACTTTACTCTTTTTAAATAACGGTTTGCAGAATAAATCTGCTGACGCAATTCCTGTCTATAAAACGGCATTCAGTCAAACAGTGGGAACAAGATTAGTGATGGACAAGAAAGCTTTTTCATTGTCCGGCGCTTTCTATTATACAGGAGGAAAGGATGTTACATTCAGGAAATTGTCGGCCTACGATGCATCGCTGGGTGCCGGATTTAAACTTGGCACTTCCTGGAGGGCAGATCTTGGTTGGGAATTACTCTCAGGAACAAGCCAGGCAGAGAAAAAAGTGAATGCGAATTATATCAACACCTCATTTAATCCATTTTATGGAACCAATCATAAGTTTAATGGCCATATGGATTATTTCTTCGTCGGTAACCATTTAAACAGCGTTGGTTTGAATGATCTTTATGCAACTTTTTCTTACAAAAAGGATAAATTCAATGCCGGTATAACGCCACATATTTTTTCAGCAGCAAGTGACGTATTGAATCCTGCAGTCGCCGGAGAAACAATGAAAAAAGCGCTGGGAACTGAAATTGATTTGTTTGCCGGATACAAATTGAGTGAATATGCGCAAATCAGTAGCGGATACTCGCAAATGTTTGGCACACAAACGCTTAAAGTGTTGCAAGGTGGCGACAATAAATCCACCAATAATTGGGTGTGGGTAATGATTACTTTCAAACCAGAATTTATTAAATAAAGCGGCCCAACGAATAGAGATTTTCTGAGGTAACACTGCTATCCGAATATACTTACTGTAAATGTCGCAGCGCCAACCGGAAAGTTTATCTTTGCTTTAAAATGTAATCTTTTCATCATGGAGGGGAATGTGAGCTATCGGCAGGCGCTAACAAAGGCAATGACGATGTGCAGCCAATCAGAACGTTGTCGTTTCGATATTGTTGCAAAATTCAGGCAGTGGGAAATTCCCGAAACGGAAATTGCTGAAGCGCTTGACTATCTCATCAAAGAGCGGTTTCTCAATGAGGAACGTTATGTTCGATTTTATGTAAATGACAAACTGCGTTTTAACAAGTGGGGCAAGGTGAAATTGTCATTTATGCTCCGTCAGAAACAAATTCCGGAAAGTATACTACGTGAAGCACTCAACGATATCAATAATGAATTTTACGAGAAAACACTTACTGATTTGCTTCGCTCAAAAGTCAAATCGGTGAAAGGGGCTTCCGGGTATGAAAGAATAGGAAAACTGGCAGTTTTTGCGCAGAGTCACGGATTTGAAGCAGGACTTGCTTTCCGTATTGCCGAACAACTCATTGACAACGAAGGAAAAATTGAAAAATAGCATCGACGAAATATAAATTTACAGGCTTTTTCCTAATTTCCTAATTGCCTAATAGTCTAATCGCCTAACAGTCTAATCGCCGAATTATGCCATTAACCCATTAGCACATTCCCCCTATTATTCCTACCTTTGCACCTTAATTAATAAAACAACCAAAATGATCCTAAAGGAACAGCTTAAAGAGCTTGTTGAGCGCCGGGATGCGCTGAGGAGGTATCTTTGACGTCGATAATAAATTAATTCGCGTAGAAGAAGAAGAACTTAAAACCCAGGACCCTGCTTTCTGGGATAAGCCCAAAGATGCTGAGCGTCAAATGATGGTGATCAGGGCTATTAAACAATGGACCGATGGCTTTAAAGCTATTGAACGGGCTGTTGAAGATCTGGAAATCATGTTTGAATACAGTGAAGCGGGCGAGATTACCGAAGGTGAACTTGAGGAACATTTTGTTGAAACCCGTAGTTTGATCGAAGATCTTGAAACCCGAAATATGCTGCGGCGTGAGGAAGACAGGCTCGGAGCCGTTCTGAAAATCAATGCGGGTGCCGGTGGAACCGAGTCGAACGACTGGGCCGATATGCTGATGCGGATGTACCTTCGATGGGCGGAAAAACACAAATATAAAGTTCGCGAAGCCAGCTTTGTTCCGGGTGAAGATGTTGGTGTAAAGAGTGTTACGATTGAGATTGAAGGTGATTTCGCCTACGGATATCTCAAGAGTGAAAACGGCGTGCACCGGCTGGTCCGTATTTCACCGTTTAATGCGCAGGGTAAACGACAGACTTCCTTTACCTCTGTCTTTGTATCGCCACTGGTCGATGACACGATTGTTATTGAGGTTAATCCGGGTGATATTTCATGGGATACCTTCCGCTCGGGGGGAGCAGGAGGTCAGAATGTCAATAAGGTGGAGACGGGTGTCCGGCTTAAGCACGCTCCGTCAGGTATCATTATCGAAAATACAGAATCGAGATCCCAGCTTCAAAACAAGGAAAACGCGATCCGGCTTTTGAAATCGCAGCTTTATGCGCTGGAGCTTCAACGACGTCATGAAGCGACGACCAAGATTGAAGCAGGCAAGAAAAAGATAGAGTGGGGATCGCAGATCCGCTCCTACACGATGCAGCCTTATAAACTGGTAAAAGATGTTCGGACCGGTTTCGAATCGTCGAATGTGCAAGGCGTTATGGATGGCGATATCGACGGTTTCATCAAAGCCTTTTTGATGGAATTTTCCGAAGGAGAGGACTGAATTTAACGAATTTCAGGGGTGACTTGTTGAATAAGGAACAAGTCACCTTTGCAATTTATTTTTTATCCGTGGTATGGTTTTCAAAGTCTCTTGCCTTAATTTTTACAATCTTTCCGTTCTGTGAAAACACGAGTTCTGAATCATCTTTTTGCTTCTCAATCAACAATCTTTCAAAGGCCAATTCTATACCTTTGATGATTTTATTTCGCATCTCAATAATATCTTCCTTTTTCATTGTCCAATTATTTGATTATAAATATTGGGGCTATAAATATCTTTATCTGTATTTTTGAATCCTTCAGCAACCAATACGGATGGATGTCCCGAATTGTCAAATATTAGCCAATAATCGCATATTGGCTGATAAATTTTCGAAAGGTTTTGTAAGCCTGAACCATATCTCCTCCGTATCGTATCCTCTGGGATATCATGACCGCCTGCTAAAACTCTTCTATGGACCCTTTCAATTGCTAAATCGACAGAATTCAGCCAAAAATAGACCAATGTTACAAAATAACCATTTAGCTGCGCTTCTTTTACGAAATTTCTGTAAGACCTGGTTGATAGCGTTGTTTCAAAGGCAAAGTCAACCTTCTGTACCATCAATTCATGAATTCTGTTCAGCATAATCCGTCCAGCTTCAATTGCCACTTTATTAGGCTGAAAAGGTGATAAACCTCTTGCAATCTCATCAGCATTTACAAATTCTTTGCAATCTAGCATATCTGGCAAAACGGAATACGAAGCGGTTGTCTTACCCGCTCCATTGCAACCTGATATGATATATAAATTCGGCATCCACTTTTTTTATCAAAGATATTTAATTTTTCTAAGCACTCGGACATGCGCGAAAATTTCGATATTACTAATTGAAAGTGAGTTAATACATATGTCTGGAATATAGTTATTTAAGATATCTTTCCGTTTTATTACAATCCGATTTTTTCAAAACCTTTATTGATGGGTAGTTGTTTTTATGCTGATATGAATAATTCATTTAAAATGTCCATTTTTGTATGCTAAACTGTAAGTAAAATCATATTAATACCAACTCAACTATTATGGAAAACACGAATGATGAGAAAATCTATTATCCGTCACAGGAAGTAATTGAACAGGCAAATATTAAGGAATATGATCAATTATATAAATATTCCATCGAGCAACCTGAAAAATTTTGGTCCGAACAAGCCGATAACTTGTCGTGGTATAAGAAATGGGATCAGGTATTAAATAAAGAAAATGCCCCCTTTTATAGTTGGTTTGTCGGGGGGAAAACCAATATTGTTCTGAATGCTATTGACAGGCATCTTAATAATGCCAACCGCAATAAATTGGCCCTGATCTGGGAAGGCGAGCCCGGAGATGTAAGAACGTTTTCTTACCATGCACTCAATCGCGAAGTCAGCCAGTTTGCTAACATTCTGAAGAGTATGGGCGCAAAAAGAGGCGAAGTAATCACCATCTATATGCCGCAGATTCCGGAGCAGATTATAGCCATGCTGGCTTGTGCTAAAATTGGAGCAGTACACAGTGTTGTCTATGGTGGTTTTAGTCACGAAGCACTTGCAGACCGTATCAATGATGCCAACAGCAGGATTGTGATCACTGCTGACGGAGGATACCGCCGCGGTAAAGTCGTTGAGATGAAAAGCGTTGTCAATAAAGCGATGGAATTGTCACCTACAATGGAGATCTGTATTACGGTTAAAAGAACCGGAGTGGATGTGTATATGGAAAACGGCCGCGATTATTGGTTGCACGAGCTCCAGGTGTTGCCTATTGCTGCCAATAAATGTGAAACCGAGCAGATGGATTCCTCCGAAATGCTGTTTCTGCTTTATACTTCAGGCTCGACAGGAAAGCCCAAAGCACTGGTTCATACACATGGTGGTTTCAGTGTTTATACAGCAACCACTCATAAGATGGTATTTGATATCAAAGCTGAAGACCGTTACTGGTGTGCTGCTGATCCGGGCTGGATTACCGGCCATAGTTACATCGTCTACGGGCCGCTGATTAATGGTGCGACCATCATGTTATACGAAGGAGCACCTAACCATCCATACCCCGACAGGTGGTGGAAAATGGTCGAAAAATATGGCATTAACATTCTTTATACTTCACCAACTGCTATCCGTGGGCTGATGCGTTATGGTGACTCGTGGCCTAATCGTAATGATATCAGTTCTTTGCGTTTGCTTGGGTCGGTAGGTGAACCCATTAGTCCCGAGGCATGGAAGTGGTATTACAAAGTGGTTGGACGTGAGAAATGTCCGATTATTGATACCTGGTGGCAGACCGAAACAGGTGGTTTTATGATTACTCCTTTGCCAATCACACCATTAAAACCTGGTTCTGCTACAAAACCATTCTTTGGCAGCGTAATTGATGTTGTTGATGACAAGGGCGATGATGTGAAACCCGGAGAGGAGGGGACACTGGTAATTAAAACACCATGGCCGGGAATGACTGCCGGTATTTTCCGCGATCCCGAACGATTTGTGGAGACTTATTGGAAAAAATATGAAAAGCAGGGTTGGTACCTCACCGGTGATTCGGCTAAAATAGATGAGGATGGTTATTTCAGAATTATAGGTCGTACCGATGATGTCATAAAGGTAAGCGGTTATCGTTTAGGGACAGCCGAAATCGAGAGTGTGATGGCCAGTCATCCTGCCGTTGCAGAATCGGCAGCTATTGCGCTTCCTCATGCTCTGAAAGGAAACTGTATCCATATTGTTGCTGTATTACGCATGGGATATACCGCCAGTAAAGACCTTGAACATCAGATGATTTTACACATGGTCGAACATCTTGGCCCCATAGCACGTCCCGAAGAGATCAACTTTGTTGAACAGCTTCCGAAAACAAGAAGCGGGAAAATCATGCGCAGAGTACTAAAAGCCAGGGCATTGGGATTGCCGGAAGGCGATTTAAGCACATTGGAAGAGTAAGTTAGGCTATTAGGCTTTAGGCTATTAGGGATTTAGGAAAACAGGATTCGTTTTTGTATAAATTACTTCTCGTATTCTCCTAAATCCTACAGTTTCATTATCTCCTTAATTATTACTTTTGGCGGAATTTATTGGTCATTGCATAATTATTTGATTCTTTACTAATTCTATGTCCGCACCATCCACCCGAACGATCTGGGATATTGCATGTGTGGAGAATTGCACTGTATAGTTTAGTATTAAAAATATAATAAGACGCTGGGGG
>JBAXOA010000047.1:0-28927 GCA_037133495.1 Mariniphaga sp. | reverse complement strand
GGTGTAATTTGAACCGGCTGCACTGCCCTGCAGTCTAAATGACTGGCAATTTGATTCCGTAATGACCGATGCTGCCTCTGTCCAGCCGTTCATTATCCAGGCTCTGAATAGATAATCCACTCCATTATCTCTGAAACTAACACGATAGCATCCATTTGAGAGTCCGTTTAAGGAAGATGAAACACCTGTCTCGTTGCTGTAAAAACTGAAAGATCCTGAACCGGAATTGTATTTTTCCCATGCAAATGTAACAGTAAGACCGGATGAAACAGCTTTTAGCGTCCCATCCTGATGACCATTTGTCCCGCAGAAAAAATAAATTATGTCTTTGGCAGGAAAAACAGGGTAGGAAGTTGGTGTCGAGAAAGAGGCAGAAGGTGAAGCGAGTGATTGTCCGGTGGCGAATTTCGCTGATGAGAGCAGGAAAACGAATATAAAAATTCCCCATCTGACAATTCTGGCATATTTCATTTAGTGTGTATTTCTGTTATTAAGTTACAAACTTACAAAATTAAAGTAAAATTAGTTTCAAAATGCCAATATTCATTCAGGTCGGTTTATCTTTGCACCATCCTCGGATAAAAACGAAACATATTAATACGAAGTACTTAAATAACAACACTTTGTCAAATTATCTTGAAAGTCTGAACATTGCGCAGCGTGAAGCAGTTATTAATACTGAAGGTGCTGCTCTCGTGATTGCAGGGGCTGGTTCCGGAAAGACCCGCGTGCTCACCTACCGCATCGCTCATCTGATGAAAAACGGGGTACCTCCTTCGGCAATTCTGGCTCTTACATTTACCAACAAGGCAGCGCGCGAAATGAAGGAACGAATTGCGAATGAGGTAGGGACTGAGGTTTCCCGCCACATTTGGATGGGTACTTTTCATTCGATTTTTTCGAAGATTTTACGTGTCGAGGCAGCCACCATCAGCTATCCATCAACATTTACAATTTACGACACGCAGGATTCGAAAAGCTTGTTGAAATCGATCATAAAGAGTATGAATCTGGAAGATAATGCCTATAAGACAGGAGTAATATTGAGCCGGATTTCGAATGCCAAAAATAATCTTATCACGGCAGTTGCTTATCACCAGAATGCCCAGCAGCGCGAAGCCGATCAGGCTGCACGCATACCTAAAACAGCGGAAATTTACCTCGAATATTCCAAGCGCTGCAAAAATGCGGGCGCAATGGATTTTGATGATTTACTATTGATTACCAATATTTTATTCAAAAATCATCCCGAAATACTCGCAAAATACCAGCACATCTTTCGCTATATTCTGGTTGATGAATACCAGGACACTAATTTTTCACAATATCTGATTGTCAAGCGATTAGCAGAACTCCATCATAACATTTGCGTTGTTGGAGACGATGCACAAAGCATCTATTCGTTCAGAGGCGCAAGAATCGAAAATATTTTGAACTTTAAAAACGATTACCCCGGATTCAAAACCTACAAACTTGAACAAAATTATCGTTCAACTCAGGTTATTGTTGATGCCGCCAACAGCCTTATTGCCAAAAATAAAAACCAGCTGCAGAAAACTGTTTTCAGTGAAAATCACAAAGGTGAGCGGATCAAAGTGCTGACAGCGATGAACGAACAAGAAGAGGGATATCTTGTGGCTAACGAAATTTTCGATTCGAGGATGCAAGACCACGAAACCTTTTCCGACTTTGCAATTCTTTACCGGACGAATGCGCAATCCCGCGTTTTTGAAGAAATTTTGCGAAAACGGAATATCCCCTATAAAATTTATGGCGGTTTATCCTTTTACCAACGCAAAGAAATCAAGGATATTCTCTCTTATTTCAGGTTGATGATTAATCCCAAAGATGACGAATCTTTCAAGCGGATTATCAACTATCCTGCAAGAGGAATTGGTTCTACAACACTTAACAGGCTCGAAGAGGCTGCAGCAGCATCAGATTGCAGTATTTTCGAAGTGGCTAACTACCCCGAAAAGATGATTTTAGCTGGTTTAAATGCAGGTGTAATCAAAAAAATCAAAGTGTTTACTGAGCTGATAGATAAATTTTCAGATCAGTTTGCAACGACTGACGCCTACGAAATGGCAAACAGAATTGCTTCTGAATCGGGAATTCTAGCCGAGCTTTACCAGGATAAATCACCCGAAAATCTGAGCCGTTATGAAAATACCCAGGAGTTATTGAACGCCATTCAGGAATTCTCCATCAATGCAAGAGAAGAGGGCCGGCCAAATGGATTACAGGTATTTATGGAAGATGTTGCGCTCCTTACCGATCAGGATAACGATAAAGACACAGATAAAGACAAAGTAACACTGATGACGGTTCATTCATCAAAAGGACTGGAATTTAAAAATGTATTTGTTGTCGGACTGGAAGAAAATCTTTTCCCTTCCGGTTTTTCAGGAACTCTCACACTTTCGGAACTGGAAGAAGAAAGAAGGTTATTTTATGTAGCCCTGACTCGTTCACAAAACAGGGCGTGGTTATCGTTCGCTCAGCAAAGATTCCGCTGGGGAAAGGCTGAATTTTGCAATCCAAGTCGTTTCATTGGAGAAATTGACCATCAATTCCTCGACATTAAGAATAGCCGGTCGATTCCCCAATTTCGAAACCATGAGATTACATCAGACAGTGATAACAGGCATCTTCAGAGGGAGACGCCTAAATATCAGCCGCCCCGAAAACCGGAATTACCGGGACAAAGGTTTCAGATTGCCAAAAGTGTCCTTCCATCAAGTTCAGCACCTTTCGAAAGCGACAGTCCGGAGTTGATCGAAGTGGGCATGTTTGTTGAACATGAACGCTTCGGACGAGGAAAAGTAATCAGTATGGAAGGCAAAATGCCTGATCTCAAGGCAAAAGTATTTTTCCCCAATGCCGGAGAAAAAAACCTTCTTCTAAAATTTGCGAAACTGAAAATTTCGGAGCATAAAGAGTAATGTTTTGTAAGATTTGAATTTACGGCTAAAAACGATTAGCTTTGTAAAAGTAAAAAACAGGTAAGACAACCCTCAGTGATCTTGTCAAATAATTAATACAACACAATGATAGAACGCGATTACAACACTCAACGCAAGAAAATGAAACTTCCCGAATACGGCAGAAGCATTCATAAAATGGTTGATCACATCATGCAGATCGAAAACAGGGAAGAGCGTATTCTTGCGGTGAAAGGGGTTATTGATGTAATGGGAATGATGTATCCATACCTGCGCGATATCGCCGAATTTAAACATAAACTTTGGGATCATATCGCGATAATGTCTGATTTTAAATTAGATATCGATTATCCTTACGATCCGCCCATCCCTGAGACCTTTATAGAAAAGCCAAAACTGATCCCTTATGCTCAGTCTGACATTAAATTTCGTCATTATGGCAAGATCGTTGAAAACTATATTGCCGCTACAGCGCAACTGGATGACGATAATCCTGCAAAAGCGGTAAATACTGAACTTCTGGCCAACCAAATGAAAAAAGCGTACCTCGTCTGGAATAAAGATGCCGTTGAAGATACAAAAATTTTAAAAGATTTGGTTTTTCTTTCGAACGGGAAACTCACTCCTGATCCTGATTTGCATTTACAGGAGATCAATGACATTTTTAAGCCACAAGTTAAAAAAGGTCGGATCACTACTGTTTCGAATCAGTCGCGAAAACACAAATAGCCCATAATTAAAGGAATGGCAAGGTTTATTATCGAAGGAGGCAGCCACCTCCATGGAGAATTATCGCCGCAGGGTGCTAAAAATGAAGCGCTGCAGGTTATCTGCGCTACATTGCTCACTTCAGAGAGAATCACCATTTCCAACATACCTGAGATCAGTGATGTTTTGAAGCTTATCGAAATTCTGCGGAATTTAGGTACTGCAGTTGAGCGGATTGCCAAAGGAATTTTCACCTTTCAATCAAACCATATCGATATTGACCAACTAAAATCACCACTTTATTTTGCACAGGCAGGCAGCCTGCGTGGCTCCTTAATGATAGTCGGTCCGTTACTCGCGCGATTTGGCATTGGAATAATTCCCCAACCCGGAGGTGATAAGATTGGCAGAAGAAGGCTCGACACCCATTTCCGAGGATTCGAAGCGCTGGGAGCACAATTTACATACGACACCGTTGAATCATCCTACCGGGTCGAGGCCAGGCAACTTACCGGCTGTTATATGCTGCTCGATGAAGCTTCGGTGACAGGAACCGCAAATTTGGTGATGGCGGCAACATTGGCGAATGGCATTACAACAATTTATAACGCAGCATGTGAACCTTATCTTCAGCAATTATGTAAGATGTTGGTTAATATGGGAGCAAAAATACAGGGAATAGGCTCCAATCTACTGACAATAAACGGAGTAACATCGCTCAGGGGATGCACTCATGTTTTACTTCCCGATATGATTGAAGTCGGTAGTTTTATCGGCCTTGCAGCCATGACAGCTTCCGATATTACAATCAAAAATGTTGGCTACGATCAACTTGGAATAATACCGGAATCATTCCGTCGGTTTGGCATTGAAATGATCCGAAAAGGCGATGATCTGCATATTCCCGCTCAGGATCATTACGAGATTGAATCGTTTATTGATGGCTCTATTCTGACGGTCGCCGATGCACCCTGGCCGGGATTAACCCCCGATTTACTAAGCATTTTTCTTGTTATCGCCACTCAGGCAAGAGGCAGCGTTCTTATTCATCAGAAAATGTTCGAAAGCCGGTTGTTTTTTGTTGACCGTCTGATAGAGATGGGCGCCAAGATTATTCTTTGCGATCCGCACCGGGCAACGGTAATCGGTCTCGACAAAGCCCACAGCCTCAGAGGTACGAGAATGAGCTCCCCGGATATCAGAGCCGGTGTCGCACTGTTGATTGCTGCCCTTTCGGCGTCAGGGAAATCGACCATCGATTACATCGAACAGATCGATCGCGGCTACGAAAATATCGATGTTCGGCTAAATGCAATCGGAGCAAAAATCACCAGAGAATAGAGAAGAAAATTAGGTCCGTCAGCTGACGGAAGGAATTGTAAATTATTAATTATTAATTATTAATTATGAGATACTTAAAAATGTTTTTAGTTGCTTTAACAGTTGTATTTACAGCTGTTCAGGTAAATGGTCAATCGGCTAAAGCGGGAATAAAAGTAGGTGATAAAGCACCTGAAATAATTGAAAACTCAGTTCTGGGGCGTCCGATAAAATTATCGTCACTTCAAGGGAAGATTGTCTTGATAGATTTCTGGGCCTCATGGTGCAAACCGTGCCGGAACGAAAATCCATTTGTAGTAACTGCTTACGAAAAATACAAAGATGGCGCCTTCAAAGGAGGCAAAGGATTTACGCTGTTTAGTATTTCACTTGACAAAGATCTTAACGCGTGGAAGAATGCCATTCAGGTTGATCATTTAACCTGGGAAAATCACGTTTGCGCTTCCGGAAGCAATGCGAGCTATATTCAGGTTTATGAAATCAGGTCAATTCCCTCCAACTTTCTGATTGATGGAAATGGGGTGATTTTGGCAACCAACCTCAGGGGTGAGGCTCTTGAACAGAAACTAGCTTCGTTGAAAAAATAGAAACAGCTCCGACAGCCGACCTCTCAATTGCCAATCAATTTGATTTACTTGACAGAAATATTCTGTTGAATATGCCAATTTGTCCATGAATTTGTGTTTGGCAAAATATTTGAGCAGTAAGCAGAGAGGCATTACAGCCTTTCAAAAAAATAGAATAAGGGACTAATAATCCCTGATGTTTCAATTTGAAACCCTTTAATAAAAATGAAATTGAATTTATTTAAAGATAGTAGTGCACGGATGAAAAAGAAGGAGCATAAAGAAAATACAAAAGAGAACAAAGAACAATCGGCTGGATTAAATACTGATAATCAAAAAGATGCAGATATTTCTGCACCGGATTCTTCGATCGTGGAGGAGCCTGAAGTGACGGAAGAAGTAATCGCTGTTCCGGACGAGAAAGAGCAATTGGAAGCAAAAATAGTTGAATTGGAAGGGCTCATAAAGCAAGGAAATGATAAATATCTTCGCTTATCAGCCGAATTCGACAACTACAGGAAACGGACCCTTAGGGAACGAATGGAACTGACAAAAACGGCAGGTGAATCGGTAATGCTAAGTATTTTACCTGTTATTGATGATTTTGAGCGTGCAATGCATTCCATTGATCAAGGGATGGATTTTGAAGCTACAAAAGAAGGTATATTATTGATTTATAATAAATTTCAAGAATTCAACAAACTGAATGGCATCTCTGAGATTGAAGCGGCAAACAAAGCCTTTGATACTGATTTGCATGAAGCACTGACAAAAATACCAGCTCCGTCGGAAGAGATGAAGGGGAAAATCATTGATGTGATTCAAAAAGGGTACTATCTGAACGGCAAGGTTATACGATTTGCCAAAGTGGTGGTGGGCGAATAACAAAAAACAGGCTAAAAACCTCACGGTAAAAAAATGGCAAAAAGAGATTATTACGAAATATTAGGGGTCAGCAAAGATGCCGCACCTGATGAGATAAAAAAGGCTTACCGCAAAAAAGCAATCCAATACCATCCGGATAAGAATCCGGGCGATAAGCAGTCGGAAGAGAATTTTAAGGAAGCTGCAGAAGCTTATGAAGTTCTCAGCAACGCGGAAAAAAAACAGCGATACGATCAGTTTGGTCATGCCGGATTAGGTAATCAAGGTGGATTTGGCGGCGGTGGCGGACGTTCGATGGACGATATATTCTCGATGTTCGGCGATATATTTGGCGGTGGCGGCGGCGGATTTGGCGGATTTGGCGGATTTAGTTCCGGTGGCAGATCTCAGCGTGTAAATCGTGGTTCAAACCTTCGCGTAAAGGTTAGTCTTAACCTTTCGGAGATCGCTCACGGAGCAGAGAAGAAACTAAAGGTGAAAAAATATATCACCTGTACAACTTGTCATGGCAACGGAGCAAAAGGAAGCAGCGGATTTACCACCTGTTCAAGCTGTCGTGGTTCGGGTCAGGTTACCCGGGTAAGCAATACATTCCTTGGTCAAATGCAAACAACCTCCACCTGTCCTACTTGTGGCGGCGACGGTAAAATCATTTCACAGAAATGCGATACTTGTTATGGTGAGGGAATAGTTCAGGGTGAAGAAGTTATCACTGTAAAGATTCCAGCCGGAGTGGCAGAAGGTATGCAGCTTTCACTTGAAGGAAAAGGGAATGGTGCCCGCCGGGGAGGTATTCCAGGCGATCTGCTGATCCTGATTGCCGAAGAGGAACATCCGGAACTCACCCGTGATGAAAACGATTTAATTTATAACCTCTATCTCTCCTTTCCGGATATTGCCTTAGGATTAACAACAGAGATTCCTACCATTGACGGCAAGGTAAAAGTAAAAATTGAATCAGGCACACAACCTGAGAAAATTCTCCGCCTTCGCGGAAAAGGATTGCCAGATGTAAACGGCTATGGGAAAGGTGATTTGCTGGTAAAAATACATGCCTGGGTTCCTCAGAAATTGACTCCTGAAGAGCGAAAAACGCTTGAAAAACTCCAGACCTCGCCCAATTTTGTTTCGCCCGATGGGACTAATGACAAAGGATTTTTCGATAAGGTAAAAGATATGTTTGAATAACTAAATATTCATTAATTAATGGACGGTGCAATAACTTTTATGGTTTATTGCACCGTTTTTTATGATTATATTTACTCCGAAATCTGAATTTTAAATTCTGAGATTAATCATTTAATATTCTTTGGTATGTTTCTTCGGTTTTCAAAGTCCATCCTGAGTGCATCGTGTATTTTACTATCTCTGAGCGTTGCCATCGCACAACAAAATCAAAAAATAAAAAAGAAACCTGCCGACTATGTGAACCCTTTTATCGGAGCGAGCACGCAATGCAAGCCGCCCTATGATTGGGGAAAAACATTTCCCGGAGCTGCAACACCATTCGGAATGGTTCAGCTAAGTCCAAATACAATCACAGGCGGAGATAACGGTTCGGGCTATAGTAACGAGCACACCAGCATTGAAGGGTTTGCGTTTACACAGATGAGCGGAATCGGATGGTATGGCGACCTTGGAAATTTTCCGGTTATGCCTACAACCGGAGCCCTTAAAACATCTTCAGGGAGATGCGATCATGCAGGCGAAGGTTATCGCTCCCGTTTTGACAAAAAAAGTGAAAAAGCTACAGCAGGATTTTATGAAGTACTTCTCAGCGATTATAATGTAAAAGTCGAGCTGACTGCAGCTCCCCATAGCGGGATGCTTCGTTTTACCTTTCCTGGCGGAAAGCAATCGCGGATTCAGATCGACCTTGCCCGGCGCGTGGGAGGAACCTCTACCCTTCAACATGTAAAAGTCGTAGATAACAACACAATTTGCGGATGGATGAAATGCACGCCCGAAGGCGGAGGCTGGGGTAATGGCGGCGGTCATCCAAATTACACTGTTTATTTTTATGCGCAATTCTCCAAGCCATTGACCAATTATGGCGTATGGAGTGCCGATATACCAGATGGAATCAAACGGAAGAGGGAAGATATTGAGAGTCTGGCTTATCAGCAACGCATAGCACAAGCGAAAATAATTCCGAATGTTCGCGAATATGAAGGAAAACATATTGGTTTCTTCACCGAATTTGAAACGGTAAAAGATGAAAAAGTGCTGGTTAAATCAGGTGTTTCATTTGTGAGTATGGAAGGAGCCGAAAAGAACCTGAAAGCAGAGATGACGGACTGGAACTTCGAAAAAAACCTCGAAAATGCACGCGAATCGTGGAATAAAGCATTGGGCAAAATAACCGTACAAACTAAAAATGAAGACCAGAAAGTAATTTTTTATACTGCGCTCTATCACACGATGATTGATCCGCGTGCCTATACGGATGTTGATGGAAATTACATCGGCGGAGATGGGAAGGTGCATCAGACCAATTCCTTCACCAAGCGAACTATCTTCAGCGGATGGGATGTATTTCGGAGTCAGATGCCCTTGCAAACCATCATTAATCCCACAATGGTAAGCGATATGATTAACTCACTGGTTACCCTTGCGGAGGAGAGCGGAAAAGGATACCTTGAGCGATGGGAATTTCTGAATGCTTACAGTGGATGCATGGTAGGCAATCCGGCAGTTTCGGTCCTGGCAGATGCTTATGCCAAAGGAATCCGTAGCTACGACATCGAAAAAGCCTATCGCTATTCCATTAATACCTGCGAAAAATTCGGAAATGGAACATTGGGCTATACGCCTAATTCTGTTTCTGAAACACTTGAGCATGCCTATAGCGAATGGTGTCTTGCCGAATTGGCACATCAGCTGGGGAAGACATCGGATGAACAAAAGTACCGGCAACGTGCAATGTCATATAAAAATATTTTCGATACCATTCAAAACAGTTTCCGCCCACGGCAAGCCGACGGAAGCTACCAGCCATGGCCTGCTACCGGACGTTTGAAATTCGGTTATGGATGTGTCGAATCCAATCTCTATCAACAAAGCTGGTTTGTTCCGCATGATGTGCCTGGCATGACAATGTTGATGGGAGGTAAGGCAAAAGTGATTGCCGATCTGAATACCTTCTTTGAAAAAACACCTGCGGATTTTCAGTGGAACGAATATTATAACCATTCCAACGAACCGGTTCATCATATTCCCTACCTCTATAACCGGCTGGGTGAGCCATGGCAGACTCAGAAATTGGTCCGGTTTATTTGCGAAAAAGCCTATTCCTCACAAGGTCTTATCGGAGATGAGGATGTAGGCCAAATGTCGGCCTGGTACGTGCTTTCAGCCTGTGGAATCCATCCGGTCTGCCCGGGAGAAACTCGTTTTGAAATCGCAGGTCCAACCTTTGACAGAGCTGATATTCTTACAGGAAACAATAAAATTTTCAGTGTAATTGCGGTTAATAATTCGACCGAAAATGTTTACATTCAATCAGCTGCCTTGAATGGGAAAAAGTACGAAAAATGTTACCTCGATTATCAGGATATCCTTAAAGGAGGAAGCCTCGAACTGGTGATGGGGAATAAACCGAATTTGAAATGGGGATTGGAGAGGTAATGATCAATTATGAATTATGAATTATCAATGATCAATTATGAATGATAAATATTGTTAATATTCAGCACTTTAGCAAAATAACATTACAATATTATATTTTACAATTTCTTAATCGGTTATTATTATGAAAAGATCCATTTTAATTTCAGTTTTTACACTGCTGTCATTTTTGTCTGTAAATGCGCAGTCTCAAAATCAGGAACTTCCGTTTCGCAACACTGCCCTTTCAACCGAAAAGCGTGTTGCCGATCTGTTAAGCAGACTTACATTGGAAGAAAAAGTAGGTCAGATGATGAATGCTTCGCCTGCCATCGACCGGTTGGGCATTCCAAAGTATGAATGGTGGAACGAAGCTTTGCATGGAGTAGCCAGAAGCGGTTTAGCCACCGTATTTCCCCAGGCGATTGCTTTAGCTGCCACTTTTGACGAAGCATCATTACTCGAAACATTTACAATTATCAGCGATGAAGCACGTGCAAAATGGCATAACTATCAGAAAAACAAAGAGTACGACCGGTACAAAGGTTTAACATTCTGGACACCAAACATTAACATTTTCCGCGACCCACGCTGGGGAAGAGGGATGGAAACCTATGGCGAAGACCCTTTCCTGACCGCAAGGATGGGTGTGGCTGTTGTCAAAGGATTGCAGGGTAACAATAGTGAATACTTCAAAACATTCGCCTGTGCGAAACATTTTGCAGTTCACAGCGGTCCGGAATGGAACCGGCACAGCTATAATGCAGCAGTAAGTCCCCGTGACTTGTGGCAAACCTATTTGCCAGCATTTGAGGCTTTGGTAAAAGAAGGAAATGTCCAACAGGTGATGTGTGCATACAACAGGTTAGAAGGAGAACCATGCTGTGGAAGCGACAAACTGCTGGTCAGTATTCTTCGCAACGGATGGGGATATAAAGGAATTATCCTGTCGGATTGCGGTGCGATTGATGATTTTTATGTAAAAGGAAGCAAAACAAAACGCCACGAGACTCATCCTGACGCGGCATCAGCTTCGTCTGATGCCGTCCGTACAGGAACAGATCTGGAGTGTGGCGGAAGCTATAAAAGTTTGGTTGCAGCTGTTAAAAAAGGTTTGATTAAAGAGAGAGAATTAGATATTTCGCTGCAACGATTACTGACAGGCCGCTTCAAACTGGGTTTATTTGATCCTGACGAAAAAGTGAAATGGACAAAAATTCCCTACAGCGTTGTCGATTGCCAAAAACACAAGAATATGGCGTTAAAAATGGCACGAGAGAGTATGGTTTTGCTTAAAAACAAAAATAACATTCTTCCGCTAAGCAAAAATATTAAAACCATTGCAATCGTTGGGCCAAACGCTGAAGATTCGACCATGTTATGGGCAAACTATAATGGATTCCCCTCGAGTACGACAACTATCCTGAAAGGGATCAGGAATAAAATTCCTAATGCCAAAATCATCTACGAAAAGGGATGTGATCATGTTGGAATAGTCAATTTAGAGCAACAGAACCAGACGGTTTCGAAAGTTAAAGACGCCGATATAATCATTTTTGCCGGGGGTATCTCGCCGCGCCTTGAAGGAGAAGAGATGCCGGTAACCACTGAAGGATTCAAAGGAGGTGACCGCACCAATATCGAAGTGCCAACTATTCAGAAAGAGATGATCAAGGCACTGCAGGCAACAGGGAAACCTATTGTTTACGTGGTTTGTACCGGAAGCGCCCTGGCCATTAACTGGGAAGAAGAGAATGTAAATGCCATTTTAAATGCATGGTATGGAGGACAAGCAGCAGGTACCGCAGTAGCTGATATTTTATTTGGCGATTATAATCCTGCCGGCAGACTACCGGTTACATTTTACAAAAATATTGATCAATTACCTGATTTTGAAGACTATTCAATGAAAGGTCGTACGTATCGGTACATGACTAAGATACCACTTTATCCGTTTGGATTTGGCCTCAGTTATACCACATTTGCTTATCAGTCAGCCAGTTTATCCAAGACCCAAATAAGTAAAAGCGAAAGTGTTACCCTATCGGTTAAAGTCAAAAACGGAGGTAAACGCGATGGCGATGAGGTTGTGCAGATCTATCTTCGGAATCCTAACGATGCCGGTGCACCCATTAAAGCGTTGATTGGTTTCAAAAGAGTATCTCTTCTGACAGGGGAAATCGGGCAGGTTAGTTTTGTTCTTGAACCCAAATCATTCTACTCCTTCAACGATAATACGCAAAAACAAGAAGTACTTTCAGGAACCTATGAGCTGCTTTATGGAGGTAGTTCTGCTGACAAAGCACTGAATAAAGTGAATATTACAATCCGGTAACCAGATAATCATATCCGGTTAAGGTAACGGCAAAGCGTGAGCAGAGAACTGAATTTCAGAACTTCTGACTCACGCTTTACTGTCCATGCCGGATAAGAAACTTCAATTCTCATAATTTCACCATCCCCGGAAGGAATGGTCGGATCAGCAACACTAAATCCATTTCGTTCAAGCGCTTTTATCGTCCAATTCAGCGCAATCCCTTCACCGGTGACCACTGCCCTCCGTTTCATTTGCTTTCTGATCCGGAAATCACCTTTTTCCTGATCAAAAAACAAATGCTCATTATGAAAAATGGTGTCAAAATTTCCGTTTAAAATCAGGTCTTCCGGGGCACCCTGATCGACAGATTCGTCAAGCATCAGCCATATCCGATCGGACTCCGCAATTGCCGTCGTAAGGTCATGTGTCGAAAAGAGGATTGTTTTCCCCTTTTCACTTGCGAGACGGTGCAGGATATGAACGATCTCATATTTATTGGAAAGATCCAGGAATGCCGTTGGCTCATCGAGTACAATTACATCGGTATCCTGAGCCAGTGCCTTGGCAATCATTGCTTTCTGCCGTTCTCCGTCAGATATGCAATTGACCATCCGGTTTTCGTACCCTTGTAATCCAACGGCAATGATTGCCTCTTCAACGATACGCCGATCCTCAGCAAGCAGACTTCCAAACCAATTTGTATAAGGATAACGACCCAGTGAAACCAGGTCGAAAACTGAAAGATTCGGCACCCTGATAATCTCCGTAGAGACAAAACTCATGATCAATGCCAGTTCTTTTTCCGGATAATCCCTTACAGGTTTTCCCATGATCAGCACCTCTCCGCTAACAGGAGACTGGAAACCGGATATCGTTTTCAGCAACGTACTTTTTCCTACGCCATTGCCACCAATTACTGCAACAAGCTCACCCTTAATGGCGTAAACAGAAATACCTGATTTTACAATATTAACAGATGAAGATTTGCCTTTATAACCAATTGCGGCATTGTCTAACGCGACTATTTTTTCTTCCCGGTTTTTCATATTAAACCACTGTTTTTATTTCGGATAATAACCCAGATCACAATAGGAATTCCCAATAAAGCAGTGACTGAATTGACTGGCAGGGTACGTTCGGCTCCCGGAAGCTGTGAAATAATATCGCTGACCAGCATCATTGAAGCGCCAATTAATATTGTCGCGGGAACGAGTAAACTGTGCTTTGCAGTCTGCAAAACCATTCTTGCAATATGGGGTACTGCAATCCCGATAAATCCAATGGGGCCGCAAAAAGCAGTAATACTTCCGGCAAGGATACAGGTAGAGAGGAACACCATTAGACGGGCAAACCGAACATTCATGCCCATACTTCGGGCATAATTTTCACCCAGTAAAAAAGCATCAAGAAACTTTGAAGAACCGAAAGCGATAATTATTCCGGTCAACACAGAAGGAAAGAGAACTGATAACTGAATATTGGTGACACTTCCCAGACTTCCCATTGTCCAGATAACAAAGGATTTCAGCATCGCTTCGTTACTGAAATACTGAAGAATATTCACAACAGAGGAGATGGCACTGGAAATCAGGATTCCGAGGATCAGAATGGTCATGATATCCTTGATACGTGCCGAAATTAATACAATCAGCAATAGAATCAGTCCGCTGCCCATCCATGCTGCGGCAACGATACCCCATGAACCGGCAATGGACACAATGCTGCCTCCGAGGAGTCCTCCGGTACCAAGCACCAACAGCGCGACACCCAGACTTGCACCTGAGCTAACCCCTAAAATAGAAGGTCCTGCCAGGGGATTACGAAAAACGGTCTGCATCTGTAATCCGGCGACTGAAAGTGCAGCACCTGCCAGAACAGCAGTTATTGCTTTGGGTATGCGAAACTGGTTGATAATTAACAGTACTTGTGAATCCGCATTTTCAGTACGAAATATTGCTTTAAGAATCTCAGGAATTGAAATATAATAGGATCCTACCAACAGATCAGCGAGAAAAAAAAGAGGTACAAGTGCAGACAAAAGGATAAGCATGCTTAAACCACGGTTATTCACATTTACCTTATTTACAATTACTTTCGCCACTCTTATTCAATTTTTTTATAAAAATTAAAGACTTTTCCACTGTCACATTCAGGATGAAATATCCTAACCAGATCAGACAGAATTAAATCGGGTCTTACCACTCCCCTCTCCCAGTAATCATTTCCGCCTCCGGGACTCATCTGCAAATTGTTGTTAAATATAGCTTTTTTTTGCACCTGAGGGAAGGCTGAGAAACGGCTGTCTGTAGAAATCAATTCGTCAATCGTATTTACGGTTCCGCAATTGATCCAGTAGTCGGCTTTGGCTGACCGAACAACAACTTCCTCCAATGATACTACGAAAGCCTCTCTGGAGGTGTTGTCCCGCCATAAAAATTCGCCACCTGCATCACCAATCAGAACAGCTAAATTCGATTTGCCGCCCGCCATCCACCAAGCATCTTTATAAGGGAGACCTGTCAGGACGACTGGTCTTTTTTTGATTGCGGCAACGCTTTGCCTTAATGCCTTATAGTTCAGATCTATACGTGCAAAATAATCCTTAGCTTCCTGCTCCTTGTTATAAAACGCGCCAACAAATTTAATCCATTCCGCTTTCGCCAATGGACTATCTTCAAGATATTCACCGTTTAATATAACGTTCAATCCAAGATCCCGCAGCTTATTAATGAATCCGGTTACCTCGCCTCCAACTCCGTAAGCCATTATCAGATCGGGTTTTAAACTAAGAATCAACTCATAATTAATGCCTTGATCGTATCCAACATCAACAATTGTTTTTGAAGCAACCGCTTTTTGAATCTCAGGGTCGGAGACGAACCCGGCTCCGGAAAGGGCTTTTAGCGAGGCAGTTTCATGGAGTGCACTTAAGAAACCAATATGCGATGTCGAGAGACAAATTACCCTCCTAACCGGTGTCCGGATTACTTGTTTTCCTTCCAGTTCAAGAGGAATATCATTGATGCGGTCTACCAGATAATAATCAAAACTAATTCCGGCAGACTTTTGCCATGGATCTAAAACTGTGATTTTTCTGTATTTCCTGTAATCAATAATTTTGAAGCCTTTGGCATAGTCAACAGATATGAACCGGCCATCAATTACAGGATTTGAAGATTTCTTCCGGCCCGGACCGCAGCTAAAAGCCACCAGACTTACAAGAAAGATGAAAATGAAAACGCTTCTGGACATTGCGATAATTTGACCAAAGTTAATTTAACCTGATTAATTATTTGGAATTATTAACCTTGATTTTAATGACCTGCCTGATATGTAAGGTTTCTACGGTCAAAAAATAAACTCCCGATGAATATTGACCAACGGCAATGGCTTTGGGAGTGCTTGTAATCATGCGCTGTTCTATAAACAATTTATGACCGAGCATATCATAAAGGCTGATTGAGCAATATTCTTCAGAGCCCTTATTCCGAAGGAGCACATAATTGGTTATACCCGGCTGCGGATACAATACCTCAAATTTCTGCACCTGATTAACAGGTGGAGTATTGTCTATAGCCAGAGTATTCTGGCAGCCATTCGCATTAATTAAAAGTGAGGTTGAAATTCCAAGTTCAGGAATAACATAAAATGGCCTCCAGCTTCCGTTGTATCTGGCAAATGCCTCATTACCTCCTATTTGAGTCCTGTCCGGGGTGTGATAAACTGCGAACGTATCAGTCGGATTCGAATAGTCAATATCAAATCCAATAAAATAATGATTATGAATAAGGATCGGATTTGCAAGTTCAACATAATTCATTTTTGCCCCGCTTAGTATGCCGAAAGGCAAATCCATTGAAACCAGCTCATTACCGGGAAGTCCGCTTGTCGCATCTTCATCATATACTTTTAGCTTGATCTTGCTGTTTGCATTTATAACTTTTGAACTAATTTTTGCGATGCCAATTGAAACAGACGAGAGCAAAGTTTGGTCGGTCTTTGCGAATCTCTCAGCATAACCATTTATTTTCAATCTGTTATGGCCTGATTTATATCCTCCCGACAGATTTGAAATCTTTTGTAAGGTATATTTCTCTCCGGCGATGGCATTTGTGAACAGTTCACAGGAATTGTTGCTATTAAATGGATTTAACCCAGTCAGCTCTGATGCACCTGTATTATTGGGATCGAGCCAAAACTTCAGTTGTTTGTCGCTGGTTTTATAATAGTCCCATTGTTTATTGAACATGGCAAACAAGTCATTTGTAGAAATTGCACAGGTTGCAGTGCCTCCTGTCAATGATCCAATCATTAATTTATTCTGATTGAACAACGGACAACCTGATGAGCCGGTTTCAGTGGTACCGATATCCCATTTCCCGATTGTCCAAAAGCTGTTGCTTTTGAAATCAGCACTATAACTACCAATTGTCGGAGGGTCATTATCCTTGCTAATTTTTTTTACATCTCCTTTCGGATGATGGATAGTGAATGATGAAGAAGGGATTACTGAAGATCGGTTCCATCCGGCAAAATAGGGCCGAAATTCAGCAGGTGGAGCTGTTTCAAGCTGTACAAGCGAAAAATCGAGTGAATCGGATCGTGCTTTCAAAACAGCACCTGACAGTGTCTGATCGGAATATCCATTGAGACTGCTTGATCCGCCGCCACAGGAAGGGCTCTCATAGTTAAAACAAATAACGGTCATTTGAGCATCTGCCACACTTTCAATGCAATGCCCGGCCGTGATCACATAGGGTGTTTTATCTTGTTTGGTATTATTGACTAAAGTACCTGTACAGAGCTCTCTTCCAGCTATGATCAAACTCACTACGGCCTGTTTTTCTGTCAGATAAGGAGCTGCTTCCGGACAATAAACGTCCATATTGCAAAGGCCGGATTCACCCAAAGGTCTGGTTCCGAATGCATTTTTATAATCGTGATTTACAGCTGAAATATGAAGCTGACCGAGGTAGGCTGACTTCAGAGGTTCGTTATACTCGATCATTATTTCGTCACTTGCGATCGGATAAGTTGCAAAATAACCTGACGATTGTTCATTGGCAGAGGTAAAGGCACCCAGAATTTTGGAATGGTCGCCGGAATAGATAAACAACGAAGCATCCTGTGGAATTATCATCTTATCGAAAATCAGATTGATTGACCACGCCCCTTTTGAACGTAGGCCCAGCCTCCAGATTTTCATATCTCCTTTTACTTCCCACTGACCCGAAAAATCAGGAGAGATATCAACTTTAAAATTCTTTGCGAAGAAAAAAGATTTTAGATTTTTGGGATCCGAACGCTCCTCAGCGATCAATATATTGTTGTCAACCGGTTCCATATCGATCACAGGAACTGCCAAACCGGCCTTTTTCAAAAGGCTAAAAGAAGCGGGTATACCCCCAAAAGACAATTGACCTGAACTATTTAATGTCAATGCTGACAAGAAAACTAAAATAAATAAGTAGCGCAAGACCATTCCGTTCTTAATTTAGCGTAAAGATACGGCTTCCCTTTTACAATTTACTTATTTTGAAAGTTACTTCTTTAACTTTAAATAACGGGCAGCAAAATCCATGTAGCATTGCCAGTCGTATAAAGTAATATCATGTTTCCCGGGGCGAATATGATACCCAATATCACCGGAAACAGGTTGACTTAATGCCGGCATCTCCTTTGAAGGCAAACCCTTTTTACCCAAAAGTTCATAAACAGGCGATGCGCTTACGCAAGATAAAAACTCACCTTTGGGATCGGCCCATAAATCACCGGCAGCGCTCGCCACATATAACGGACGCGGTGCAATTAAAGCGAGCAATTCATGCTGATCAACAGGCAATAACTCCTCCTTCTCATTGTATTTCTTATAATTATTACAGAACCAATGTGGAAAACTTTTATTGATTCTGCCGACAGTCTCTCCAAATATTCTTTTTGACAGGGCTGCCCCACCGCATCCTGAACAATTCGATACTACAACTGCAAACCGTTTATCCGAAGCCCCTGCCCACAGTGCAGATTTTCCAAGACGAGAGTGACCAATCACAATGACTTTCCGGGCGTTAATTTCTTTATCCGTTTCGAAATAATCCATCACACGGGACAATGTCCATGACCATGTGGCTATCGACCCCCAGGATGCACTATCTCTCTGTGAATTAAATAATTGGTGTACTCCATTTTTAAATCCGTCATCAAAATCGGGATCAACATCTCCATAATAGATTGTTGCCACACCAAATCCCTGTCCAACAATCTCTTTCATTGGCCATCTTGAAGCCGAGCTTCCCCTCCCCGCCTCATTTGCATGGTTATCTGAAATCTTTAAAGCTTTATCGTTATTCACCCAGGAATCCGGAATCAACACGCCGGATTCTGTGGTGGTGGTATGATTGCCATCAAAATTATAACCAAGGAAAACCGGGGCGTCTTTGGAATTCTGAGGCAAGTAGAGCAGCATCATCACCGATACCTTTTTCCCGCCGCTGCTCAGATCCAGACGAATCTCCCGCCTTTTAGCCAAGCCGCCGAGTGCATTTTCTTTACGAGACACCACTGTCGCTTTAATGCTCCCAGTCCATGCAGGAACAGCACCGAAAATCTCTTTTTCAAATATTTTATAAATCTCAGTCCTTCGTTTATCCCAATCATTTTTATTTACAACAGGAGTACCATTATTAAAAATAAGCGGATCGGGTAAGGTATATAAGGGCATTTTTGCCTCATCATAATTAGGAACAAATTGCTGTGCAAATGAAAGACATGGAAAAATAATCATGAGAAGAAGTGCCAAACCTGTTTTCATTGGATTGAGATTAAAATGAAATTCAAATTTACAGTAATTTTTTAGGTTTTTTGTGAAACTTATTGAATGCCGGTTTTATCGTAAACGATGGCTTCCACCTCACCTCTGGCCACCATTAAAGCGTTCATTGCCAGTGATTTCAATTCATCCTGTCCGGGATAAACCGATACAGGAGCAATAAACTCCACTCGTTCACGTATTTGTGCCATCAGTTTTCTGTCGTAAGCAATTCCTCCGGTAATTAAAATTCCGTCAATATGTCCTTTTAACACTGTGGACATCTCGCCAATTGATTTAGAAATCTGGTATGCCATCGCTTCAAGGTAAAAAGCAGCCTTTTCATCGCCGTGATTTACTGCAATTTCAACTTCGCGGGCATCATTGGTTCCAAGATAAGCTACCAGACCACCCTGACCGGAAATCATCGACCGAATTTCGCTGTGCGAATATTTACCACTAAAGCACAATTCGACTAAAGCTCCGGCCGGCAGGGTGCCACTTCGTTCGGGAGAAAATGGGCCTTCTCCGTCGAGTCCGTTATTAACATCGATCACTCTTCCGTTATGATGTGCCCCGATTGTAATTCCTCCCCCAAGATGAACAACGATCAGGTCGAGTTCCTCGTAGTGTTTTCCTATTTTGGCAGCATGCTGACGGGCTACAGCTTTCTGATTCAACGCATGAAAAATTGACATTCTCTTAAACAAAGGATGCCCTGAAACTCTGGCAATATCATCCATCTCGTCCGTAACCACCGGATCGGCGACCAGGGCAACTGTGCCTGGATTCAGTTGTGCAATATCATAAGCAATTAATGATCCCAGATTGGAGGCGTGCTCTCCCATAACGCCTTTGCGGCAATGCTCCACCATCATTTCATTGACGTAATAGACGCCTGATTTAAGTGGATAGGTGAGTCCGCCCCGTCCTATTACAATTGTTATTGAATCCAGATCGATGCGATCATGCTTCAACTCACTTAATATTACACCTTTTCTGAATTCAAATTGTTCACTGACACTCTTGTAGGGAGCCAATTCGGCAATTGAATGGTGAAGAGTCTTCAATAATGAACAAACGGTATTATCGTAAACAGCAATTTTCGTCGATGTTGATCCGGGATTGATAACCAGAATTCGGGATGATTTCATAATATAAGCAGATGAGTGAAGAGTTAAGAGTGAAGAGTTAAGAGTTAAAAGTGAAGAGTGAAAAGTTAAGAGATAAAAGTGAAAAGTTTATGATTTGAAGGTTGCTGAGCCAAGCCGAATAGCCTAATAGCCTAAAGCCTAACAGCCTATCAGCCTATCAGCCTGACAGCCTAATTTCCTTGCGCCATAAGTGCTCCGAGTGCAATTGAGAAAAGTTTCACACGGGCGCTGTCGCTGCGTGAGGCAAGTACTACCGGCACTCTGGCACCAACCATTATTGCTGCAGAATCTGATTTTGCTAATTTGGTATTTACCTTATAAAATACATTTCCAGATTCGAGATTCGGAAACAATAAACAGTCGGCATCACCGGCAACAAGTGAGTTTAGTCCCTTAATTGCAGCTGCTTCGCTGTCGAGTGCAACATCCAGCGCCAACGGACCGTCAACTATGCATCCTTTAATTTGGCCTCTTTCGTTCATCTTTGCCAATAAAGCACCTTCCACAGTCGAAAGTATCGACGGTATTACCTGCTCACTTGGAGCAATTACAGCAATTTTTGGAAAATCAATCATAAGCCGACGGGCAACATCAACCAGATAGGTAATTATTTGTGCCTTTTGATTTAAATCGGGCAATGGAATAATTGCCACATCGGCAACGAGTAAAAGCTTATGATAATTTATATTTTCAATAAGTGTTATATGGCTTACCACTTTTCCCTGATCAGTAATTCCCTTCTCCTTATTAAGGATAGCGCGCATAAATTTATCGGTACTTATTAATCCTTTCATCAACAGGTCACCTTCCCCCCGGTTGATCATCGCCACAGCAAGCTGGGCTGCAAGCGCCTCATCCGGCTGATGAAATATTGAGAAGCGACTGCTATCAATCCCCTCTTTTTTACAAATTGAAACAATTACAGCCTCATCGCCAATAAGGATCCCTTTCACAAGACCCAAATTAACTGCCTGACTGACAGCACTTATTGTATGTTCATCGTTTGAGCAGACTGCAATTATTGTTTTAAGTTGTTTATCTTTAAGTAAATCAATAAGTTCAGTAAGTTTTTTGACAGCCATAACGAATGGTTTAGGTTTTAAGATTATGCAAACTTAGTGCATTAATGATTGACTAACCATGATTAATAACAGAAATTACTTTTTTGTGACAAGATAAAAAAATGCAGGTATCAAAGGTGAAAATTCACTTTTGATACCTGCATAAATTGAATTAAACCTAAACGGAAGACTACCTGTTTTGCATCCGTTTGGCGCGCTCTTCAGCTTGTTTTACACGAAAAGCATCGAGTTTAACACCTTGTTCAGGAGTAAGGACTGCTTTTAATTTTTTGTCAGTATCGCCCATAATTTTGGTGCGAACTTCGCGCATTTTGTCGCGGTCAATATCGCCGCCACCTTCGCGCATTTTGGCAAAAGCTTCTGATTGTGCTTTCTGACCTTCGGTAACAACGGGAGTGACTTTTGCAACCTGATCTTTGGTAAGTCCCAATTCGGTAGTCAGACCATCAAGTTCTCTTTGGAGTCTGGCAGCTGGATCACCACCGCCCGGTTGTGCGAAACCAGAACCCATGCTCATAATAGCAACAAAAACGATCAATAATAATTTTTTCATAACCATAAATTTTAAATTCCACACTTTGACTATGCATATTAAGAATAGTTTAAACGGATTCCATCTTTTTCTATGGTGATCAGCCTGCGTTTATATAACGCTCCCACCGCTTGTTTAAATGATTTCTTACTGATTCCAAAAACTCTGTAAACGAGCTCTGCATCACTTTTGTCTGAGACAGCAACAAATCCGCCTTCCTTTTTAAGCTCGTCCAGAATCATCTGTGTTATTGGATCTACTTTGTCGTACCCAAGCGGATGAAGGGAAAGGTCAATCTTATTATCCGTTCTGATTTTTTTGATATAACCTTTTAATTTTAGCCCCTTGGCAAGTTGCTCAAAAACCTCATTTTCATAGAGAATACCCCAGTGTTTGTTATTAACTATGGCCTTGTATCCAAGATCAGTCTCACTCTCTATAATCAATTCAACTTCTTGACCTACAACATATTCAGGCAAGGCTTTATCCAGAAATTTATTCAGTTTGGCAGAAGCTGCTATTCGTTGGGTTTCCTCATCTACATAGATATAAACGAGATACGACCGTTCTTCGGTCATCGTCGCTTTCTGTTCGCGAAAGGGAACCAATAAATCTTTCATAATCCCCCAATCGAGAAAAGTACCGATTTTATTGGCAGACTTTACCCTGAGCATTGCAAACTCGCCAACCTGTGCATAAGGTTTTTCAGTTGTAGCAACAAGGCGATCTTCTGAATCGAGGTATAGAAATACATCAACATAATCGCCAACCTGACAATCTTTTGGGACATACCTCACCGGCATTAATATTTCGCCTTCTTTTTCCCCGTCGAGGTAAACTCCAAAATCGACCTCTTTAATTACCCTAAGTTTATTGTATTTTCCTATTTCAGCCACTCCTGCATATTTTAGAGGGTAAAGGTAGAACAAATAACTTTAAAAGAAGTCGGGGGCAGTTTTTCTGGCAGTTGCAGCAGCAGTTACAAAATATTTATCGACATAGTTGAGCAAAAATTCGACAAAATAAGCATGATAGGCACTGTACAGCGAAGCAGTCATGCCTACATCAGTAGTTCCAAGAATACCAAATATAAGTTCGCCTTGACCAGCTTCCGGCCGAAGCCAGGCTCTGTTAATCCATTTGTCGGGAGTATGGGAAAAATCGCCGGATTCATCATACGACCATAAATCGGTTACTTTTTCATCAATTGCCCTCTTGATTTCAATCAATAATTCTTCCGGATTTTCTGTTTTAACAATTATTGCCATGATATAATCTATATTATTATTAAACGTTAAAGCACACTCAGATCGTAACCCAATAAACTCATAATGATAATTGCCAGACCAACTGCAATGCGGTAATAGCCAAAAGCTTTAAAACCATGTTTAGTCAGATAGTCGATAAAGAATTTAATAGCAGCCATTGCCACCAAAAAAGCGATTACATTGCCAATCAGTAATGTCACCAAATTATCGGACAGCATTGCTGCAGCTTTGGGATCCAATATTAATTTAAGCAATTTATATCCTGAAGCAGCAGCCATCGTAGGCACTGCAAGGAAGAATGAAAATTCAGCAGCATTTTTCCGTGTGAGATTAGTCGACATACCTCCGACAATCGTTGCCATTGAACGTGAAACACCAGGGATCATAGCGATACACTGGTAAAAACCAATTTTCAATGATCTTTTCCAGTCCATAGTCTGATCTCTTTTCGGATGATTGAACCAGGAATCGACAAATAACATAAATACGCCTCCAAGTACAAGCATCACAGCCACAACCATCACATTTTCAAGCAAACTATCAATCTTCTCGCTGAATAAGAAACCGATTATCAAAGCCGGCATAACTGCGACCAATAATTTCCAGTAAAAATCCCAGGTCTGAAAAAAGCGTTTCCAATAAAGAACGATCACCGACAAAATGGCTCCGAACTGAATATTGACCGTGAAAACCTTGACAAATTCGGTGCTTTCCATTGCCAGTATTTTTTGTGCAATAATCATATGACCTGTAGATGAAACCGGTAAGAACTCTGTTAATCCCTCAACAATGGAAATTACAATATTCTGAAATATTGTCATCTGTAAATATTATTAATGAAACGTTGAACTTATTTTTTCAAAGATGCAAACTTAATAACCTTTTTGCTTTTAAATGGCATCTTTGAAAAAACTGTCATTAATAATTAAATATATCCTTAAGGGTTAATTCTGTTACCGGACCGAGCCCTTTAAGCTGATTAAGATCCGCATCTTTCTTATTACCCACAATGATATACGTGTATTTCTTATCCTTAAATTTTTCATCGAAGAACTTTTGAACATCGTTGATCGTAACATTCCGCGCAGCATCATAATAATCTTTGCGAATATCATAATCAATCCCCAATTTTTTGTTCTGAAGCCAGGTTCCGAATATATTGCTTTTAATAATCCGCTCTGTTTGAATACTTTTAATCACGCTCTCTTTTGCAATTCCAAATGATTTTTCATCAACGATCATCTTTGAAAGCAGGCCATTCATTGCTCCGATCGCATCCATCATTTTATTGGCTTGTGTTCCAACAGCGCCATAGATATAAAATGATTCCTCTTTTTTCGAAGGACGCATATAGTTCGCCCAAGCCGAATAGGCCAAAGCTCTCGCCTCACGAATCTCCTGAAAAACAACGGAACTCATTGAATTTCCGTAATATTCATTAAATATCCGCGATTTAACCATGGTTTTCGGATCGAAAGCGCAGTCACGCGACATCATAACGATATTGACCTGCGATTTGTCGTAATCAACAAAAAAGACCTTATTGTTATCCGTAATCTGCTCAGCAAAATTCTTTTCTGCGGGAATGGGAAGCATTTCAGCAGATAAAATATGATTCGTCTTAATCAATGTTAAAGCCTTTGCAAAATCAGCAGGTCCATAATAGAATGCACGATGTGGATATTTGGAAAATTGGTGAATCATATTTGCCAGTTCATCAGGATTAATCGCTTTCAGTGTTTCTTCTGAGAGAATATTGGTAAACGGTGATTCCTTTCCGTACTTGCCATAATTACGAAGTGCGTTTGATATCACATTCTGATCTTTTTTCTGATCTTCACGTTCTTTTAAAATTCCGTTTACCAATTTGTCATAAGCCTCTTTATCAGGTTTTGCACCGGAAAGCAGCTGCTCAAGGAGTTTTAAACCCGCTTCGCTGTTCTGATCCAACCCACTGATTACTACTGATGAGCGATCGGTTCCGGTAGTGACACTCAATGAAACGCCCAATTTATAAAGCTCTTTCTTAAACTGTTCAGCAGTAAACTTATCTGTTCCAAGATAGGGAAGATATTTAACTGCAAGAGCCAGTTTAGGATCGTGGTTTGTTCCTATTTCGGTGACATAATTCAAAGAAAAAAGATCGTTGGTCGTATTTTTGATGTAATCGAAATTTACATTTTCGTTCAGCTTCTCCTCTTTAACAGCGGTTGAATAGTCAACAAAAACCGGTTCTATCGGTGCAGAATGTTGGGAAACAAAACCCTTTAAATAAGTCGATTGATCAGCACGATTGATTGCAATCGGAGTAATATGTGGTTTTTCAACCTTGACGAGCCCTGTAGCTACTCCGTTTTTCTTGAAAACGATCACGTAGTTATCTTTATAGTTTGCTTTTGCAAAATCGACCAGCTGAGCTTTAGTAATTTTTGCAAGCTGGTCATTAAATGCCAGTTCACCGGCCCAGTCTGATTTTTTGATGAAAGCCTCAAGAAAAGTGAAAGCTCTGGCATTCGTCTCGTTTCTGCGTACCTTCTCCAATTTGAGGTTGTTAATGGTTGCCTGAATCATCCAGTCATCAAATTCCCCTTTTTTCACCTTTTCTATTTCAGCCAGAAGAAGATCACGTACTTCTTCCAGTTTTTGACCCTGACGGGGTTTGCCGGAGAAGACATGAAATCCATAATCCATTTCAAAATTACTGGAACTGCCTGCCCGAAGCACTTTTTGCTGCTGATTCAGATCCAGATCGATCAATCCCGCAACTGAATTGGAGAGAATATAATCGATCATGGTAACATATTTGCGGTCATCGGAATTATATCCGTTAAACCGAAATGCCAATTGAACCTGCTCTCCTTCAGGACCAACCACCTCTTTTACCACCGGGGCAGTGATTGGAGCTTCTTTTGGAAAATCAATTTTAGGAATTGCTTTGGTTTCATATTTACCGAAATTAGCATCAACCAGTTTGATGGTCTCTTCGCAATCAATATCGCCACTAAGTATGAACACCATATTATTAGGCACATACCAGGTTCTGTAAAACTTCATAATGTTAACCATCGAAGGATTTTTAAGATGTTCAGGAAATCCAATGATATCGCGTCCAAGGGGATGCACAGGAAATAATCCTTTCATTAACGCGTTGTTCAGCCGCATATCGTCCATATCCTGATACATGTTGAACTCTTCGTAAACAGTCTCCAGCTCAGTATGAAACAGCCGGAGAACAGGATTGCGAAAACGCTCCGATTCCATCTCCACCCACTTCTTGAGTTCATTTACAGGAATATCGTTCATGTAAGCGGTAACATCGTAATTTGTGAAGGCGTTGGTACTTTTTGCCCCGATTGATGCCGACATTTTATCGTACTCGTTCGGTATGGCAAATTTGGAGGCCGCCTGCGATACGCGATCAATCTCCTTATAAATTTCCTTCTTCTTTTCAGGTGCTGCTTCTGCCTTATATTTTTCGAAAAGATTCGAAATACTGTCCAGACAAGCTTTTTCAGCGGTCCAGTTGGTGGTACCAAAATTGTCTGTACCCTTGAACATCATGTGCTCAAAATAGTGTGCCAATCCGGTTGTTTCGGCAGGATCATTGATCGATCCCGCTCTCACACCAATTAGTCCCATGGCTCTTGGCTCATCCTTATTAGCTGAAAGATAAACCGTCAATCCATTTTTCAGGGTATAGATCCTTGTTTTCAGCGGATCGTTTGTTACCTGCTCGTACGAATAACCGTTTTTATCGGTTTTTATCTCTTTCGTGTAGTTCGCGTTGACACACGAGAACAAAACTCCAAGGAGAAGAATGGCCGGAAGAAATCGGATGATTGTTTTCATAGGAAAGAAATAAGGAAATGAATAATAGGTAAATGACGTTGCTAAAATTAATTATTTGTAATGAAAAAATACCCTCAAACTGAAAAATACAACAAAATTTGAATATTAAAATAATTTAAAGAAGAAACCTGCCGGATAGCAGTCCGGCAGGTTTTGGAGAAAATGTGCAGTCATTGCTGCAGCTGGGGTAAGTATTGATTTATTTAAAATCAGTCGAGCAGTTTCGGGCTTTTCAATAAGCTTGGATAGTAGCTTGCGATCAGACCCAGAGCAGAAGGGATTGGCAATCCGCCTTCAGCAATTTTTTGTTGTTTTTCAAATTCTTCCTGAGAAAGAAAAAGGGCGTTTACGGCAGGGTTATATTTCATGTGTTTGCCAAGTAATTGCTGTACGCCAAAAGAAGTTTTTTTGCACACATACTTTACTTCGAGATTTTTGGAGCGGACGATATAATCTCTGCAATTAGAACGCTCATCAATGTAAATGGTCACTGGTTTTTGAGCATTTTCATAAGTAAGTTCGAAAGTGCGCAATGTTTCGCCGTTCATTGGAACAGCAGGAAGTTCTTTAATCTCGTAATTTCCAAAACTTGTGTTTGAATTTCCGTTAAGAGCGATCATATTACCGGGAAGTTCAACTGCTTTTACATTGATTACACTTAAAGTGAGCATCAAAAGGACGATTGGGAATGTTAATTGTTTCATGGCAAAATAGATTTAAGATTATAATTTTAAAGAATTGATTTCGCTTATCACAATTACAATCCCCGTGCCAAAGATTTTATATATCTGTATATTAATTAGTTATGTATTTTGCTAGCCAAATAATATCGTTCGGAAGTGGGAATTATGTGCACGGAACCGCACGTTTCTTTACGATATGATAAGTAAGCTTTCTCAGATCTCAGGGATTAAATTGAACTTGTTGCGTGGTTCTTCCATTTTAATGGCCATTAAACAAAAAATTCTCCTACTTTTGTGCCACAATTTCAATAACAAGCCTTTCGGGGCTGGTTATCTGAATAAGGAGAGATGTCCGAGTGGTCGAAGGAGCACGCCTGGAAAGTGTGTGTACTCCAAAAGGGTACCGTGGGTTCGAATCCCACTCTCTCCGCAATAAAGCCTGATAATCAGGAGATTACAAGATTTACACACGATTTTACACACGATAAGTGTAAAACGTGTGTTTTTTTATACCTCCTATTTCGCGTCCTAAATCACCGAAAGAATTCTTATTTTCCTGCACCGTTGAAAGGGTGGCGGGGATTCTGTGGTAAGGTTAAAAAGAGAGCAAAAGTCCTTCAAAGCTGGAATCTAATGAAGCTGCGGTAGCTAATTTTACATAATCACCTTATAAGACATCTTTCTGAGAGAGAATGCTCTGTTCTGTTTTATAAGGCCTGATTATGTAAATTTAGCGGATTCAGAGAACGGAAACCAACCAGGTAGTTGTCCCGGCAGAATAATCCCAATAGACTTCATGCAAAAAGACCGGGCGAGACCTGAAGAATGAAGGTCGGGGATTTTTGCAGGTTAAAAAAATTACGTTGTTTCAATTCCAATATGGTGCGATTAGATGATACATCCGAATACGGCAACAGGAGATTTGATCACGTTTCAATTCCAATATGGTGCGATTAGATGTTCAGATTCCATCCCTAATGTGACTGACAACACCGCAGTTTCAATTCCAATATGGTGCGATTAGATGTTTCAGAAGTTGATCTGATTTTCGCAGTCATTAACTTGTTTCAATTCCAATATGGTGCGATTAGATGTTTTCTATCAGCATCTTATGAAACTGTGTATCCAGAAGTTTCAATTCCAATATGGTGCGATTAGATGCATACCATCCGATTAAAGGATCAGC
>JBAXOA010000046.1:0-29335 GCA_037133495.1 Mariniphaga sp. | reverse complement strand
ATTATATCATATAAACAAATAAATACGACATTATATTATTCTTATTACTTATCTTTACCCGAAAACAAGATTATGGCAGAAAATAAAATCACCTTTCGATGATTTGTAAATTGTTAATATATTTGAGAAATAACACGCAATAGCGTTGCGCCTATCCTTAGATAGATCTTATAGGGAAATATGGAAGGTTTGTTGCGAGTATAAACAAGTTGCACCAGGCTAAAAAAAGACCATCTATAAAAGCCAGATAGAATTTCAAAGTTTTTCACTATTTTTATTGGATGAAACAGAGAATTTATATTGAAACATCAGTTTTTGGCGGATATTTCGATGAAGAATTCGAGATCAAAGAAACCCCCGAAGGCAAGCAGGTATTCCAATGGAATTTTTCAGCAATGCCTGTTTAATCAGCTTCTTAAATGATACGATTTAGGCTTTGTAAATACCCGCAATCCTATGTGCGAAAGGGTGCTGCCAAAACCACTGTGTTTCCGGCCACTCCATGGAAGAGCAGCGCTGACCCGGTCGCAGCAGTTCAAGTAAACAGTTCCGGCATCTAATCGGCTTTGCAATTGTGCGGCCCTCATTTCGTCGGAACAATAGACAGCAGCTGTGAGTCCGTACTGAGTGTCATTCATTAAAGCGATGGCCTCTTCATCGCCCGCAACCTTCATAATTCCAATAACAGGACCGAATGATTCTTCTTTCATCACCTCCATCTCATGTGTGACATTCACCAAAACAGTGGGTTCAAAATAATTACCTGCACCGGCGATGGGTTTTCCACCACATAAAAGTGTTGCCCCCTTTGACAGCGCATCCTCAACTTGTGAAGCTAAAAAAGCAGGCTGCTCCTTGCGGGTTAAGGCACCAATATATGTATTTTCAGCTGTTGGATCGCCAATTTTATATGATTTTACCTCTTCAGCAAACGCGGCAATATAAGCGTCGTAAACCTTTTCGTGGACATAAATACGCTCTACAGAACAACAGCTTTGACCATTATTGTAAAACGCCCCATCAGCTGTATTTGCCGCAATATTATTAATATCTATAACATCTTCAGTGACATACAAAGGATCTTTACCACCCAGTTCGAGTCCGCATGGCTTCATCATCTTACTAACACGTTCGTAAATATATTTCCCGGTCTGATAGGATCCGGTAAAGAAATACCCATCCAGATTTGCTGATAATAAAAGTTCTCCAACCTCCTTAGCTCCTGTTGACACCTGAAAAACATTATCAGGCACACCTGCCTCGTGAAGGTATTTTCCAATCTGCAATCCGGTTAATGTGGCCAGCTCGGAAGGCTTATAGATAACGGCATTTCCGGCCAGCAATGCAGAAATAAATACGTTTGTACCTACCAGATATGGATAGTTCCAGGCCGAAATATTGCAAATAACTCCAAGCGGTTCGTAAACAATTTTTTCGCGGGTAGGTCCTGTTGCAACCATCCACTCTTCACCCAAATATTTGACCGCACTTGAGGTAAGCCAATCAATTCGCGCACAAGCTCCATTGACTTCATTTTTAGCCTGTTGCAGAGGCTTCCCCACTTCGGAAGTTAATATTTCCGCACACTCCTGCAGATTTGTTTGCAACAAGGCGGCAAATTTCTGCAGGATACCAATCCGCTCGGTTAAAGGGACAGCAGCCCATATCTTCTGCCCTTCGCGGGCTTCTTTTACTTTTATACTGATACTTTGCTGATCATCAGTTGGTACGGTTGAGATTAATTCGTGCGTTGCAGGATTAATTATATTCATAGTAAAAAATTTGCGGCTTCGTTTAAAAACCATGCTTTAATATTTTGAGAGAGAGGATTACTATTTTTATTTTCGATTCGCTCAGGATGCCATTGTACACAGAGCATTGGGCACCGACCTTCTTTGTCATTCCATTCAATGCCTTCAATGACAGCTTCTTCGGCAAAGCAATTCACAAGCAAAGGTGCTGCGACAGTGTCAATAGACTGATGATGAGCACTATTTACCAAACCACTTTCTATCCCTGAAACAGTCGCCAACAATGTGTTTTTAACCAGCTGAACTGTATGAACATGATCGATTCCCTCCTGAGCCCGATGATTTTGTTTTCCTGCCGCTTGAATATCGATCAGTAAGTCACCTTTTAATGCAACATTCACCAATTGTAATCCGCGACAGATTCCCAATACCGGCAACAGAACGGATTGCGCCATATTGAATAACTCAATTTCAAACTGGTCGCGCAAACGATTCCAGCCGATGGGCTGATTTGGATAACTTGTTGTTTTTGGTTGAAAGAAGAACGGGGCAATATCGATTCCACCGGTCAACAGCAACCCCTGGCAGGTGTATAGCTCTTCCCGGTTTTGTTTTTCCCAGGACAGCTCAACAATCTCAATGTCATTTCGGTGATCCAATATCCATGTGGGATAATTGGCATATTTTGTTTCCGAAAAGCTGACCCCGATCCTGATCTTTTTTGCCACGATTGAATTGATTTTCGATGATTAATTAAAGTGCCGTTTCGTACAAAATTTTAAAATCGTTTCGGCTTACCGGTTTTGGGTTGTTGGGATGTGCAAAATCGGCAAACGCAAGATCAGCGAGAATTTCGATATGTTCACTTTTCACACCAATTCCACTTAGCTTCTTTGGAATGCCTAATCTGTCATTGAGATCAAACAAATAAGCGACCACACCTTCGCCGGTTTCATTTTTAACGCCCAATGCTTTTGCCATGCGTACAAATCTGTCCTCAAAACCTGCAATATTATACTGCATTCCATATGGCAGATTAACGGCATTTGCAAGACCATGATGTGTATCGAGCAAACTTGACAATGGATGAGCCAAGGAATGAACAACGCCAAGCCCTTTTTGAAAGGCAATGGCACCCATCATCGAAGCCAGGAGCATATTTGAACGCGATTCAACATCAGGATTTTTTACGGCCGTTTCAATGGATTGAGCAATCAACCGCATTCCCTCCAGTGCAATTCCATCGCAAAGCGGATGAAAGTTCTTTGCCAGAAAGGCTTCCATGTTATGAGTCAAGGCATCCATGCCGGTTGCAGCTGTGATAAAGGGGGGCAGGTCCATGGTGAGGAGCGGATCAGCAAATACAATTTTAGCCAATAATTTAGGGGAGAACAGAATTTTTTTCTGATGTGTTTCATCATCCGCAATTATTGCAGAGCGGCCAACTTCGCTTCCTGTTCCGGCGGTAGTTGGGATGGTAATAAACGGAGGTACATCATTGGTTACAAATATGTCGCCACCAATTAAATCATCATATTTAAAAAGATCTTCGCGATGATTGATCCTCAGCAAGACAGCACGGGCAACATCAATTGCAGCGCCGCCGCCAATGCCAATGACACAATCGCAATATCCTGAATCATAGGCATCTGAGCCTTTATAAATATCACTTTTTACCGGATTTTTATGAATATCATGAAAAACAGTTACGGCGAATCCTTTACCGGTCAGGTCGGCTACAATCTTTTTAAAAAAATCAAGTCCTGCAATAATCGGGTCGGTAGATATGAGAGGCCTTTTTAAATAGTTATTTTCAAGGTAAGCCGGTAATTCAGCCATTACACCTGCACCAAACCGGATTGTTGTTGGAAAATTGAATTGAGAAATAGACATGGTAAAATGTGTTTTCTTGTTTTTAAATTTTTTTATTGGACAAATACAAAGATTGTCTATAAATTTGATTCAACAGGGATATTTGGAGAAAAAATCAATGTCACTCAGGCAAAATCCTTAAGCAGATTGACACAAAGCGAATCACTCAGACAATCTCAAAATAACGTTTTGTTTCCCAGTCGGTTACTACTTTAGCGAACTGACGCACTTCCCAATCCCGTGTTTGGGTAAAATGAGTCACGAAAGTTTCACCAAATAATTCTTTGGCGACAGCAGAATTTTTCATGCTCTGATTGGCTTCATCCAGACTTTTCGGAAAACGACCATGGCTTTCGTCTCTGTATCCGTTACCGGAAGTGGCATCCTGCAGGCTTAGTTTATGTTTTATCCCATATAATCCGGAGGCCAGACAGGCAGCGATTGCAAGATACGGATTTGTGTCACTTCCCACGACCCGTGTTTCGAGACGGCAGGATTTACTTCCTCCTGTCAATGCGCGCAGCGCCACGGTACGGTTGTCAACATCCCAGGTTACAGTAGTTGGCGCCCATGCTCCTTCGACTAATCGTTTGTATGAATTTATGGTGGGTGCAACCATTGGCAAAATATGTGGCAGACAATAAAGCTGTCCCGCCAGGTATTGTCTCATGGTTTCGCTCATGTGATGCGGCTTTGTTGCATCGTAAAACAGGTTCGTATTTGCATCCCACAGTGACTGGTGCACATGACCGCTGCAGCCTGGCAGATTCTCATTGAACTTGGCCATAAAAGTGGCGAGGATACCATGCTGATAGCCAATCTCCCTTACTGCAGTTTTAAATAAAATCGCATTATCAGCAGCGGATAATGCATCGCTGTATGTAATTGCTGCTTCGTAAACACCTGGTCCTGTTTCTGTGTGTAATCCTTCGAGGTGAATATCAAATTGCTTGAGCTGATCAAACAATGCAGCGAAAAAATCATTTCTTGCGCTGCTTCTCAGAATCGAATAGCCAAACATACCCGGAGTTAAATGAGTTAGATGTCTGCCTTCTTTTTCAGCAAAACTTTGCGGAGTCTCAGCAAAATTGAACCACTCAAATTCCTGGGCGCATTTTGCTTCAAAACCGTCAGAAGAAGATTGTGCTATTATCTTTTGGAGCAATTGACGGGGACAAATAGCCAATGGCTCACCATCGGCATCAATAAACTCACCAAGAAAGAAAGGGGTTCCGTTTTCCCACGGAATTTTTCTGAAGCTTTTCATAACCAATCTTACTTTTGCATCAGGATAGCCGGTATGCCAACCCGTATAAGTGGCATTGTCATAAGCCTGATCGGCCATATCCCATCCAAAAACGACATCACAGAATCCCATATCACCTTTGATGATTGACGAAAATTTTTCGCTCGAAATATACTTTCCCCTCAGCACGCCATCGATATCAGCCACAGCTACTTTTACCCTGCCTGACGGATGATTACTTACATAACTTAAAATTTCTTCGTTGGTCATTTTTTAAAAATTTTAAAAAGCAGAAAAAAGAAAAGCAGAATGCCAAAAAAGCAGAGAGCTAACACTCCACTGTCTATACATAAGGCTACTAAACAAACAATAGCTAATATCAGCGCCACAATTGGGGTAAGCGGATAGAAGGGAACCCGGAATGGTCGTTTCATTTCAGGAGCATCTTTCCGGAGTTTGATTACTGATAACATTGAAAATGCGTACAGCGTCAAGGCTCCGAACACTGAAATGATAATAATTTCGGCTGTTTTACCGGTGCAAAGGATCAAAACTCCAATAAGCGAATTAAAGATAAGTGCATTGGCAGGAGTATGAAAACGGGAATGGACACGACCTAAAAACCGTGGTGCATTTCCTATTTTTCCAAATTCGAATGTTGCACGGCCGCTTGCCAATAACAACCCGTGGAAAGAAGCAATTAATCCAAATAAACCGATACCCACCAACAAACGATAGTAAATATGGTCGGAAGCAAATACATGTCCTAGGGCAAGGGGCAATGGAGAATCAGAGCTGCTTCCATCTGCTGCATAAACAATCGACTCCCATCCGCCAGTCCCGACAGATGCAAAAAAAACGAGCACACACAAAATCACCAGTGTCAGCAGCGCCCAGCCAAATCCTTTGATAATATCTTTTTGTGGATTGATTGTTTCCTCTGCCACGTTGGCGACACCTTCAATTCCCAAAAAAAACCAGATAGCAAAGGGAATTGCGGCAAAAGCTCCGGCCCAGCCATGGGGGAATGGGTTGTGCGTAAATTGGGTAACAGAAAAATGCGGGAGCGTGAGTGTTGAGAAAAGCAATAATTCGCCAACTGCCAATACGGTAACAGCTAATTCGAAATTGGCAGCTGCCTTTACACCGTAAATATTTAGTGTGGTAAAAATCACGTAAATCGTTATCGCGGCTGCAATTACAGGAACCTGTGGGACAACAAGATTAAAATAAGCCCCGATTGCGATCGCGATAGCAGGCGGCGCAAAAACAAATTCAATAATCTGTGCCAGCCCTGTTATAAATCCAATGTCCTGCTTAAAAGCCCGTTCGGCATAATCATACGCTCCTCCAGCCTTTGGAATGGCACAGGCCAATTCAGCGTACGAAAAACTAAAACAGGTATAAAGTATAATAACCAGTAGAGTGGCCATAGCCATGCCTAAGGTCCCACCCTTTTCGAGGCCTAGATTCCAACCAAAATACATGCCTGAAATCACATATCCAACACCTAATCCCCATAGCAATAAAGGGGTCAAAGTTCGTTTGAGTGTCCCAATTTTCATAGGCTTTGATTTAAATAACACAGATTAATGAGGACAACCCCCCGTTCGTTTCATAGAATCAGGCCAAAGTTAAGATACTTTTTTATATTCAATGAAAACCAAGGATATCTTTTTCTTCCTTACAAGAGGCTAAAAAGTAACCGTTCTATTCTGTATCGGCAACTTTTATTTGCCATTCTTCAAATTCAACGGTATATTGTTTTTGATCAGGGGCACCAGCCGCGAGACCAAGATCCACCGCTTTTTCAATACCCGGAATTTGATTGGTCTGGCGTTTAATAATCCATGTCTTGCCGTCTAAACTGACATAACCTGTAAATCGATTACCATGGCGCTCCATGCGTACCCATAGTGGCGTCGGAGAATTTTCCGGCAGATTTTCGCTGGCAGCTTTGTGCATACAGCCATTCCCAAACTCATCGTATTCGATTCCTGCCCTGCCCGGTGTAGTGAAATAAAGTACAGAACCTTTGCTGCCACGATCAACATCGAAGCTCTTGCTGATGTCGTTACGGACAAAAAGACCCGACCGGTACCATTCGCTGGTACGGTTGCCGAAGGTCATGATTTTTGCTGTTGACACAAAATCTCCTTTCAGCTGTTTGAGATATACCGTTGCATAAGCATCCTCAGCATGGTAAAAATCCCATCCGCTTGCCTTTATAATATAGCGGTTCCGGGGTTGAATAACTTCCACGCTTGCTGGTTTCGATTTAGGAGATATATAGGTGTATAATTTCTGTTTCTCCATCTTTAATACTTTACATTTCAACACTTTCAACATCACTTCCTCGCTGTTTCCAATCCGGATCGGATAATAGCCGGCTTCGGGAGAGATATCGAAATTAACCTCTTTTGACTCTTTACTTTTTAATGCAACCGGCTGACTTTTAAGTATTTTTCCATTGGCATATAAATCAATAGACGAATGAATATCAGTTGATTGAAGGTTTGTTGCCATAGCCGTTACTTGAACACTCTCTCCGGTCAGCATACTTTCCTCTGATATTTGAATTTTGTCATACGCAATTTTAGGTTTCTCACCGGCGACAACGATAGTTTGTGCCTTCGTTTCGCCGATCGAAATATCTTGTTTACCGGTTTCGTTTAATCTCAACTCAAATTCAACCGTGCGGGTGTTATTCCTGATTACCGGAAACGGCTTACTTTCAACGGCTTTCCGATCAATTAACAATGAAACAGTTGCAACACCTGAACTTCCCGTATTGTTAATATCAGCCTTTACCTTAATTATTGAGCCGGCAGATATTTCGGCAGATATTGGCTTCCCGTTAAATGTTATGTTTAAATTTGAACAGGCGAATACAGGATCACCTTCAATGAATTTCTCAGGAGCAAACTGAGGTGCTTCAATTAAAAAATTATCAGAATAATCATTATTAATCAGATATGTGCCGCACATTTTCATCTCACCCTGCTCAATGTCGTAATAAATATTATTCTTTACGGTCCAGTTGCTCGACATATTATCGAACCAGAAGGCCACATTATCGCTGAAAAATCCACGATGCACCTTATGAATGAGATTGTTACGAACGAAAAAATTAAAGGTCATACTATTAACCACGATAACACCGGCATCATCAGCATCATTTTGAACATCTTCAAAATGGTTATACTCGACAACGCAATCGCCGTTGATGTTACCTTCCAGTCCGCCACCTCCGCAGTCGATAGTATAAGGTCTGCCGGATTTCGTAAAATAATTACGCGAGATAGTTGTATGAATGGTTCCGCCAACACCCAGTGTAATACCTCCTCCGAGTCCGCATTCCGAAAAGATATTGTGATCAATGGAGGTTTCTCTGGTCACCTGGATCAATTTACCTGATTTTGAATCACTTGCGCCGCTCACACTCAGGGCTCCTTGTTCCAGTCCATCAAAAATATTTCTGAAAATTCGCATTCCGAAGCAACCCGAACTGATAGCCATTCCTACGCCGCCGCAGGCACGCAACTCTGAATGGGCAAATTCGCAATCGGTTGCAAATTCATAAGTTATCGCGGTGCAGCCCTCTGTTGGATCATAGTGGTGGGGAAAATTTCTGAAATTTTCTTTTGCTCCTTCGAATGCCAGGCCATAAAAGCGTAGATTTCGCACCGGTTTATCCTCGTTGCCTCTTACCTGAACCAGACGGTTGATTTGTGGCACTGACAAATCAGCCGTATTGGGATCGCTGTTTCCAACTGCAGGAATATAGCTTATTTCATGGCTTTTTTTATCAAAAAACCACTCTCCGGGTGCATCAAGGAGCTCTTTAATGTTCTCCATATAGTAACGCGGCGGGACAACCAGCAATCCGTTGTTATTCCCGGGGCCGTTCTCAGGTTCTTTAAGGTATGCGATTTGATTTTTTTCGTCAATTTTTACGATCGAATTATATGCAGTGCGCCAACGGAGCAATATGACAATCCGATTATCCTGCATTTCTGCCCACGGTTTGATATCACCCGATTTGTAAGGTATTTCAGAGGTTGAGGCAGGCGTTTTCTGAAGTGTGAAATAACCGGTATTTGGAATTCTGGCCAAAGTTTGTTTTTTGCCGTTTGCGTTCAAGACAAGCAATTCCTCATGATTGAAAGGGGCGACCCAAACATTGCCGCTTTTTTTCCAGCCTGTAACCGGAGCAGCACCTGAAATTACTGGTTTTTCGCCTGGATATGCAGCGTAAGTAACATAATTATCACGTAAATGATGCCATTCAAATGCGCCTGAAGGAAGGTTGGTTTCAACCCGTTCGCCACCATCTTCAGGGGTAAAAATCAGAGATTCGGTAAGCGGATAAAAACCCTGCCGGATAAATACAACGATATCCTTACCCTTCCCAAAGGGATATGAAGTGCCGGAATAGCGCGCATCAATAGCCTTGCCTTTAGGAAGATAAACCTTGGCTTTTAATTCTCGGACAGCACTTTTGGCTCGTGCGATCGTCGCGAAAGGACCATCGGTTTTAGTAACGTTAGGTGCGTCGAGTGTGCCAGACCATCGATCGTTTCCCTTGGGAGAAACAAAAAAATCGCCTTTGGCTGTCTGAGAATCAAAAGGTTGCCATAATTCGCTGCGCAATAACTTTCCATCTCTGACAATGGATTGATTATTTTTATTTCCGTCAGGATTGGATGCTAAACCAACCGTTGACTGCATTATAATCAGTCCACTAATAAAAATTGCCCACGACAGATTAAAATTATAGCGATTCATTAGTTTAGCATTCATCAGAAGATTTATAGTTTTATATCAGGCAAACCTACTAAACAGAATGATTAATACCAAAATATTTTTATTTTACTTTTTTTTAACATTAATTATTTGGAAATCAAATATTAAAGATCTAAATTTACGATACATTTTATTTCATAAGTTTAGGTTTAGTTTGGTTAGTTAGTTGGTTAGTTTTAGTAAAAGGATGGAACCGCCCGGTTTCATCCTTTTCAATTTTGGGCAATTGAGCTATTAATTATTCGTCGATGGAGAATTTAAGTTCAAAAACAGGTCTGCTCCCCACATTTTCCGGAGCATCTTTATTTGGAATAAGCACTTTGATCTTTGTTGAGTCACTGGCAGCATGCAATGCCGCTTCAATCTTGCTGATTCGTTTTTGTGCGATACTGCCTTGAATAGAATCAAGTTTTTGATTCCCTATTAATTGTATACTTCCTGCAATAAGATTAATGGTATCTTTCTGAAGCTTCTGCGCAATAAAAGAGTTAAATTGAGCCTTCTCTTTTTTGAAATCGGCTCCAGTGGCAGCACTAAAAAGCTTACCGGCTTCGACAACAGCGATCTCACTTTTCTCAACCTCAACATCATTGTAGTATGCCAGTTCAATTTTCATATCAGGTTTCTTCTGCTCCAGTTGGGTAAACAATTTAATCCTACGAAGATGACTATCGGTGAGGGTGGTGTCGGCATAGCTAAGCCGGATACCCTTAATCTCCTCCGGATCAACTCCTATCAGACCGGACAGGGCTCTGAATGGAGAGGCTACAATTTTAACAATCAGACCCTTAAAAGTCTGCCATAAAAGGTGTCCGATTCTAATTTCAGGATTGTTTAAATCGCCTGTAACCGGAATATCCAGGATAATGTCGCCATGAATATCCTTTAAAAGATAGAGTGCCAGTTTCAAAGGAATGTTCATTAACCCACCACTCTTTTTCCCCAATTTGGCATTGCGAACAATCAGTTTATTCTCACTGGTCAGCTGTCTGGCCTTTATGATCGTCTTCCCTTGATAATACATATTTCCAAGCAAAATTGGAAAGCCAACATAGTACTTTGAATAAATATTCAGATCACTTAGCTGAAAATTCGTTATTACATAATTGATTTTAAGTTCATAAGGATTAGAAGGGTTAATTCCAAGTTCAGCTTTCAATTTACCTCTTTTATTCAGTCGCGCCGTCGTATAAGTATTTACCCAATCGTCAACTGAAGCAATTGAATCTACTTTCATAGAGATCTCATCAAAATGATAATCAAATGGTTCATGCAAAGTATTGTCACGAAAATCGATTATTCCGTTGTCGATCTTCAGATGAATAATTTTGTAATAGTATTCAAAAGGTTTTTCGTCCTTAACCGTATCTGCGACCATCAAATTCAGAAAATTATTGGTCGAATCTTTCATTTCAAAATAAATGCCGGGTTCGGATAAGGCTATCGTATCGAAGTTATAGACGAACTTCATTGGATAAGAATCCTGTAATCTGACATGACTATTCTTAGCTCCCAAAACCTTCCTGTCTGAGTCGTCAGTTACAGTAAAACCGGCAACGTCGGCATCTCCGCGCAACATTATGGAATCCAAGCTACTAATAGATCCTTTCAAATGAAATTTTCCACCGGCTATTCCTTCCAGGCTTTTAAATCTGAAATAGGGTTTCAGATAGGGTAAAAATGGCGAGATATCTAAATTGCTTACTGTAAAATCGGCACTGTACTCCTCTTTTTTTTGATTAAAATTAGCTTTTGCCTGGAGGAATCCCCCATTTTCAAAATAAAATTTCAGTCCTGCCTCGCTGATCTCCTCCTGATTATAACTGATATATGGGACAGTAAAACCCAAATTTTCCATTTGATTGGTAAAGTTGGCAGTCTTATCGGTGAAAGTCATTTTACCTTTTTCCAGTGAAATATTTTTGATGACATATTTGAAAGCAGTTGAAGGCTTACTGATACTGTCGCTTCCGGGCTTTTTATTCAAAAACGCAATAATATCGTTGAAATTAAAAACGGTATCCTGACGGACAATTTTCACTTCAGGTTTGACTAATCGTATTTTTCCAATGTTTAATTCAGAAGAAAAAAAGTGAAGGGGATTTATATCGACCGTAAGGGTGTCAAATGCGATGAATACTTCACGTTCGTCTGCTTCAAACATCTTAAAGCCAATGATGTTGAAGGTTGTGGTGAAGTAGTTGATCCGAATCTGATTTACCGATAATTTCCGACCCGAATACTCTTTGCCATGATCATTAATGTATTTTTCTGCAACGTAGGGCAAGGCAATCAGAACAATAATAATCAAAGCGATAAGAGCCGGAAGAATAATGCGGGTAATAATTTTATTCACTTTTTTCATAATTAAATGCATCACTTTTTTAAATAATTCAACTCATAAACAAACAACCAGCTTCGCCTGATGTTCAAAGTTACAACAAATAGGGAAGCGGGTAGTTGATAAATGCGTCTATTAATGTCATTTAAGGTTGAGCAGATCTTACAATAAAATCCTGATTATTTTGCATGATTATCCGGTCAAAAATTCGTATTATTGTTATAGCAACAACATTGCGAAACATACATTGCCTGATTTAATGAATACCAAAAGAGAATTGAAATAACATCCTTAAATTTTGATTCTATGGAAGAAAAATCTACTATTGAATGTAAAAATTGCTCATCAGAATTTGCCGGGCAGTTTTGTTCATTTTGCGGACAGCGTTACCACGAGCACAAAGAATCCTTCGGAGAATTGGTATATGAATTTTTAAGCGACTTTTTTCATTATGATTCCCGCTTTTTTAAAACAATAATTCCTCTTTTATTTTTACCCGGTAAATTAACTAAAAGTTACAATGCAGGCAGGCAACGCAGTCAGTTTCATCCTATCCGGCTCTGTATCTTTAGCAGTTTTGTGTATTTTTTCTTGTTCTTCTATTTTAACAGGATTGGGAAAGCATTTGAAAACGAAGTGAAAAATGATCCGGCGATTATAAGCGCTGATTCAACGAAACAAGTAATCAGCGAAGATTCGCTGAAACTGTCTATTCCTCAATTCTCCGCCTCATCCGTTAAAAAGAAAATCCAGCCTGAAGCAGCTGAAGTAAATCCTCTTTCCGAAAAAAAGAATCTAATAACACTTAAAAAGAATCTAATAACACTTGAAGGCACTTCAATTCAAGATTCTACAACTTATAAATCCAATATCGACTCTTTATTGAGAAATAAAATAACCCCTTCACAATACCTGGCACAACAAAAAATGCTTGGTAAAGAAAGGAGGTCGGGTTATTTTATACGAATACTTACTGTGCGGTTATTGGAAATAAATCTTATCGGGGAAGAGGGTAAAAATGAATTTTTAAATAAACTTATTGAGACATTTCTGCATAATATCCCAAAATTATTGTTCTTTCTGCTTCCTGTTTTCGCTCTTTTTCTTAAACTGCTTTACATTCGCAAAAAAGAATTTTATTACGTTGATCACGCAATACTTAGCCTTCACTACTTCAGTTTTGTTTTTCTCCTGCTAATTTTCAGCAACTATATTCTTAATAAAATTTTCAACACAGGTGTTTTTACCTCTTTGGCATTTCTTTGGATGTCGGTATATTTACTGATTGCGATGAAAAGGTTGTATGGACAAGGATGGGGCAAGACTATTGGTAAATATATTGCCCTTGGTTTTCTTTGCTCTTTCGCATTGATAATCATGATAACTATTAATATGGCATGGTCGGTTTTTATGATGTAAGTAATTGTCAATCTCCATCTCCGGATATTCAAATGTGTTCTTATCAGGACACCTTGACGGTATTTTCACCTAAATGCTTTCAGCACCACCTTATAATGTTTCGGCAGAATATATCGGTGATATTGCACCGCTTTTCAGAAATGCGATGATGGCGCATTATGCAGGTGACGAAAAAATCACTCCTGAAGAACAAGCTAAAGTTGATGGTGTCGGACAAATTTCATCTGAACTTGGAATGGCTTTATATAGCCTATGGACCGATTTACCTCCTGCGGATAATCAATATATTATTGATATGAATAAAAAACTTAAATAATTTCATGCCCGAAACGCTCCAATTTTAAAATATATCTGTCCCGTTTTTTAAGTGAACGATACGTGATTAGATGCATGCAACGTTTAAAATAAAAAGCTCCGAAAACCAACTTGGGTTTCGGAGCTTTTTATTTTTTGATACATGAAGTACCAAAACTTTGTTAATAGTAAGCAATCAGAAAAGACATTGATCCGTCAGCTCATAGAGAACTTGTAAAATTGACAATTACTTAATTTCAGACTTAAGAGTACCACCAGTTTAACTTTGGTCAAACCAACCGGGAACCTCACAGTTATTTTGAGCCCATGGGGTGGTCAATGGTTTAAGAGAAGAATATTTCAACCAAAAAAACTTTGAAATACGGAATATCATCTTTTTTTAAAGCATTATTCCTTTATAGCGTGTAACTTTGAGCGTTCAAATAAAATAGAAAACAGATTGGAATGGTAAAAGAAAACAACCAACAGCCGGCGAAAAAGAAGCCTGGTAAGCCCAATATATTCGCAGTTCTAAAGCCATACAAACTGATGATTTTCTACCTGATCACTTTTGCATTGTTGAGTAATGCGGTGAATCTGGTGATTCCCAAATTGATTTCGCACGGAATTGATGATTTCTCTAAAGGGACTTTTTCAACCCAGGAAATCATCCTCAAATTTTTAGTTGCCGCATCTTTCATCCTGATATTTTCTTTTTTTCAGGGAATTTTGCAGACCTATGCTTCCGAACGGGTGGCATTTGATCTGCGGACAAAACTGGCAGATAAAATCTCCCGTCAGAGTTACGCGTTTATCATCAATGCAAACCCTTCGAAATTGCTTACAAATCTCACCTCCGATATCGATTCCGTAAAACTATTCGTATCGATGGCGATCGTGTCTCTGGCTTCATCCCTGTTTATCATCTTCGGAGTAAGTATTCTGCTAATATCGATCAATTGGAAACTAGCGTTATATGTGTTGATTATTATTCCCGTTATCATTGGAGCGTTTTTCATTGTTTTCCGAAAAGTAGGAGTTCTGTTTAAAAAGAGCCGTGAAGTGATCGACTGGCTTAACAAAGTCATCAGCGACAGCATCATGGGTGCAGCTCTGGTTCGGGTATTGAACTCCCAAACACTTGAATACAATAAGTTTCTAGATGCCAGCACACAAGCCAAAACGCTGGGATTATCGATTCTTAAACTTTTTGCCACACTGATTCCAATTGTAGTTTTCGTGGCAAATATGGCATCGCTTGTCATTCTCACACTGGGGGGACATTATGTGATAACCGGTTCTATGTCACTTGGCGATTTTGCGGCATTCAGTTCGTATCTCGTGCTCCTTATTTTCCCGATAATCATCATTGGGTTTATAAGCAATTTCGTTATACAAGCTTCGGTTTCTTATGCCCGAATTTGCACAATCTTAGATGCCGTCGAAACACATGATACCGGAAAGGTGAACACTCCGTTGAAGGGAAACATCGAGATGAAGAATATAACTGTAGTCTATGGCGGCAAACCAGCTCTGAAAAACGTTTCTCTGACTATATTGTCAGGGACAAAAACGGCCATAATAGGTCCGACTGCTGCTGGAAAAACTCAGTTACTCCATCTGTTGACAGGGTTAATTCGATCTGAAAGTGGTTCCATTCTGTTCGATGGGACTGAGATTGGCGAATATAACAAAGAAACCTTCCAGCATCAGATTGGATTTGTATTTCAGGATAGCGCCATTTTTAATATGAGTCTGCGCGAAAATATTGCCTTCAACGTAAAAGTTACAGATGAATCGTTTTCAAAAGCAATTGAAACAGCTGAGCTGACCAATTTCATAAATGGTTTATCTGATGGTCTTGACACCATAGTGAGCGAACGTGGGACAAGTCTTTCAGGCGGACAGAAGCAGCGTATTATGCTGGCCAGAGCTTTGGCGCTGAACCCTAAAATCCTTTTGCTCGACGACTTCACCGCCAGGGTTGATAATCAGACTGAGCAAAAAATCTTAGATAATGTGGCCTTGAATTATCCCGGAATCACTTTAGTTTCAGTAACACAAAAAATTGCTTCTGTAATTAACTACGCGCAAATAATTCTATTGGAAGAAGGGGAAATTTTGGGCAGCGGAACGCATAATTCGCTGATGGAAACTTGTCCGGAATATGTTCAGATTTTTAATTCTCAACGCAGCACAAATCATTATGATATATAATCTCAATCTTAAGAATAAAATACCCTCCGACAAAAAAGCCGGAACAGCAACGACGTTAAAACGGTTGATGACACTTATGGGTGAAGAGCGTAATAACCTTTATATTGCAATGCTTTTTATTTTTATCAATGCAGGTTTGAACCTTGTGGCTCCTTATCTGATAGGACATGCTGTTGATAACTTTGTACTGACCAAACAATATGAAGGAGTTCTAAAATACACAATAATTTTATTTGGCGTTTTCTCTCTGGCAATGGTAAGCGGATATACTCAGACACAATTGATGGGACGCGTTGGGCAGCGAATGCTCTTCAATTTGCGAAATACAATTTTTAATAAACTGCAGGATTTACCTATTGATTTTTTCAATCAAAATAAAGCCGGGGATCTAATCTCAAGGGTAAATAACGACACCGACAAAATAAATTTGTTTTTTTCACAATCGCTTGTTCAGTTTATGAGCAGCATTTTCACTATGCTGGGCGCTGGAATTTTTCTGCTTGCCATTAATCTGAAACTCGGACTGGCGGCTTTAGCTCCGGCTCTTATTTTGTTGATCTTCACACGCGGTATTTCACCATGGGTAAAACAACGCAACGCCGAGAACATGAAAAGCACCGGCAACCTAAGCGCGGAGATTCAGGAAAGCTTGAATAATTTCAAAGTAATTGTTGCCTTTAACCGACGTGATTATTTTCGCAAACGCTTTAATGAAGTCAATACAGAAAACTATCAAACTGCAGTAAAAGCCGGAATTGCAAATAATCTGTTTACGCCTGTTTACGGATTTTCGTCTGGTATCGGACAGATGGTGGTGCTGGCATTTGGTATCTATCTGATTGCTGCCGGACAGTTTACTTTGGGTTTATTGATCAGCTTTCTGGCCTATATCGCTCAGTTTTATAATCCCCTCAGGCAGATAGCGACACTGTGGGCCAACTTCCAGGTCGCTTTGGCTGGCTGGGACCGTATTTCACAAATTCTTGTACTGGGAAATAACCTGAAAGTGATCGAAACGACAGTGACAGAAGAGACCTGTTGCCTGCTGTCTTTTCGTCATGTTTCATTTTCATATGTTCGGGATAATGAAATATTAAAAGATGTCAGTTTCGACCTTGAGCGAGGCAAGACCTACGCCTTTGTAGGTCCTACCGGTGGTGGAAAAACCACAACAGCCTCATTAATGGCACGCTTGTACGATCCGACGGAAGGACAAATAATACTCAACGGAGTAGATATCCGCTCTATGGACAGCGAGACCCGAACATCCAAAATAGGGTTCATACTGCAGGAACCCTTTCTTTTCAGCGGAACCATCCGTGATAATATCCTTTACGGAAACACACAATACAAAGACATTTCGAATGAGTCATTATCAAAAATATTATCGGAATCCGGATTGAACGGGTTACTTGAACGATTTGACGGTGGATTGTCAGCACAAATACAATTATCGGGTGATGGAATCAGCTTAGGGCAAAAACAGCTGATCGCCTTTATTCGTGCTATTTTGCGCAAACCTGATCTACTGATTCTGGATGAAGCAACTGCAAATATTGATACAGTCACCGAGCAATTATTGGATGAAATACTCAAGCGATTACCGGAAACAACAACCCTCATTATCATCGCCCACCGCCTGAATACGATTGAGAATGCGGATGAAATTTTCTTTATCAACTCGGGATCCGTTACCAAAGCAGGCTCGTTGCATGATGCGGTGAATCTGCTGCTGCACGGGAAAAGAGAAAGCTAATTCGACAATTTCAATTTAATACTGAAGCAGAAGTTGTTTGTCCATTTCTGTTTTATTTTTCAGCACAATATCCGGTTAAATAAACCCAAATATCAAACCCATTGGGGCCAGTCATGAAGGCTGCTTTCTCGTGAAACCATTCGGCCACCCTTTTAACATTTCAATGAAAAGCATCGGCTTCGTTCATCGAATACTGATTCAGAATCCATTTACCAGGTTTGTCCGGAAGGTATTCGGCCGATTTTTGGGGCAGACATAAAACCGGTATCAGGAAGAAAACGATTACAAATAATTTAAATATTCTTGTCATGATTCACAGTCTATATTCTTAATGATTTGAATTCTAACAGATTGAACGATCTGACAAAACCAATGTCCAGAGATTCTTTAAACCACAAAATGATAAATATGGTCATCGGCTTTTTCAAGTTACTTTTCAATCAATGTCAGCAGTTTTTCTTTGTTAAAACTGTTTGGCAAAATCAACGGATAATTTGGATGACCGTTGTTTTTATATGATTCTTCCATTTCGGTTTCCGTTTGTTCTTTGGCGTACATCGTGATGTATTGAATTGCCGAACGGGGAATATTTCTATTCCAGTATTCAGGGTTGAAACGCATGATTTTCAATCCTTCAGGTTTCCCCCACACATCAATAATGGCATCATCAGAACCGAAGTATGCCTGGCTGTTCAGTTCCTCTTCACTCATTTTGTTATAGGCCGCTTCGAAATAATTGTAAACCTCTTTGTCGCCCGGTTTAATTTTCCAATAATTCATCATTTCCTGAATTACCTCCTTTACCGTAACCGGAATCCAATAATCAGGGCGATTGGGATTGAAAACCACCAGCGAGCCATTTTTATACAATCGAATGCCGGGTACAATTTCCTTTTCGAGTTCAAATACACAGAAAAATTCACTGATTTTTAGGATGGCATCACTGAGTGCCTTTTCCAGTTTGGGATCATCTCCCTGAATCTTGAATCCGTCGTAACCGCCAAAATTGCTACCGTGCGCTGTTTCGGTATCGTTGATACCTACCGCGAAATGAGGTGGTTCAATAACCCATTTACCTCCTTTACTGTAGAACAACTGAAATTCAAAATCAATTTCTGCTCGGTGCGCATAACTGCTTTGCTTCTGTTTGTAATTGTCGTCCCATGTTCCGTATGTACAGGCTTTCAAATCGAACCCTGTTGGATTGGTTAATATGGAAACATTTTGGTGAAACCATTCGGCCAATACTGCCAGGTTTTTATTGAAGTTAACTGCCTCATTTCCGCGACTTTTAATATTGCTTGAATAACTCCATTTCCCGGGTTTTTCAGGAAGAAAATCGGAAGGTTTTTGGGCCTGACATAGACCAGGTATCAGGAAAAACAAAACGGCAAACAATCTAAATATTTTATGCATAGTTTTGATTTTAAACTAAATTGGACATTTAATCTTTTTTCAAATTGAAATCATAGGTGATTGTGATTTTTTCTTTGGTAACCGGATCAACTTTTGAATAAGTGTCTTTATGGCTCAATGCTTTATCCAGGGAAGTTCCCTGGAAAGGTCCGAAGGTGACCTCATTCAAGGGCACATCTGCTTTTTTAGTTATTTTTTCAGGCGGCGGACTCAGGTTATCGCATGTCCCTTCAGCCCTCTTTTCAGTTCTCAGTGTAAGATCTCCTTTTCTGGATGCAGCTTTCACTTTCAAGGTGTAGGTTCCGTTATCCAAAAAGGTGATTTCAGCACGGGCATCTTCGATTTGCTGGTTGTCGGCAACACTTTCGTTTGAAAGACCTTCCACCTTTGACGTTTTTGTAATTTTTTCGGTATACATTCTGGCTCCCTGACGACCTGAAGGACAAATATAACAGTCGTTCTGTTCTTCGGTTTCGGTTTCCTCGCGGAGGTTATACGTAACAGAACCTTTTACCTGATTTTTGCCTGTTTTCTGCAGCTTCCAGTCAGCATCACTGGTATTATTTACAGTCACATCCTGTTTAAACAGTCCGTCCGTGCCATTGCAATACACAGCGTAAGTTTGATTTTTTTTATCGTTTCGCTCGGTTTTAACCACCACATTGATTGGTCCTTTAAACGGACATATCTCATATTTTTTCAAACCATCAACCAACTGTTTTGAGACCTTTTCCACAGCCTGAATACCGGCATTTTCACCGATCCCATTGTCCGTAGAGCGTGAAATAACTTTTGATGTCCGGTTATCGATACAGAACGCGGTAATCAAGACTGTTTTTTCAATTACCTGAACTTTCAAACTAACCAGATAATCACTTCCCATCGCTTCACCAATATTGGATATTTCTTCATAATCTCCTGCGCCCAACATCTGTTTTTGCTTTTCATGTTGAAGAAGGGTCACAACATGATTGTCGCTCAAAGTTTCGACGCAAGGAAATTCTTTTTTCAGCGAATTGGCAAATTCTGATTCGAAAAAATCCATATAACCGGTAGCTGCCTGGTTGTTACAGGAAGTCGCAATAAAAAACATTGGATTTTTTGCTTTCGCCAATACTGATCCTGTCAATAGAAATAGCATCAGCATGATTAGTTGTTTCCTCATTTGAGTAGGATTTTACATTTTGGCAATTGTTGTTTGATTCTGCTTAGCTCCACGTCCGCAATAAGGGTTTTGGCAATTCCTAGTGTATCCAGGTTGGTCATCAGGTTGATGGCTGGCATAAGCAAAGAAACAGGATTCATGTCAACATAAAGCTTTTTTAAAGATACCATTGAGCTGAGTTCAGGAGGTAACCTGATAATTTTGTTGTTGTACAATGCCAGGAAAGTCAGGGTTTGAAAATTACTTATTGCTTTGGGTATCTTCGTTACTGAGCTTTTAAAATTAATGATGTACAATTGTTGCAAGGGATAATTTTTCGCTTTCGCGATTAATGTTTCGAGATCGACAGCGGAACCATTTTTTCCGCATGTAATAACCAGAGTTTTTATCGATTTGTAGTTCTCCATTTGATCAATCAGCAATTGAACGGTAGGAGAAGACATGTTGATACATAGAAAAGTCATCTCTTCAAGGTATTCTTTGCCTTTCGTTCTATTCGATTCCTCCTCCTTGTATTCCCGCTTAATCTGTTCGCGGGTCGGCTCGGCAAGAAATACATCGGCTTCTTTACCTCCGGCTGCACTTTTCATGACCTGTCCCCACATTTCCATTTTTTCATCCGTAGCATCCTTTTTCGCTTGTTTAGCTCCGGCTTTCGACTGGTTTGGCGGCTGATTGCCCTGAGGATTCCCGGTCATCATCAACTGTTTTGAAAGCTCTTTGATTTGCTCATTGGCCTTCTTTGCCGCCGCTGCATCTTCCCAGTTGGTCGCTTTACGGATTGCAGACATCTGCTGTTTGATGGAAGCCGCATTTTGCTGTGCAGGGGCATTCATGAAAACAGAACAAAATAGGAAAAGGGCAAAAAGTATCTTCATGGTTCAAAATTCTACTGTTTTGTCAGGAAGTATGGGGCCGGTAGATCTTGAAGATGAACCATATAGTCTAACAGTGCTTCCAGATAAGTCAGTCCAGGTTCAATAACCTTCTTATTTGTTCCGGTTGTGGTACTGGCAAGTTCATTGGTGAGAACATCCAGACGATTATAATTATCGCTCAAAGCGATCATTGCATTGTACCAATCCAAAAGGACAGCATTGTATTTTGATGTCAGAAAGCCACAACAGTTCTGATAGCATGAATTTTTTTGGTATTCCATCGCTTCAGCATAAGTACTTCCCAAATCGTAGTTTATCTTGTTCTCATAATCTTTGTCAACTTTTTTCAAACAGGCTTCGAATTCATTCAGGGTTTTTACTTTCAGCTTATTGAATTCTTCCAATTGCTCATCAAATTTTCGGGTCACTAATTGTATTTTCTCGGCAATGTGGCTTTGTTCCTGAGCCAATTCAAACATATTCATGTTGTTTTTTTGAGCTGCTTTGTTCTTGTCAGGGTTAGCCTGGGCATCAGCCATCATTTCCGTCGACATTCCTTCGGCCCAGGCCTGTTTCCCTTCCTTGCCCATTTTGCTCACTTTTTTGGCTTCGTCAACCGACATGTTCGTATTTTTTTGCATCATTGCCATTGCCATTGCCTTTTTTTCCTCCTTTGTCGCTGTTTTCATTTTCTGCATATCGGAAGACGAAACAGAATAACCCATCTGGTTCATCATGTTCTTTGCGGCCTGATCGTCCATGCCTTTGGAGTTTGATTTAGACTTATCTCTCCGTCGTGTGATTTCCTCCTCCACATCGGTTTTCAATTGGTCCACTTGCTTTAAAAATTGCTGCCTGCCCTCTTTTTTGCAAACGATCATTGATATTGCGGGCATTCTTATTACAACCATTTCGGGCGTTAAAATTTGCGTCTTAACGATCAAAGCTGCCAACATAATAAGTAAAGTTGAGAAAATTGATTTCATAATATTTGATTTTTGTAACTGTGATTGGTTTGGCTATATCAGAACAAGCTGTGGGTATATTCGTCGGTCTGGTTGATATCAATGCCTGTCTCAGCAGTTATTTTGACCATCTCTGAAGAACCAACGATACGGGTAGTATCAACTTTAACCGATTTGTACGGATTATTTGTTTGTCCGCATAAAACCAAGCCGTTTAAAAGCAATAAAAATAAAGCCTGAAACGATTTCCTGAACATAATATGGGTCTTTAGAACGGGAAACAAAAAGGCAGGTTCAATCGTGTAATTAAACCTGCCTTAAATGAAAAATCATTAAAGCTTGATAAACTCAACTCTCCGGTTTAGGGCTTTGTTGACAGGTGTGTCGTTTGGTGCAACAGGTTTGGACTCTCCCAAGCCATCGGTTTCAAGACGGTCGGCATTCACACCGAATGATTTGGTCAGTTCAGCTTTCACTGATGCAGCGCGGCGTTTTGATAGGTCCATATTTTTGGCATCATCCCCATCGGAATCGGTATGGCCGAAGATTTTAACCCGAACGTCAGGAACTTCATTTAGAATACCTGCAATTTCTTTCAATGTGCCATAAGATTCAGGTTTTACAACGTCTTTGTTAACGTCAAAGTAGATTCCGTAAGTAACCAGTTTCCCTTCCGTAATAAGCTTGTTGCGTGTGTCGGGTAAGCCGGCAGCCACTCTGAAATTTGCGATGTATGGCTTGGATTCGCCCCCCATGTCAAATCGCATCATGTTGTATTTATATCCGGCGGGCATTAAGCGTGGCGAATCAACAATTTTTGTTTCATTGATATAAATGCGTAATCTCTGTTTTTGCACCCAATAGGACATGTGCATCTTTTCATTGCCATTGAGCTGCATTTCTTTATTTCCATCTAGCGTGTATGCTCCATTGGCATAAGCACTAAAATAGACAGTATGATTGGTAATGTTAGTTTTCACACCGGCTTTCCCTGGAATCGCACCTCCTTCCATAGGATTCTTGATGTCTCCTGCAACCAAAAAGAAACCAACTTCAAAACTTGCCGAACCCGGAACGAGGTCGAATTCAACGGTAAAATTCTCGGAAGTTTGAAGGTCTCGTTCAGGGAAGTAACAACCATTGGCGGTTATTTGCATCCAATTTCCCGGATAGTTGTTTAAGGTAACTACCTCGCCAGATCCATTTGAGTACCATAAGGCAGGAAAATCTCCTGCTTTATCCTGACTGAAATCATCATAAAAAATAACTTTTTCACCGGGAACAAAATCGAATTTTGAATAGGCAGCCAGCGCTGGAGTTGAATTAACTGCGGATTTTGCATCTTTAACCTGCGGATTTTGTAATGTGCTATCCTGCCCTTTCTGTTCAGCAGGCTGTTCAGTGGGTTTTTTCTTTTTGAAAAGACCTTTTACTCCATCTCCAACGGCATTCAATCCTTTATTAATACCCTGATCGACTTCCTGATTAGCCTTGTTGTTGGATTGATTTTTGATTTTTTTTTCTAAGTTAATCTGGCCATTGACATTAATTAATGCCAAACTAAAAAATAACAAACATAAAATTAGTATAGTTTTCATATCAGCTAAAATTAGAGTTATATAAATATAACGAAATTCAGGCTGATTTTTTATGCTATTTATGACTGCGCCGAAGTCTTTTAATAATTTTTCCTGACTTTTTTTCCAAACCTGTTTTCATCCAGCATTCCCTGAATTCATGAATAAAATCAACCAGATGACGAGGAGCATGACCGGTAATTGATTGAAAAACATCGTTGTTATAATTCATTTTCCCACCTCTGACGGCGTTGTAAAGCAATGAGAGCGTAAGCACGTAAAGAAGTTGTTTCTTCTCAACTAATTTCTGCCTTACAAAACGGATTGTTGATGGTCGGGTGTACTTGATCTCGCGACCTAATTCATTTGAAAATAGTCTGGCTATCTGATAAAAATCTATTGGTTCCGGCCCTGTAATCTCATAAGCCTGATGTTCATGGACTGGATTCATCAACACAGCGTCAATTACTTCTGCAACATCCCGCACATCAATATAATTGACAAGTCCATTTCCACCAGGAATATTAATCCTGTCATGATCCTGTATATCATGACGATGAAATGATGAAAGATTCTGCATATAAAGCGATGGACGGAGAATTGTTGTCGGTACAGACAGCTTTTTAACGTGGTTCTCGGTCCGGTGATTGGCAAAAATGCGATTCCTTTCTGCCCCGACTATCGAAACAAAAACAATATGCTTAACACCCGCCTTTTCGGCTTTTGTCAGAAATGGGAAAATATACTTTGAAACATCTGATACCTGATTTGGACGAATGAGCACAATTCTGGTAACTCCCTTCAAAATTTTATCATGACTTTCAGGCTCGTCAAATTCAAAATGACAGAAATTACAATTTTCGATCCCTTCAATCTTTCTGGCCCTTTCGATATCTCTTACTGCTGCAACAATCTCAACACCAGGATAATTCTTACTTTCCAGCAACTTTAATGTGGCTAACCCCACATTGCCGGTGGCTCCGGTGATTAAAATCTTTTCCATATATAATGTAAAATCACTTATAAGAATTGGATGATTACCTGAAATTCGGCAAACAAAAATAAAGCTTTTCGTTTAAATCCACTCGTTAATTTAACATTTCATCAGAATATAATTTGTTTTTTAATTGCCTGATGGAACACCTGAGTCATCTTCATTCGAAATTGCGAAGCGTAAATTCATGGGCGTTTCATAATAAATTTGTATTATCTACCTTTATACTCAAAATCGGCACAACTTTAATAATAAGAATATGAAACGATGGTTAGCGATTATATTGTTCGTTTTTTGTGTAATTCAGATGAACGGACAAACAAAGGTAATGTCGCATCTGTTTAAGGATAAGGCGAAAGACTTAAGCCCCTACATCGGTTCAACATTCCAATTCAGTGAAGTTGCATTGCAATATAGTACTGTCGCGGGATTAGGAGCCGGAGTGATTATCAACAAAAAAGTCACATTGGGATTACTTTATCATTCAACGATTAATGATCTCGTACTGCCTGCAACGAAAGGGTCAGGTAAATTGAAAATGAAAATGGAAGGTGTACACTTTGAATACACTTTATGGCCCCTTCAAAAAATTCATCTCTCAATACCATTGTCTGCAGGAATCGGCCAGTTAAAAATAACTGATTCAGAACTGTCAGTTCTAACAGGCAAACCCAGTTTCCTTTTTGCTGAACCGGGTTTGATTCTCGAAATAAATGTCTGGAAATATGCAAAACTGGGGATCGGCACCAGCTATCGCTACACAAGTCATGTTCAATACGGCCCGATAACCTCAACCGACCTGAATGGATTTGTTGCAGCAGTATCAGTAAAATTCGGGATGTTTAATTACGCTGAACACGATATTAAATAGGATCAATCCTCGTCGCGAGATGGTCCAAAAATCTCCTCAATAATATCTTTATATTTGGCTTCTATAACCTTTCTTTTGAGTTTCAGCGTTTGCGATAATTCTCCTGATTGCGGAGTCCATGAATCGGCAACGAGCCTGAACCGCTTGATCTCTTCATGCTGGCCAAGCGTTTTATTAATCTCTTTCACTTCCTGCAGAAATACGGACTGAACCTTTGGGTGGGCTATCGCTTCTATATTATCACGAAATAGAATTTGGTGCCCGGCACACCAGTCGTGCAAATATTCAAAATTAGGAGAGATCAATGCACTGGCAAATTTTTCATGATCGCCAATGACAATAACCTGCTCAATAAATATCGATTCCTTCAGCTTATTTTCAATCATTTGAGGTGCAATATATTTCCCACCCGTAAGCTTGAAAATTTCTTTTTTCCGGTCTGTAATTTTCAGGTATTTTCCTTCATCGAGAATGCCGATATCACCTGTGTGAAACCATCCGTCCTTATCAATTACCTCAGCGGTAAGCTCCGGTTGTTTATAATAGCCGATCATCAGATTCGGACCCTTGGTAAGTATCTCGCCATCTTCGGCAATTTTCACCTCCACACCCGGCAAAACGGGACCGTTGGTTCCTACTTTTAATTCACGGGTCACCAGATTTCCAACTGCCACCACCGGAGAAGTTTCAGTCAGCCCATATCCTTCAAGAACATAGATCTTTGCTGCACTAAAAACTCTTGCAATGCGCGGCTGTAAAGCGGCTCCGCCTGAAACAACAATCTGCAGATTCCCCCCTAATCCAGCCCGCCATTTCGAATAGATCAGTTTATCGGCGATAGCCAGTTTCAAACGAAACCAGAGACTCATTTTCATATTGTGCTCATAACTGCGCCCCAGATCGACAGCCCAGAAAAAGAGTGTTTTCTTGATGCCTTTTAACTGCTTTCCTTTAGTCAGAATACTATTGTAAACCCGTTCGAGTAGCCGTGGCACGCCACAGAATATATGAGGCTGAACCTCCTTTATAGCAGGCATAATCTGAGCCAGAGATTCCACATAATACATTCCTATCCCTTTGTACAGAAAATTATAGTTGACAATTCGTTCAAAAATATGACAAAGCGGCAAAAAAGAAATCGCTTTATGAGCAGATCCCAAATCAAAATTATTAGCATGAGCAGTGAAATTTGAAACCAAATTCCGGTGCGAAAGCATAACCCCTTTGGGTATGCCGGTTGTTCCGGAAGTGTAGATCATGGTGACCATCTCCTCCTCACTTATCGACTCCATAATCTGATGAAGCGTCAACGAAAGCGACTGCTCGTTCTCTTTTCCCAGCTGGAATAAATAATCGATATTTGTGGCTCCCTCCACCTGATTGAAGGTAAAAATCTGCTTGATACTTTCTACAGTACCGACCATCGGACTTAACTTTTTATAAAGCTTATCGTCTGAAACAAAAATAAAGCGGGTTTCGGCATGGCTGAAAATATATTGATATTCTTCCTCGCTGATAGTTGGATAAACAGGCACATGAACCGCACCTGTCATGGCAAGTGCCATATCGACGAAACTCCATTCCGGCCGGTTTCCGGAGACTGTCGCTACACGATCCCCCTTTTTTAATCCCAAAGCAAGTAATCCTATAGCGAGTAACTCCGTTTGACGGGCAAATTGAGCAGTACTAAAAGGAACCCACTCGTTATCGTATTTGCCGCATACGGCATCAGCACGAGGATAGTTTTTAAGGCAATGTTCGAGAATATCGAAGGTGCGTTTGACAGTCATGGCAGTTACATTTTTTGTAAAAGTAAAAAATGTTGGAAAAAAAACAATTATTTTAAGAAATTCATTGAAAATATCCACAATGGAAGGTTTTCATTTACACTGCCTCACAATAGGATTTAGAGACTAAAAGACCATAAAAAATCCCGGCAGGTTTTCAAAACCTGTCGGGATTAAATTTATTTTCAATATTTACTATTTCGTGATTTCTTTAAATTTACTTTCTTTCTTTTTCGCCATAAAAGCCATAATGCCAACTAATCCGAATACGACAATTAAAACGACAGGGAACTGCAACCCTTCACCACTTCCATAAGAATGCAATCCCGACAAGTAATAATTTACTCCAAGATAAGTCATTAAGACAGAAAGCAATCCCAGAACGGATGCCAGGTTAAAAGCATACCACCCCCTAAAGCCGGGTATTAGCCTCATGTGTGAAATGAAACCATACAATAATACGCTGATCAGTGACCAGGTCTCTTTGGCATCCCAGCCCCAGTATCGGCCCCAGGATTCGTTCGCCCATATTCCTCCAAGAAACGTCCCGATTGTAAGAAAGTAGAGTCCCAGAATAATTGCGGCCTCATTAATAAACGTCAATTGTTCAATTGTCAGGCTGATCCGACCACGGTTTGTCTCATTTTGAGACGCTGCCATGAGCAGATTAACAGCGCCAATAATCGCTCCAACTCCCAAAAAGCCATAGCTGGCAGTAATAATCGCCACATGGATTGCAAGCCAATAGGATTTTAATACCGGCACGAGATTAGTGATTTCAGGGTTGAGCCAGCTCATTTGTGCGACAAACAGGGTAAGTCCGGAAAGGATAGCGGCAGCGGCAAGCACCATTGGATTGCGGCGGGCAAAAATCAGACCCGCCAGCATTACTGCCCATGCGATGTAGATCATCGACTCATAACCATTGCTCCATGGCATATGACCCGACACATAACCCCGAACAATCAGTCCGGCGACATGAGCCAGAAAACCGATGAATAGACCAATAACGGTATAATTGACCGCTTTTTTTTGTAATGACTTTCCTGTAAAAAGGGAGTGAAAGAAGAAACCAAGCAATATAAGACCAAGCACAACATACCAACCGGAGAGATCTTTGAAGATATTGACATGATTGTACAGAATTTCAAGTTGCTGCTTTGTCTTTCCGGGAATGAGCGCCGAACCGTACATTTGCTGATATCCAATAATCCCTTCTGCTGATTTGATTCCACCTTCCTGATTACCATTCTGCAAAGCCATTAGAAAATCAGGGAAGAGACGGGCAACAACCACTGAGTCAACACCAAAAGAGGAAGGAAAATGTGCAATTGGGGTGTACCATGTCTGGTCGGCCCGATTAGGCGATGGAAAAAACCGAAACATGTCACCATGATAGACTTGATAAACAACATTCAGCCGGTCATCGACTTTGATCACATTATTATCGTAGGCATTACGCTCAGCAGGCTTTTTACCAAATGCTGACTGTATTTCATTTGCTAATTTATAGTTTCCCTGCTGGTCGAAGAAATCGTTAAAGGAAGCTTTTCCTCCTGTTCTTCCCAATTTTGCTTCTATTTTATCGTCAGAGATAGCAATCATCTCAACCTGCTGCCATTCCTGAGGCCTGACAGACATGCCAAGAACGATCTGCTCAGGCACCTGTCCTGCAAGATCTTCTGAACGCGAAACCTTCATAACGACTTCATATGCCAAAGTACTGAAAGGCTTAATTCGTCCGTCGTGCCCTTGAACCCACACTTTGGCAAAGGCTTTTGCAATTTCGGGTGAGACAGGCTGTGGTTCGGCAGCAGAAGCCGAAAAACTGCTGTTCAAAAGGAATAATAAAATTATTGAAGTTCCCGTTGATGCTTTTTTCATTAAGCCGAAGAAATAACTCTTTGAATTGAAGATAGCTAAAAGAATTCCCAGAAACAGCAAGAAATAACCTGCATAGGTAAGAGTTGTTCCGGCCAG
>JBAXOA010000045.1:0-29492 GCA_037133495.1 Mariniphaga sp. | reverse complement strand
CTTTACTAATTCTATGTCCGCACCATCCACCCGAACGATCTGGGATATTGCATGGCCTATTATGTTCAGTCTTGCTGCTCAGAATATTGTCAACGTCACCGACACTGCCTTTCTTGGGCGGGTTGGTGAGGTTGAACTGGGTGCTTCTGCCATCGGTGGTTTGTTATACACCACATTGTTCATGGTCGCATTCGGATTTACAACCGGAGTACAGATTCTGGTCGCACGCCGGAACGGAGAGAAGAACTACCTGGCCATAGGACGAATTTTCGACAACAGTTTCTACTTTCTGGGTCTTACCTCGCTGATCATAACCTTTGCGGTGATTTTCTATGGACCCGCGATGCTTAAGCCATTTATGGCCTCGCAGGCTGTTTTTACCGCCAGTTCAACTTTTCTTGTCTACCGTATTCCCGGACTGTTTTTTGCTTCGGCCGGTTTGTTGTTCCGATCGTTTTACACGGGTATCGCTTTTACAAAATACCTGAGCATCAGTTCCGCGATTATGGCAGGGGTGAATGTGCTTCTCGACTATCTCCTGATTTTTGGACATTGGGGATTTCCTCAAATGGGAATCAAAGGTGCCGGCATTGCCTCATCAACAGCCGAAGTTTGTGCTCTGCTGTTTTTTGTAATCATCACCTGGCGCAATACCCGGCTGAAACATTATGTTCTTTTCAAACTGGTTAAACCTGATTTTGAGATTATTAAAAGTACTTTGGGGATATCGGTCTTTGTAATGTTTCAATATGTACTTTCACTGGGAAGCTGGTTCGTTTTCTTTATGTTCATCGAAAAAATGGGGGAGCGGTCGTTGGCAGTTTCCAATATTATCCGTAGTCTTTATTTATTGCTGATGATTCCCGGATGGGCGTTGTGCTCCGTTACCAGTACGTTGGTCAGCAATGCACTTGGTGAGGGAAAGCCTCAGCAGGTGATCCCCATCATCCGAAAAATTCTGAAGTTTAGCGTGGCTTCGATGGCTGTGGCAATCGCGCTGGCAGCCCTTTTCCCGCGACAAGCTATTTCTGTCTATACCAACGATCTGTCGCTGATTGAAGCGACTGTTCCCTCCTTCTACATCATTCTTGTTGCACTTTTTATGTTTGGTGTGATGAGCATATTGTTCAATGGTGTTCTGGGAACTGCCAATACTAAATTCGCCCTTGGAATCGAAATGATTACCCTTACAGCCTATCTTTCCTTTGCCTGGCTGATCGCCGTTAAACTTCAGCTGCCTATTGAATATGTATGGACAGCCGAGTTTGTTTACAGTTTCTTAATCGGAATTTTATCTTATTGGTACCTTAAGAAAGGGAACTGGCGGAGTAAAGTGATTTGAGTAATGATCAATTGTCAATTTTTTCAGTATAATTTTCAGCGTATTCAATAACGCACATATAACCGTATGTTTTGTGCATACCACATGATACCCCAACCCGGTTGAACTTAGGCGTAAAGATACTTTTCCGATGGCCACGATCCCTAACGCCGTCATCAATAATCAATGCCATCACAATTCTGCGGGCGCTGTTATTCCCATAATCGATATTTTCGCCACACGAACCGCCCCATGTTCCATAGCGACTGATTCGTTCATTGAAAGTACTGCCATCTCTTCCTTTATGCCCGGTCTCATTAGAGGCTTCCTGCATTCGGACCATATCCGCGGCTGCTTTGCTCATCCCTTTGGATGCGATTAAACCGGTTAACGGTTGTTGATTTCTCAGAAACCTGACGGCTTCGCGCACTGCACTTTCTCCTTCATTGGTCAGCAATGTCATTTTACCGGGTTCGCGCAGCTCTTTTCCGGTAAAGAGTTTGGCATATTCAATTAGAAATCCGGCATATTCAATTGGTTGTGTTCTGGCCAGATTAAGTTCTTCAACCACTTCGCGCTCCAGATCAGATAAATAGCCGGATTCGTTCTGCTGATCTATCAAGCGATTGTAGGAAAGGGGAGAAGCAGCTGCGATAAATACATTGAATAATATCGGCGCAATTAAGCAAAATCTGAATTTCATATTTCATTGTTATTGAGAAGTGTTTTAACTTGTCTGATTCCTCAGGTTGCCCCGGCTTCCCGAGAAATAGACACCGGCAAGACAAATCAATCCTGAAATGGCAAATAATAGTCGTATGCTACTGATAAATAATGTATTGTCTGCATCTTTGATATGTGATCCAGGAAAATAAAGCGAAAAAATAAGCGTGGCGAGCATCATACTTATCATCTGTCCCAAAACACGCATTGTTGCAGAAGTGCCAGAGGCAATCCCTAATTGTTTTCGCTCAACAGAACTCATGATGGTATTCATATTTGGTGAGGAGAATATTCCGAAGCCTATTCCCATTAACGTCAATACACTAACTATTAAATACACAGGAGTTTGCTCACCTAAAAAGGCGAGCATAAATAATCCTGACGCGCTGATTAACATTCCGGTTGTAGCCAGTTTCCAGGGTTCAATCCTGTCGGAAAGTTTACCCGCGAAAGGGGAGAGAATAGTCATCATCAATGGCTGAGCGACAAGGATCGTTCCGGCTTGCTGCGGTGTTAAACCTTTGATTTTCTGAAGGAAAAGACTCATTAGGAAAACCAGCGAAAAAGTAGCACTGTAATTTATCAATGCTGAAATATTCGAAAAGGCAAATAAACGATTACGTGTAAAGAGCGTGACCTCAAATATCGGATGGGGTGATTTTTTGCATCGAATGATAAAGAGAACCAATACAATGATTCCGGCAATCAGCAACGGCCAGCCAAAAGTTTTATTAAGGTTGGATGAGCTGTAAACGAGCGCGACAAGACCTGCCGAATAATAAAACGCTCCTAAACGATCGGTCTTGCCCGGGATTTTTGCAGTTTCTTCGCTCTTTAATTTGAAAAATACAAGCAAAATGGCTGCAACACCCAATGGAATACAAAAAAGAAATATGCTGCGCCAGCCAAAATGCTGTGTTAGAATTCCTCCGATAAAAGGCCCCATCGACAATCCCAGGTAGACTGCTGCAACATTTAAGCCCAATACTTTGCCTCGTTCGGCCGGCGGAAAAACAGATACAAGAATAGGAGCTCCGGTTGTCATTGTCATGGCCGCACCCAGACCCTGAACAACACGTAATAAAATCAGGGAACTACCATTGGGGGCGATTCCGCACAAGGCTGTAGCCACAGTGAAAATAATAATACCGCCTTTAAAAACAGCCTTTTGTCCTCTTATATCAGCATATTTGCCGATAGGAAGAAGAAAAACGGCAGATGACAGTAAATATGAAGTGATTGTCCAGCTTAGCATCACGGCGTTCAGGTCAAATTCCTTTTCAATTGCCGGCAGGGCAATATTTACCCCCGATATTAGAAAAGGACCCAAAAAAGAAGTCAGCACAGCAATGGTAAGTGCCGATCGCTGAATGCTGTCCATTTGCTTCATTTGTGTACAATTTGTAGATTGATTTACAAAAATAGCAAAAACTGATAATTGTAATCTGCGTTAAAAAATCCTTCCCATCTTCATAATATTATAGTTTAATCCTGTAACTTTGCAATTCTTTATTAGAAAATAGTTATTCCATTATGAATGAGAAAGATATAAAATTATTTGCTGAGTTTCCGTTAGTAACCACCGCTGCGTGGGAAACACAAATTATTTCAGATTTAAAGGGCAAAGATTACGACAAAACCCTTGTTTGGCTTACTAATGAAGGAATTAAGGTTCGTCCTTATTATCGCGACGAGGATTTGGAAGGACTTGATTTTGTAGGTACTTTGCCCGGTCAGTTTCCTTATGTTCGTGGAAATCAGAAATCCGGAAATAATTGGCTGGTTCGTCAGGATATCGAAGTTGTCAATTTTAACGATGCCAATCAAAAGGCATTGAACATCCTCTCCAAGGGTGTCAATTCAATCGGTTTTGTATTCAAAACCTGCATGGAAATCAGTTTGACTGAACTTAAACAGCTTTTGCAAGGAATTTGTCTGGAAAAAACGGAAGTTAATTTTTTGATGACCTGCAAAAATAAACCTTTGGTCCAAAGCCTGATTGCCTTCCTCGAGGATCAAAAAGTAAGTCCTTTGGAAGTAAAAGCATCAGTAAATTTCGATCCAATCGGCGTTTTTACTTTAAGAGGGAAATTTTGCAGCAGCGAAGCAGAAGTATTTGACCGCGTAAAAGAGGTGCTGGAGTCTGCTGCAGCCTTTCCTGGTATTCAATTAATTGGTGTCAATGGAAAAAATTTCAATAATGCGGGAGCTTCCATTGTTCAGGAATTAGGCTTCTCGCTTTCGATTGGAGCCGAATATCTTACCCGCCTGACCGATCTTGGCTCAGAGGCAGGTGCAGTGGCTAAACGCATTCGCTTTAACTATGCTGTCGGTGGCAATTACTTCATGGAAATAGCAAAATTAAGAGCTGCCAGAATGTTGTGGGCAAATATTGTAAAGGCTTATAATCCGAAATGCAATTGCAGTCCTGATTGTATTTGCGAAGACAAATGTTATGATGATATTTGCCTTTGTGCTTGTACAATGAATATTCATACTGAGACATCTGTTTGGAATAAAACTATTTACGACCCATATGTGAATTTACTCCGTACCCAGACTGAGGCCATGTCGGCGACCTTGGGTGGTACCAATTCATTGACGATTCTTCCGTTTGATGTTATTTATAATCAGTCTGCCGAATTTTCCGAGCGGATTGCCCGTAATCAGCAGTCGGTTTTAAAGGAGGAGGCTCACTTCGACAAAATTGCCGATCCTGCTGCCGGATCCTATTATATTGAATCTTTAACAGCTTCAATCGCTGAACAGGCCTGGAAACTTTTTCTTGAGATTCAGGATAAAGGTGGATTCATTGCAGCATTCCGCGACGGGTTCATTCAGAATCAGGTAAATGAAATGGCTGCAAAGAGGAAAAAAGCTGTGGCTACACGCCGGGATAATCTTTTGGGCGTTAATCAGTTTCCTGATTACAACGGGCAAATCACCGAAAGTTTAAGCAGTCAGCTGTTCGAAGCCGTCGATCAGACAGCTAAGGATGCTGAAGTTGAGACTATTAAGTTCTATCGCAGCGCTCAGCAGATTGAGGCGCTCAGGTATTCAACCGATCGTTTTTCATTTACAAATAAGCGGCCGAAAGCATTTATGCTGACCATTGGGAATCCTGTTTTCAGTAAAGCAAGGGCACAGTTTGCCTGTAATTTTTTCGCGGTAGCAGGTTATGAAGTGGTAGATAATAATGGATTCGAAACTGTAAAAGCCGGGGTAGATGCGGCTTTGGATGCTAAAGCTGATATCGTTGTGATTTGCAGTTCTGACGAAGAATATGCCCTGTTTGCTCCGGAAGCCTTTGCTCAGCTGAAAGGGAAAGTAATTTTTGTTGTTGCGGGAGCTCCGGCTTGTTCCGACGATCTCAGAGCGGCAGGAATCGAAAATTTCATCAGTGTGAAGACGAATTTATTGGAGGCACTTACCGGGTACAATAATTTACTTGGGATAAATTAAGTGGACGAACATTATAAATTGAAAATTATTGATCAACTATGAAGCCTGATTTTAGCGCTATAAATATCAAAAATTCCCCGAAATCCTGTTGCAACGTAACGGAACCGAAGCATGAAAATGGGACAGACAGGATTTGGATGACTCCGGAGTTAATTCCTGTAAAGAGTGTTTATACCAAATATGATCTTGAGGGATTGGAGCATCTGAATTATGCTGCCGGCATAGCCCCATTTCTTCGCGGACCTTATTCAACCATGTTTGCCACCCGTCCATGGACTATCCGTCAGTATGCGGGATTTTCCACCGCTGAGGAATCGAATGCCTTTTACCGCCGTAACCTTGCTGCAGGTCAGAAAGGACTTTCGGTCGCTTTCGACCTTGCAACACACCGCGGGTACGACTCTGATCATCCACGTGTTGTTGGTGATGTGGGGAAAGCCGGCGTCGCTATCGATTCAATATTAGACATGAAGATTCTGTTTGACAATATCCCATTGAATAAAATGTCGGTGTCGATGACCATGAATGGTGCAGTTTTACCGGTTCTGGCGTTTTACATTGTTACGGCTTTGGAGCAAGGAGCCAAATTGGATGAACTGACAGGAACCATTCAGAACGATATATTAAAAGAATTTATGGTTCGCAATACCTACATCTATCCTCCGGAGTTTTCGATGAAGATCATTGCTGATATTTTTGAGTACACTTCTAGATATATGCCTAAATTTAACTCAATTTCAATCTCCGGGTATCATATGCAGGAAGCCGGTGCAACAGCTGATATTGAGATGGCTTATACCCTTGCCGATGGTTTGGATTATATCCGCACAGGGATTAAAGCTGGTTTGAGCATCGATGCTTTTGCTCCGCGTTTGTCTTTCTTCTGGGCCGTTGGAATGAATCATTTCATGGAAATCGCCAAGATGCGGGCAGCACGTATGATATGGGCAAAATTGGTGAAACAGTTTAATCCCCAAAGTGCCAAATCAATGGCGCTTCGTACTCATTCACAAACTTCTGGCTGGTCGCTCACAGAACAGGATCCTTACAATAATGTGGGTCGTACCTGTATTGAAGCTATGGCGGCCGTGCTTGGTCATACCCAGTCATTACATACCAATGCCCTCGATGAGGCAATCGCTCTGCCAACTGAGTTTTCCGCCCGCATTGCCCGAAATACACAGTTATATATTCAGCAGGAAACAGAGGTTTGCCGGTCGCTCGATCCATGGGCCGGTTCATATTATGTGGAGTCTCTGACCAACGATCTTGTCAAAAAAGCCTGGGCACTGATTGAAGAGGTTGAGAAATTAGGCGGTATGTCAAAAGCAATTGAGACGGGGGTTCCAAAAATGCGTATTGAAGAGGCTGCTGCACGAACACAAGGGCGGATTGACTCTGGCAAACAGGCGATTATAGGGGTGAACAAATACCGGCTTGAGAAAGAGGATCCGATCGATATTCTGGATATCGACAACACTGCTGTCAGACTGTCTCAGATCGAAAGATTAAATAAACTTCGTGCTGAACGTAATGAATCAGAGGTTATTACAGCTCTTGAGGCCATTACCGATTGTGCCCGTTCCGGTGAAGGAAACTTACTGGAACTCGCGATTGTTGCAGCTCAAAAAAGAGCTTCACTTGGCGAGATTTCAACCGCATGTGAAAAAATAGCGGGACGTTACAAAGCAACCATAAGAACAATATCAGGCGTATATTCATCAGAAGCTATGAAAGACAAGGATTTTGAACAAGCCGTTGCGCTTGTCCATCAATTCGCAGAAAAAGAAGGGCGCCAGCCACGCATTATGATCGCAAAAATGGGTCAGGACGGACATGACCGGGGCGCTAAAGTAGTAGCAACAGGTTATGCCGATCTCGGATTTGATGTCGATATGGGTCCGTTGTTTCAGACTCCTGCCGAAGCTGCTAAGCAAGCGGTTGAAAATGATGTTCACGTTTTAGGCGTATCTTCGCTTGCTGCCGGACATAAAACACTCATCCCTTCGGTGATGGAAGAACTGAAAACGCTTGGCCGCGAAGATATAATGGTCATTGCAGGCGGAGTTATTCCTGCGCAGGATTATCAGTTTCTTTACGATGCGGGCGTTGTTGCCATATTCGGTCCCGGAACCTCTGTTGCTTCCGCCGGACGGAAGATCATGGAGATTTTGATTGCAGCTCAAGAGGAGTAACTATGATTTGAGAATCTCAATATATTGTTTTGATTTGTAAGTGGAAAAATAATTTAAATCTTAAAATTAAGTAGAAACTATGAAAACAAAAAAGTGTTTTAACCTTGTGGTTTTAATGATTGTTGCTGTTTCTGTTTTTGCAGGTGACGGAAAAAACAGCTTTTCCGGTGTTTGGAAACTTAATAAAGAAAAGTCTCCTCCTGCAAATAGTCAGATTTTCCTTTCTAAAATCAGTTTTACTATTAAAAACGACAGTTTATTGACCGTCAGGACCTATGAAAATGCGAACGGAGATACTTATCCTTTTAATGAAAATCTGACCATGGATGGGAAGGAATACAAAATTGTAATCTATGATATGCCCAGAAAAGCCAAAGCGCACTGGTCGGAGGAAGGAAGTTCACTTGTGATTGAATCGACAACAACATTTAGGCGCGATTCCGGCGAAGAAGATTTCAGTTCAACAGAAACCTGGAATACAGTTGAAAACGGAACCCAGCTAACTTTTGATTATATCGCAAAATTATCGTCAGGCGAATCAAAAGGAACTTATTACTTTATTAAATCAGAATAATTTATTGCCTGAAATTTTATATGCAGGCATATTAAATCATTTATTTAAAAATGGCTGTTTCGCTATGCGGAATGGCCATTTTTCTCTCCAGTATTGTAATTGATTTTTCGGCCTCCGCTTTCACTTTTAAAGCTCTAGCCAGTGCATAAGCTGCCTTAATGGCTTTTTTATCGGATTCTTCAACCCATACAATATAGGATGATTTGCCTTTGAAGATGGCTTTTAATTTTTTGTCAGCATTGGCGGCAATCATCGCAATCACTGAATCCGTCTTGCCACCAGTGAAGGTTGTTTTTTCCCACTTTGATCCGCTGAATTCGCTGTGATGGTTGCTAGGATGGTCCAGAGGCATAGAGTCTGTCTTGGCAATTATTCCTTCCCCAACGATAGTGACAGAAGTATGATTAAGCCATTCCGCACCATAATAATTCCCCGATAAGGTCAGATCTCCCTTTTCATTAAGGTAAACCTGAATAAAGGAGCGGGCCCAACTCTTATCAATCTCTTGCCCTTTATAGATATAGCTGGTATATTTATCAAACTCACCTTTTTCTGGAACAAAATTCCTGATAAGCACTTCGATCAGAATCTTTGCAGCAGCAAGGTTATCGCGTTGACGAATGAGTCTGGAAGTATGAATGCTGTTGCTTATTACATTTGCGCTGTTGGCCTCTGTGCGGGCTTCGGGGTATAGTTTTGGGATTGAATCAAGGTTCAGCAGGCAATTTGCAGTATCTCCCTTGGCAAGAAGCGCATTTGCTGCTCCAATTTTCTTCGTGGCAAGTTCGCGCTGCGACGGACCACATGCCGATAAAATTGCCATCACGAATACAATTCCAATAGATATTCTGAATTTCATTTTGCTCGAGTGTTTGAATTAGTAATTATTTGTCCGATTCAATTGGCTTTTTTATTTGATCTTATGACAATTTTTAACCATTCCTGTTTTTCATTTCAGGAATCGCAGCCGGTGGAATTGCCACTCATGGAACCGGATTCGACGGTAAAGATATAAAAAAACTGATTTTTCAGATGATCCTTAAATAATATTTCATTGACAAACCTTCATTGTCAGTGAATTATAATCATTTTAAATTGTGTATTTATTTTCATTCTTGTCTTGTCATTCTGAAAAATAGTTCTTTTCTTTGCAACGCTAAAAATGAAAGAGCAAAAAGCATCGCTATTCCAATTTAAAATCAGGAATAGTCGCTGATTAAAAAAAATAGATTACTTTTACGACCCCAATCAATGGGTAGTATTTTCAGATGGTCTGTTCATCTAAGGGTTAGGATTCAAGATTTTCATTCTTGCCATAGGGGTTCGAATCCCCTACAGACTACAAATTTTAGAACAAAGAAATTTTTATAAAAATGGCAAACCATAAATCAGCTATTAAAAGAGCTAAGCAGAGTGAAGTTCGTCGTCTGCACAACAAGTATTATTCAAAAACAACGCGTAATGCGGTTCGTTTACTTCGCGAAACTACAGAAAAGGCAGCTGCGGCTGAGCTTTATCCTAAAGTAGCGACTATGCTTGATAAATTGGCTAAGCAGAACGTAATTCACAAAAACAAAGCATCAAACTTAAAATCAAGCTTGTCATTACACGTTAACAGCCTGTAGTATTAGCCTTGATCAAAATCTATAAGCTCATCCTTTAAAGGGTGGGCTTTTTTTGTTTTTCTCCTTTTTTTTCGTTAAATTTGTTATAGACCCTCACGTTTATTGAACCATTTTAAAAGTGGAAGAATATCACAAATTAAAGATCAAAAACTGGGTACTTGAAGAACGTCCGCGTGAAAAACTATTGTGCCGCGGCACTTCGTCACTCTCAGATGCAGAATTGGTTGCTATTTTAATCGGAAGTGGTAATTCCGGCGAAACCGCTGTTGAACTTTCACGTCGAATTCTGGAAAAGGTGAAGAACAATCTGATTGAGTTAGGCAAGCTAAATGCGGATAACCTAATGGAATTCAAAGGAATAGGTGAAGCGAAAGCTATCTCAATTATCGCAGCAATGGAGCTTGGACGACGCAGAGACCATTCTTCAGCCCTCGAGATGGACAAGATTGGTGGCAGCAACGATGTCGCCCGTTTCCTTCAGCCACTAATCGGCGATATTTCCCACGAGGAATTCTGGGTTTTGTTTTTAAACCGTCAGAATAAAATAATTGATAAACAACGGCTCAGCCAAGGTGGAATGACGGGTACTGTTATTGATGTACGTCTGGTGATAAAAATGGCACTCGAAAAACACGCCACATCTTTGATAATAGCCCACAATCACCCTTCAGGGAATCTGGAAGCCAGTGAGGCAGACCGTAAAATCACCAAACAATTGAAAGATGCCGCATCAATAATGGATATTCCTCTTATTGATCATTTAATTATTACCCATGAAGGCTATTTAAGCTTTGCAGACGAAGGTTTGTTGTGATATATTATCTATTTTTGGGCAAAAATTTTGTATGATACATTTGCTAGGTGAAAACAACTCATTATTCAATCAATTTATTGCTGAGATCAGAGATGAAGTAATTCAAAAAGATTCATTGCGGTTCAGAAGAAATCTTGAACGTGTAGGCGAGCTTTTTGCTTACGAAATCAGTAAAAAGCTTGTATATAAAACAAGAGAAATAACTACTCCGCTTGGGGTGGCAAAGATTCCGATGCTGGAACATCAACCTGTTTTAGCCACAATTTTGCGTGCAGGACTTCCGCTTCATCAAGGTTTTTTAAATTATTTTGATAAAGCTGAGAACTGCTTTATTTCGGCTTACAGAAAGTATGATCCTAATGGAGAGTTTCATATCGAATTTGAATATATTGCCTCGCCACTTCTCGACAATAAGGTTGTTATAATGGTTGATCCGATGTTAGCAACCGGTTCATCCATGGAGATTGCTTACCATGCCTTACTTAAAAAAGGAGAACCGAGCCATATTCATCTTGTTTCAGTTATTGCCAGCAAACAAGGTATTGATTACATTATGGAAAAACTCCCTAATGACAAGATCACACTTTGGATTGGAGCAATTGATCCGGAAATGACCCCTAAATCGTATATAGTTCCAGGATTGGGCGATGCGGGAGATCTTGCTTTTGGCGAAAAAATCGACTCGAAAGAGAGTGTATTAACAAATCATTTATAGCCAATTCGTTCAACACGAAGCGGATCCCGGCATTTTTGAAGCATTTCCTGAACAGAAAGACCGGTTTTCGGATGACAGATGTTTGAAGCAATCTCAGCGAGTGGAATTAAGACAAATCTTCTTTCTCCCATTTTGGGATGAGGAATGGTGAGATCAGGCATTTCCAAAACTAAATTATCATAAAAAAGCAGGTCGATGTCGATGGTTCTTGCTTCGTAATTTGTTGATTTTGTTAGCCGTCCCATTTCCTTTTCAATTGACTGGGTTTGAATTAAAATTTCATAGGGATCCAGTTCTGTGACTGTAGCAATTGCCTGGTTCCAGAATAAATCTGATTCAAATCCCCATGGTTCAGTAGCATACACTGACGATTCTTTAATGATCAATCCAATTCTTTCGCTAATCAGTTTTTTTGTTTGCTGAAATATTTTAGACTTATCTCCCACATTACCACCTAAAAGCATAAAAACTTCGGCCATTATTCCTAAATTTGCATTATTATAATTATTAGCAATAATACAAATATTTCAAAAACAAAAAATTACACTGACATTTCAAATTAAAAAATAATATATGAAAATCTTCTGGAAAGCATTTTTAGCATCACTTTTAGCCATTATAGTTGCTTCATTTTTAATGATTTTTATTCTTGTGGGATTTATTTCTGCTATTACTTCATTTAAGGATCAGACGGTTACAATCAAAAACCAGTCCTTGCTTTTACTTAAGTTAGACAGCCGGATTGTTGAACGTAAATCGAATAATCCGTTTGAAGACTTTGAAATTTTAGGAATAAAAGCCGCAAATACAACCGGATTAAACCAAATTCTCAGCTGTATTGAAAAGGCTAAAACAGACGACCGGATAAAAGGAATTTATCTTGAACTCTCCGATATCAACTCCGGATACGCTACCATAGAAGAAATTCGGAATGCATTGATTGATTTTAAAACTTCGGGTAAATTTATCTATACCTATGCAGATATGATTTCGCAAAAGGCATATTATCTGGCTACAGTATCTGATAGCTTGATTATGAATCCACTGGGAATGTTTGATTTCCGCGGACTCAATGCAGAGCATACTTTTTTCAAGAAAGCTCTTGATAAGTTTGGGATTGAAATGCAGGTTGTGCGTGGAAAGAATAATAAATTTAAATCAGCGGTTGAACCCTATTTATTTGATAAAATGAGTGATGCCAATCGGGAACAAACAAGCGTTTATCTGAACACTATCTGGAATCATGTATTGAAAGGAATTTCTGCCCGCCGATCTATTCCTGTCGACAGTCTTAATAAGTATGCCAATGAGGTGATGACTTTTCAAAAAGCTGACAAAGCATTGAAGTATAAATTTTTTGATAACTTAAAATACCGCGATCAGGTTTTAACTGATTTCCGTAAGCTGACCAGTCTTGGCCCTAATGATGAAATCCCCGTGGTATCAGTTTCAGAATATGATAAAGTTCCTAAAATGATTGGCACCGGTGGATTGGCAAAAGACAGGATTGCGATCGTTTATGCCGAAGGTGAAATCGATGGAACATCTGACGGCCCTTATCAAATTGATTCCAAGGAAGTTTCTAAAGGTATTAGGGAGGCGCGCACGGATACTGCAGTAAAAGCAATTGTAATCAGGGTGAATTCCCCCGGAGGATCGGCCTATGGTTCGGAAGTAATCTGGCGTGAAGTTATTCTTGCTCAGAAGGTCAAACCTGTAATCGTATCAATGGGTGACTATGCGGCATCAGGAGGTTATTACATCGCTTGTGGTGCTGATGCTATTCTGGCCAATCCAACCACGATTACCGGCTCTATTGGTGTATTTGGGACCATTCCCAATCTAAGCGGACTGCTTACCGATAAAATTGGGATTACTTTCGATAATGTATCGACTAACGAGCATTCAGATATGCCCTCAATGACCCGCAAAATGACTCCATTTGAGAAAAATCTTATGCAAAGTTATGTTGAATCAACTTATGGCACCTTCATTGCACATGTTGCTGATGGCCGCAAAAAATCAACAACATTTATCGATTCCATCGGACAAGGCCGCGTTTGGAGTGGCGTTAATGGAAAAGCAAACGGTCTGGTTGATGAATTTGGAGGATTGAATGATGCTGTTAAGCTTGCTGCCACGAAAGCCGGAATCAAACATTACCGAATTAAAGAATTGCCAAAACAAAAAGATACTTTTGAAGAGCTTATGAAAAGCTTTTCCACAAAATTGCAGAACAGTATCTTTCAATCAAAATTGGGAGAATCGTACCATTTATGGGAAAGTTTTTCACGCGAAGCACATGCAAATGGTATTTATGCCAGAATGCCATTTAATCTGGAAATTAATTAACCTGAAGTTTACAAAGTGAAGTATCTGTTTCTTAGATTATTATCCCTGTTTTATGGGATTGCTGCAGGGTTAAGGAATGAATTATTCGACCTTAAAATCTTGTCTTCCAAGGAATTTGATATTCCCGTGGTTTCTATTGGAAATATTACAGCCGGAGGTACAGGAAAAACTCCTCACACTGAGTATATCGCTGAGCTGTTAAGGTCCAAATTCAAGATCGCCATTTTAAGCCGGGGGTATAAAAGAAAAACCAGAGGATTCCTTTTGGTTGAAACAACTTCAACGGTGGATCAGGTGGGCGACGAACCGCTGCAAATCAAATTAAAATTCGAAGACATCACGGTAGCGGTTGATGCAAACCGCGTGAAAGGGATAGAACAATTGTTGGCTTTACCGGAGAAGCCTGCTGCTATTTTGCTGGATGATGCCTTCCAGCACCAGTATGTAACACCGGGAATCAATATCCTTTTGATTGATTATAATCGATTGATAACCAAAGACTCGCTGCTGCCTTATGGCCGGTTGCGCGAATCTGCATCAAATAAAAGCCGGGCTACAATTATTATTGTAACGAAGTGTCCTACAGAATTAAAGCCAATCGATGAAAGGATTTTTACCAAAGAACTTGAGATCAGACCATACCAGAATCTATATTTTTCGAAGATCAATTATGGTCCGTTGATGCCTGTATTCCCGGAGGATGCTATCGCACCACTGGTTGAATTGATTGAAGGGCTGACAGTATTAATGGTTACGGGCATCGCAAATCCGGCTTCATTAAAAGAATACCTGAAACATAGTACTCACGCGATTCATGAGATAAGCTATTCGGATCATCACAAGTATGTTGAGAACGATATCAATCGGATTATGACTAAATTTGAATCACTTCCGATGGAAAAAAAGATTATTATAACTACAGAGAAGGATATGGTGCGATTTCGTGATCTGAAAGCAGTCCCTGAGATACTCCGCCAAAATATGTATTTTATCCCTGTTAAGATTAGTTTTTTAAATAATGCGGAAAAAGAATTCGACCGAAAAATATTAAGTTATGTTAGAGAAAATAAAAGCAACCTCGACCTTTATTCAAAAAGAAACAAATTTTAAAGCAGATGCCGGAATTATTTTAGGAACCGGTCTTGGTGGTCTTGTGAATGAAATTGAAATTGTTAAAACATTAAATTATAGCGATATTCCTAATTTTCCTGTTTCAACGGTAGAAGGTCATAAAGGTCAGCTCATTTTCGGGAAATTAGGAGGGAAAAATATCATTGCGATGCAGGGAAGGTTCCACTTCTATGAAGGTTATAACATGAAAGAAGTTACCTTTCCGGTGAGAGTGATGAATGATTTGGGTATTAAAACTTTATTCGTTTCAAATGCAAGCGGAGGTCTTAATCCTGAATTCAAAGTTGGAGATGTGATGATGATCACCGATCATATCAATATGTTTGGCGACAATCCACTCATGGGACCTAATATTAAAGAGCTGGGAACCCGCTTCCCGGATATGAGTCAGCCTTATGACCTCCATCTTAGAAACCTTGCCCGGAAAATCGCGCTCAAAAATCATATCGAATTGAAGGAAGGCACCTATGTTGGCGTTTCGGGTCCGACTTTCGAAACTCCGGCTGAATATAAAATGTTTCGTATATTGGGAGGCGATGCAATCGGTATGTCAACTGTTCCTGAGGTAATTGTGGCACGTCACATGGGAATGAGCGTTTTTGGAATCTCAATAATTACCGACAGTGGAGTTCCCGGCGAGATCGTGGAAATAACTCATGAAGAAGTGCAGGAGGTGGCCATGAAAGCTGAACCCAAAATGAGTCTGATTATCAAAGAGCTTATCGCATCATTTTAGAGTTGTTGAATATTTGAAAGTTATCAGCAAATACTCAGGCAACCTTCGGCTTCAGTTATTAATTTATTTGTCGATCTGGAAGTTTCGAAATTAGAACTTCTTATTAATCAGCAATTAGATAGTGTAATCTACCTGGATACCAGCTTTATAAATAACGATATCGATAATCTTAAACTAAATGTATGGAAAGATGGAAATGTCAGACTAAAATTCGAACAGCAGGAGTTAAGATATCTTGAAAATTCAGTAATTTTAAATGTTCTTCAAATCATTGATCATTGTCCCTTTATCATTTTCCATTGATCATTGATTTACGCTTTTACAGGTATTTTTAGTTTCTGACCTATCACAAGACTATTCGCATTTTTAATATTGTTCAGCAGTTTGATTTCGATATCTGATACTCCTGAAAATTGTTTGGCAATAGTATAAAGACTGTCGCCACGCCGCACGATATAATAGGTAAATTCTCCGTTCAGGGAACTGACAACAATAGCCGATTGCTGAGGTTTCACGCCTGAAGTTGTTTTGGTGGATGCTGCTACTTTAGTTACTGTCATTTTTGCAGCCGTTGATTTTCCTTTTGTCACAGCGGATTTATCGGTTACATAGATTGCAAGTTGCTGACCTGTTTTTATTTTGTTGTGTCGGATATTATTCCAGTCGCACAGGTTGTTTACGCTGATTTTAAACTTCCCGGCGATTGCACCTGGATTGTCTCCCAGCATAACGGTATAATAGATTTTTTTCTTCCCTTCTATATTAAAGTGGCGCGATGACCCACGATCTTCTTTGATCAGGACTAGCTGATTATTTGGAAAGTATTTATCCCTGTTATAAGCGAAAATTTGTGTCTGGTTATCTATGAAAGGAGAAATTTTGTCGAGTGGCAATTTTAGCACAAAAGGCTTGTCTGATTTTGCCGGAATAATATCCCGTTTATATTGAGGATTCAGTTGCCTGATTTCCGGAACAGACATATTTAGGATTGCCGAGATTTGTTCGAAATTTAAGTAAGAGCTAACAACAATCGTGTCGGTTGCTAGTTTGAATGTGGGTTTAACGGCGAATAAGTTATGCTCCTGACCATAATTCATTACGTAATTTGCGGCGATGAAAATAGGAATGTAACCCCTGGTTTCTTTTGGTAATTTGGAATAGATCTCCCAATAATTTTGTTTTCCACCCGAACGGCGTACAGCTTTGTTGATGTTTCCTGGTCCGCAATTATAAGCCGCAATAACAATGTGCCAATCACCATAAATAGCATACAGATCGCGAAGAAAGCGTGCAGCAGCATCGGTAGCTTTAATCGGATCATTTCTTTCGTCAATATATGAATTGATCTCTAATCCATACATTTTCCCTGTGCCGTACATAAATTGCCACAACCCTGAGGCTCCGGCTCTTGAAACAATTTTAGGATTCAACGCTGATTCGATAATCGGGAGATATTTTAACTCAGCCGGTAGATCATATCTGGCTAATGCTTCTTCAAAAAGCGGGAAATAATAATTTGTTAGGCCCATCATTATGGCAACCTGACCCCTGCGCCTGTTAAAGTAAAAATTGATGAATTTTTTTACCGCTTCATTATACGGAAGTGGAATATAGGAATCCAGGTTTTGAAGCCGGCTGATATATACCGAGTCGGGTAAATCTTTTTGCAGAGAATCAGCTGCCAGAGCATTAATTATGCTATCAACGGGAAATGCACTCTGAACATACCATTGATTAACCATTGAATCCAGTCTGTCGGATAAAATATGATCAAAATTTTCAGCAGGCAAAGAGTCAACAAGACTATGTCGAATCGAATCGGGACTATTTTTTTGTGCAGGAATGCTTGAGGATTTAGGCTGGTTATCAATAATTTGGGCATTCGTGCTGATCGTACCGATCAACATCGTCAAAACCAGAATCCCTAAATAGACTATCTTCATGCGTATTTACTTTAAAAATTAATTGCCAAATTAAAACCCATTCCCAAATTTTGGTTTCCCAGGTTTATTGGCATTGGTTCAATCCTCAAACTGAGGTCGTCACTGATGTCGAAGTCAAAAAGATTGGCATCAACACTTGCATCAATAATGCTTAAAACATGGAGCACTGCGATACCTATTATTGTTAAATCCCTGTTTCTTCTAAAAAAATCTTTTCCACTCTTTAACTGAGATGAAATATAACTATAGGTTGAAGGATTATCCAGACTTATCGACGGGTTCTTAATCAAGTTGTCCAGAAACGCCCTCTCTTCAGGTTTCAGATTAGTAGCACTTGCGTTCTGCATAACAATCCTGTAACCTTGGAAATAATCCTTATAGTTTTTATTATTCCATCCCAAAACATATATTAACCCGGAATATCCCCCATAAATAATGGGAAGTTTCCAGTATTTTTTGTTGTATATCTGACCTAGCCCAGGGAAAAGGGCGGCATAAATAGATGCTTTTTTTGGTGAACGATTTACTTGCGGGACTGGAATTGCCACCTTCAAACTATCGTTCGATATACTTATCTGCTGAGCTTTTATCGTCAGATTTGATGTAATAATAATAAAAAAAATCCAAAGCCCTGCAATTATGGTTTTCAAAATGCCAAATTTAGCTGGTTTTCAGGAATTCAGTTTGTCAAAAATACCAATTATCCGCTCCAGATCTTTTGGATCGCTAAAAGGAATTTCAATTTTCCCCTTCCCAAGTTCATTGATTTTAAAAACGACACCGGTACTGAAATACTTGGTAAGGTGATTTTTTAAATCACGGTATTCGGCTGGGAAAGGGGTGGAATTTTTTGGTGATGTGCCTTCACCATCCTCAGAACTTATCTTTCGAACGATTTCTTCGGTTTTACGAACCGAGAAGTCGTATTTAATGACCTGACGATAAACCATCACCTGTGTTTCAGGTTCCTGAATATTTACCAAAGCCCTTGCATGTCCCATTGTGATCTCCTGTTCCCGTACACCTTTCTGGATAATGGCAGGCAGACGAAGCAATCTTAAATAGTTGGAGATTGTAGAGCGCTTCTTTCCAACTTTCTCACTAAGGGTTTCCTGAGTTAATTTGCACTCGTCAATCAGTCGCTGATAGCTTAAAGCTATTTCTATTGCATCAAGATCTTCGCGCTGAATATTCTCAACAAGTGCCATTTCAAGCATGGACTCGTCGCCAGCTTCTCTCACAAATGAAGGAATAGTGGTCAATCCTGCAATCTTAGCTGCTCTGAAACGCCGCTCGCCAGCTATTATCTGGAATTGATTATCCGCTAATTTGCGTAATGTAATCGGCTGAATAATACCAAGTTCCTTGATAGATGCAGCCAGATCATAAAGCGCTTCCTCGTCAAAATGGATACGTGGCTGAAACGGATTCGCCTCAATTTCATTAATTGATACTTCATTCGAAACCGGAGTGGTCGCACGAACATCGTTTCCTTCAATTAGTGCCCCAAGGCCTCTTCCAAGCGCATTTCGTTTAATCATGATTCGAAAATATTTTAATTAATTATTGTTTTCTGGCTCTTTATGATCGATTAAGGTCTTGTTGTTGTTTTGCAGTAATTCACGTGCAAGCGTAAGATAAGATTGAGCTCCTTTCGAATTAACATCATATTCTATTGCAGGAACTCCGTAACTCGGCGCTTCAGAAAGCCTGATATTGCGCGTTATAACTGTTTCAAAAACCATTTCCTGGAAATGCCGTTTTACTTCATCATAGACCTGATTCGACAAATTAAGCCGAGCATCAAACATGGTAAGAAGGAAACCTTCAATTTGAAGTTCGGGATTAAGACGGCTTTGAATAATTTTAATTGTGTTAAGTAATTTTCCAAGCCCTTCAAGTGCAAAATATTCACATTGAACGGGTATTAATACTGAATCGGCTGCAGTTAAGGCATTTACGGTTATCAGTCCAAGGGAAGGCGAGCAGTCAATCAGAATAAAATCATAATCATTAACCACTTTATCAATCACTTGCTTAAGAACCCTTTCGCGGTTAGGGAGATTTAACATCTCTATCTCAGCACCAACAAGATCAATATGTGAAGGTAAAAGATCAAAGTTGGGAGTATTGGTATTCAGAATGATGCTTCTTGGATCAACATCATCAACAACACATTCATAAATACTTGTTTTGACATTGCGTACATCAAATCCTACTCCTGACGTTGCATTGGCCTGCGGATCAGCATCAATCAATAACACCCTGTGCTCAAGCACCGCCAAACTAGCCGCGAGATTAATCGCTGTAGTTGTTTTTCCTACACCACCTTTTTGGTTCGCTATCGCTATTATCTTCCCCATTATTTTTTATTTTAAAAGACCGGCTCAAAATTAACATTTTAAGCCGAATCAGCCGATAGTCAAAACGAAACGGCACGAATACAATGTTAAAAATGCGAAATTATCAACATTTTTTAATAATTGTATTTTGTAACGACAAGAAACACATGAAGATGTGAGAGGGACACTCTTCTTCTTCCGTTGATATTTATTTTGTTATCAAAATCAGATAAAGAAACAATTTCGTCGTTCCAAGTGCTAAATCGCTTATTATAAGGGGGTGAAAATTGTGCTTGTAATGTATTTACACTAAATGAAAGGATGATTCCAGGAGATGTTTTTCACTCGTTGACTCAAATTGGGTCTACATCAACGGCGATATGGATCGCTTTATTCCTCTCGCGCGTCTTTACCTGATCGATTATTTCCTGCATCTGCCGTTTAGCATGTACAACCGAGATTTCCCGCTCAATTTTGATCCACAATTGTTTAATAAACATCATTTTGATCCTGTTAATTACAGGGTATTCAGGACCGAGTATTCTGGCTCCAAATCTTTCCCGTAAATTTGTTGAAAGTTCCTGAGCAATGCGGTCGAGTTCATTTTTATCGCGATGCTTCAATGTAATTCCAATCATCCTGAAAAAAGGCGGATATTTAAAGTGTTTTCTTTCAGCAATTTGTCCGGCATACATGGTGGTATAGTCGTTGTTGATCACATCACGGATAATATGATGTGAGGGTTCCGATGTTTGGATGACCACCTTTCCTCTTTTATTTTTCCGCCCCGAGCGTCCTCCAACCTGAGCCATCAGCTGATAACTTCGCTCATAAGCTCTGAAATCAGGTTGGTTCAGTAAATTATCTGCATTCAGGATTCCAACAATACTAACATTTTCAAAATCCAGACCTTTTGTAACCATTTGTGTGCCAATGAGAATATCGATATCTCCTTTTTCAAAACTGAGAATGATCTTTTCGAAACCCCGTTTCGACCGGGTAGTATCGAGATCCATCCGATCAATTTTTGCATCAGGGAAAATAATCTGAAGATCTTCTTCTACTTTTTCCGTTCCAAAACCCTTATTGGTTAATTCTTTGCTTCCACAAGAGCGACAGGCACCCGGATGGTTGATGGAGTAGCCGCAATAATGGCACACCAACGAATTGTTGTGCTTGTGAAAGGTCAGACTCACATCACAATGGGCGCATTTGGGAACCCAGCCACATAACTTACATTCTATAAACGGCGAGAAACCACGCCTGTTCTGGAAAAGAATCACCTGCTCCTTTCGTTCAAGCGCTCCTTTGATTTCAGCAAAAAGTATTGGAGTAAGATGTGAATTCATCTGTTTCCTGCGATAAGCATCCTTAAAATCCGCTATAACGATCTCAGGCATTTCGATGTTCTGATGCCGCTCGCTTAACATTACCAAACCATATTTCCCGGATGTGGCATTGAAATACGTCTCCACCGCAGGGGTAGCGGTTCCCAGTAAAACCGGAGCATGCTGAAGATACCCAAGAATAATAGCCGCATCCCTGGCATGATAACGGGGTGCCGGATCATATTGTTTATAGCTGTTTTCGTGCTCTTCGTCAACGACAATTAATCCGAGATTTTGAAAAGGGAGAAACAAAGCTGATCTGGTTCCTACAATAAGCTGGTAGTCAGACTCCTGATTATCACCATTTTGTATCCCAAAATTTAAAACTTTATTCCATATTTCAACACGTTCGGCATCATTGAATTTTGAGTGATAAACACCAGCCTTCTCTCCAAAAACACGTGTTAAACGACTAATGATCTGGGTTGTTAAGCCAATTTCGGGCAGCAGATAGAGTACCTGTTTTCCCTGATCAAGACAATCTTTAATCAGTTGGATATAAATCTCCGTTTTTCCACTGGAAGTTACACCATGAAGCAAAGTAACAGGTTTGATTCCAAATGACTGCTTAATTTCATTCAGAGCTTGAGTTTGGGCCTGACTCAAGTCTGAAACTGCTTTTAGCTCACCAGTACTACTTGCCAGACGGTCAACTTTTTGATCTGCAATAGTCAGTATCTTTTTTTTGACAAGTCCGTTAAGTACTGCAACACCTATTCCCGATTTTAAAAGTAATTCTTTTTTGGTTACATTAATTTCAGCTGAATGATTCTGAACACCTGATAATTCGAGGTAACTGATCAGCAGCTTTTGTTGCAAAGGTATTTTCCTCAATGAATCGAGGATAAGATTGATTGATTTTTCATTTCTAAGATGTTCCGGAATCCCGATCACCGACTCTGTTTTTAACCTGTAGCGCTCCTTCACCTCCTCCTCAATTGAAACGGCGCCTTTGGCCAGCAAATCTTTAATAACAGCAATAGAATTTTTCTTTAGTACTGAATTGTTCAGTTCTGAAATTGAAAGACTCCGTTTTTCACGAATCACATCGAACAAAAGCTGCTCCCTTGGAGTGAGCTTTTCTTCGCTTAATTCGGTATAATCGCTGTTATAGTTAATTCTTGTTTCGCTCTCAAGTTTTAGCCCGGATGGGAGGGCAGCCTTAAGTACTTCACCTATTGTACAATGGTAGTATCCGGCAATCCATTCCCAGAACGGAAAGCTGGAAGCAGGGATAATCGGATATGTATCGATCAGGTATTCAATCGGTTTAGTGTTGTAGCCTTCGGGTTTTCTGTCATGAATATCATGTACTAATGCGGAATAGAATTTCTTGACTCCAAACTGAACAATCACTCTCATTCCAGGCACAACCTGACCGCTCAGCTCTTCGGGAACATGATAAGTGAAATATCCGGGTACCGGTAATGGGAGGATAACTTCTGCAAATTGACAGGTAACAGGGTTCATCAGGAATTTAATTGTACGGCAAATCTAATCACTTTTAAAGGAAGATTGGCTTTTTAAATACGGAAAGAATCATGACTGCGTTATTTTTTATTGTCCGTTAAATATTAAATGAATGCCCCTTTCTTCATTCTAAAATGATCCTGAATTCCTTGTCGAACAGCAGTTTTCCATCTTTTTTGGATCCATCGGAACCGGTAAATCCAATTATCTTATTTGTAACTCCCTTAAAGATTAATTGTTGCATCTGACTATCAGTCAATTGTTTGTCCATGAAGACGAATAGAACACGAAGCTGACATCCATTTCGGAATTCAGTGCATCCCCAAGCGGTCTTGCCCTTAACAATCATTCCCCTTTTGCAGCGCGGACAGTGAAGTACTTCAGGTGCTTTTTGTTCAAAAGAGATACTGAAATCATTGTTTAATATTACATTGCCTAAAATAATATCCCCGCCGGGTTCGCTTGTTTTCAATTCCCCGCTTCGCCCTTTTATGCATAAAGCCTTTATGTTGGATTCACTCAGTTTCTTTCCGCCATATTCGAAGGGAAGTCTAAAATCGCATCCATCCTTCCAGGCAGAGCAGCCCCAGGTATTTTTACCTTGAATTACTTCTCCTTTTGTGCATTTTGGACAAACAACGGTGTTTTTTACTTCAGCTGTTTTGGGCTTAGGCTCCTTTTTAGTTATTTTCACTTCTTCGATAACAGCTTTTGTTTCCGTAGGAGCTACGGTAATCGTCTTGCCGGCTGACTGTTTTACCTGCCTTACTATTTCAGAAACCATTTCCTTCAGCTCAATCATGAACGTAGAAATTTGATATTCGCCCCCTTCAATCTGCCTTAGTTTTTTCTCCCATATTCCGGTGAGCTCTGCCGACTTCAGCAAATCATTTTCGATGATCTGAATCAACTCAATCCCGGTACGATTGGCCACAATTTTTTTCTTGTCACGGCTGATGTATTTACGCCTGAAAAGGGTCTCGATTATGTTTGCCCGGGTGGACGGTCGTCCGATACCGTTTTGTTTGAGTAAATCACGAAGCTCTTCATCATCGACATTTTTTCCTGCTGTCTCCATTGCTCTTAAAAGCGTAGCCTCAGTATAATGTTTAGGGGGCTGGGTCATTTTTTCGGCCATTTCCGGCTCATGTGGCCCATGTTCACCTTTCACGAACAAAGGAAGAATATTTTCATCAGCAGAGATTTTGCCGGCATCTTCCTTATATACCACCCGCCAGCCGGGCTCAAGGATCTGTTTCCCTGTTGCCTTAAATTCCACCTCCCGGACTTCGCCAATGACGGTGACATTCGATACTTTACAGTCGGGGTAAAAAGCGCTGATAAAACGGCGCGCCACCATATCGTATACTTTCCGTTCTTCCGGAGTCAGGGAATTTGACAAAATGCCTGTCGGAATAATGGCATGGTGATCAGTAATTTTTTTGTCGTCGAAAATCTTGGAAGATTTTTTGATTTTTGTTGCCAGCAGCGGCGTGATGAATTCCTGATAAAGAGTTAATTTAGCAAGGATGCCGGGCACTTTAGGATAGATATCTTCCGGGAGATAGGTCGTATCGACACGTGGATAAGTCGTAAGTTTCTTTTCATATAAACTTTGAATCAGCCGCAATGTCTCTTCTGCTGTAAATCCATATTTTCGGTTACAATCGACTTGCAGAGAGGTGAGGTCAAAAAGTCGCAACGGTGCTTCGCTGCCTGTTTTCTTGTCATACGAGACAATATAAAATTCGTGCCCTATGATCTCTGATAGTTTTGCCAAAGCCTCCTCCTGACTGCTGAAACGGCCTGAAGCAGCTGAAAATATCGCTTCACGGTATTTTGTTTTAAGTTCCCAGTAAGGTTCCGGCTTGAAATTGTCAATTTCGAGTTGCCGCGTCACGATCAATGAAAGGGTAGGAGTTTGCACCCTTCCGATCGAAAGGACCTGCTTGTTTTGACCGTATTTAAGTGTGTAAAGCCTTGTGGCATTCATTCCAAGCAGCCAGTCGCCAATAGCACGGGCACTTCCGGCAGCATATAAATTATCGAATTCATGACCATCACGCAGATGGTCAAACCCTTCTTTTATCGCTTCCTCAGTAAGTGACGATATCCATAACCGCTTTAATGGCTTGTTATTCCCGGCTTTCGAGAGTACCCATCGCTGAATCAGCTCTCCTTCCTGTCCTGCATCACCGCAGTTGATCACTTCATCGGCATTATTGACAAGTCTTTCAATTATGCCAAACTGTTTTTTCACACCGCTGTTGTCGATCAGTTTGATACCAAACCTATCCGGCAGCATTGGAAGCATCCGTAAATCCCATGATTTCCATTTATCAGTATAATCGTTTGGCTCTTTTAGGGTACAAAGATGTCCGAAAGTCCAGGTTACCTGGTAACCATTTCCTTCAAAATAGCCATCCATACGGCTTTTAGCCCCTATAATAGCGGCAATTTCCTTCGCAACACTTGGTTTTTCGGCAATACAAACTTTCACTTTCCCAATTTCATTTCAAAGTTCAAAGGTAGTTCTCTTTCATGGGAAAACTCCATTGAAAAAGGCACCAATATTTTTTTATGATCATCTGAGGTTTAAGTAGCAGTTTAAATTGCTTATTTTTGCCCGCAGGAAATGGGAAAAGTTAAAGAAATATACAAGCGACATATTTACGGAGTTATCACTACGCTGACTTTTCACGTTATTATTTTAATTATTCTTCTTTTCTCACAGCTTAATATCAACAAAGTATCTCCTCTCGAAGGTGTTTTATTGGATATTGCTGTACCTGAGGAAAAAATTGCCGAGCCAGATAAAAAGAAAGAATTGGAAAGTGCAACACCTTTGCCGCAGGCAGGTTCAAATCAGCTGGCCTCGAACCGGGCGGTAAATGATGCAGCTAAAAGTACTTCAAAACCGTCGGCTCAATCGAATGATCCATTTTTTGATAAAGCATATAATAAAGAGATTGCAGCAGCCAAAAAGTTAGTCAATGATGTGAATAAAACGCTGGCGACAAAAATTCCCAAGATAGGGGATATCCCAATGCCGGTTGACAATGCCGAGGGGAAAACCCGCGAAGAGGTTAAACAATCAAATTTCAAGGGAAAATCGAATATTCACTATTCCCTCGAGAACCGCTACCATGCGAGGTTGCCAATTCCGGTTTATCTGGCCGAGGGTGGTGGCGAGGTGATTGTTGATATTGTTGTCGGGCGTGACGGCGCTGTGCTGAGTGCGAATCCCCGTCCAAACCCACAAATTTCTGATCTGACAATTCTGGCTTATGCAAAACAGGCAGCTGAGAAAACCTGGTTTAATGAAGACTCCAAAGCTCCTGAACATCAGACAGGTACGATTACCTACAGGTTTTTGGCTCAATAGAACGAAAAACACAAAAATGAAGCGGCAATTTTCTCAAAAGCCGAAATTTAAATCCCTGTTCTGTTCACTAAACAAAATTACGAAAGTGTTTCATGAACTGCACACGTTCCCATGCTGCAGGATTTCCGCTGTTGACCTGGCTTAATCGTCCCCTGAATTCTTCGATTGTACTGAAATTATGCGTGATCATCCATTTGGATAATTCATTAAGCATTTTCTCAATGTGATTCAATCCATTGATATACAATGAAGAAACAACTTGAACTGCTTGTGCTCCGACCAGTAATTGTTTGATCAGGCCGGCACCGTCATGAATGCCCGTTGAGGCAGCGATATCTCCTTTCACACGGCTGGCGATCAATGATACCCATCGAAGTGTGTTTCCCAGGTCAGTTGGGGAACTAAAAACAAACCCTGAAGAGATAACCAAATGATTAATGTCGATGTCTGGTAACCAGGGCCGGTTAAAGAGGACTATCCCTTCAACTCCTGCCTGATCGATATTTTCGGCGTATCTGATCAGGTTTGATTGAAATGCGCCAATCTTCAGTGAAACAGGTATCTGAATGCTCGACTTTACCTTGGTGATAATTTCCATTGTCGCTTCCAGATTTTCCTTTTCACCACGCTGATTGTCAGACGAGAGAAAAAATAGATTTAGTTCTATTGCATCAGCACCTGCCTTCTCTATTTCTTTGGCAAAATAGGTCCATTTCTGCGAAGAGACACAATGAATACTGGCTATAACAGGTATTTTAACCGATTTCTTTGCTTCCCTGATCAGCTCCAGGTAATTTGTTAAAATATTATCCTTAACCGTTGTCTCCATATAATTCATCGATTCCGGGAATACAAAATGCCGGTTGGTCATGGTATGAATTGTCTCTTCCATCTCCATAAGGATTTCCTCCTCGAAAAGAGATTTTAAAACTACTGCTGCAGCACCTAAAGATTCAAGATTAATCAATTTTTCGACAGAATCTGTCAGGCTGCTGCTTCCTACTATTATCGGATTTTTCAGTTTAAGTCCTAAATAGTTTGTAGATAAATCAGGGATTTTCATTTAATGGATTATTGTTAAAATTTATTTACCAATTGATTGTCCAGAAAAACACCATTCAAAAGGACAAAATCAGCCTGAAAGAATACCGCTAAGACAACACTGCCAAGGAAACAATTTGTTTAACCCAAATGTTCTATCTTTGAATGAAATTTAAAAATCGATCCGAATGACGCAATTGATCGTTAGTTATTTTAAAGCTTTTTGGGAGTTGTTTAACGAAATGGCCATCTTTTTGATGATCGGGTTTTTCTTTGCGGGCTTTCTGCATGTTTTTATCCGCAAGGAACGAATTGGTAAATACTTGGGCAGGAACGATTTGAAGTCGTCTGTTAACGCGTCATTATTGGGTGTTCCATTGCCACTATGCTCGTGCGGTGTTATTCCTGCCGGATTATCATTTCTGAAGAATGGAGCCTCGAAAGGAGCCACCGTCTCATTTCTGATCTCTACACCTCAGACTGGAGTCGATTCAATTATGGTAACTTACTCTATGCTTGGCTGGCCATTAGCCATAATACGACCTGTGGTTGCGTTTATTACCGGTGTGACGGGGGGAATAATTACCAATCTATTTCAAAAAAATATTAAAGAAGAGGTTAACCCAAAGATAATTAATGATTCAGTGCCACTATCGTTTACAGGAAAAATAATTGAACTGCTGCGTTATGGTTTTGTTGATTTTCTTCAGGATATCTCGAAATGGCTTATAATCGGATTAGCAGTTGCTGCAGTACTGACACTGCTGATTCCTCCGGATTTTTTCACAACTTACATTGCGTACAAATGGCTGAATATGTTATTAGTGCTGGCTGTTTCTGTTCCGTTGTATGTTTGTGCTACAGGCTCGGTACCAATTGCTGCAGTACTGATGATGAAAGGCTTATCCCCCGGAGCCGCACTGGTTTTTCTGATGGCGGGTCCGGCAACGAATGTAGCAACAATATCAGTATTAGCTAAATCACTTGGGAAAGGGGCAATGATGGCTTACCTCTTCACGATAATTGGCGGAGCTTTGCTTGCCGGTTCCTTTATCGATGCTTTTTTGCCGGCTGAATGGTTTACAGGATTTATGAATCATTCCGGTCACAATCACAACGACGGAAGCTGGTTGCATTTATCCGCATCTATTGTACTTGCGCTGTTGCTTGTAAATGGAATAATTTTAAAATTGATGGCAAATAAAAATGAAAAAGAGAGAATTTTAAAGACTGATAATATGGCAATCAAGACTTTTTTAGTAGAAGGGATGACGTGCAAAAATTGCAAAGCCCACGTTGAGAAAAGCATTAAGACTATCTCCGGTGTTGACGATGTAATTGCCGATGTGTCGAGCGGTCAGGTAAGAGTTTCGGGCGATGGAATCGATTCCGCTAAAGTACAGCTTTTGGTCGAAGAGGCAGGATATTCTTATAAAGGGGAGACCAAAAATACTTTTACTATTCCAGATACCTTGATTAGCTAATTGTATTCAACCGTTATGAACCCTGATCCCGGCCTTTTAATTCAGCTTACAGTTACCCAGATGCCCTTTGGAAAATATAAAGGTTCATTCTTGTGTGATCTGCCTGTTTCGTACCTCGAGTGGTTTGAGCAGAAAGGTTTTCCGGCCGGCAAATTAGGTATTCAATTACAAACAATCTACGAAATCAAGTTGAACGGACTCGAGTATCTACTTGAACCACTACGTAAAAACCGGTTTAAACGATGACCAAAGTTTCGCTTCATGAACTACGAAGGGCATTGAATAATGTCCCTTCTGGTGATTTGCCAGATTTGTGCATCCGGTTGGCAAGGTATAAGAAAGAAAATAAGGAGTTACTTTCGTACCTGCTTTTTGAAGCTGACGACGAACCTGAATATATCTGTAATGTAAAAACGGAAATAGACCAGCTATTCAGTGAACTGAGTCGAAACACTCCCTATCTTACCAAAAAAGGACTCCGAAAAATACTCGCTTTCACCAATCAGCATATTCGCTATTCAGGTCAAAAACGAACTGAGGCAGAGTTATTAATTTATTTCTGCAAAAAATTTAAAAAAGAAGTGCCTTTCCGAACGAATATAACCATCAAAAATATTTTTACCCGCCAGATTGAGCGAATCAAAAAAACAATTTCAACCCTTCATGAAGATTTGCAGTTTGATTTTAATGAAGAAGTGAAGATGCTGGAGTAATGGCTAATGAATTATGAATTATCAATTAAGAGTGTTCAAAACATCTATTATACTATTAAAAGTTCTTTGAAATTTTGA
>JBAXOA010000044.1:0-29804 GCA_037133495.1 Mariniphaga sp. | reverse complement strand
TTAAAAATGAATAAAATAAAATAGGTTCTTGAAATTAAAGGGATTAAGCAAATTTAGTTTGCTGAGAAACTTGGGAAAAGTTTCAATATGGTGAATGTTTATGTCCAAAATAGGAGGCAGCCCAATATTGAAATTTTGTACCAGATTGCTGATATTTTAGAGGTAGATGTGAAGGAGCTATTGATTAGCCCAAATGAACCAAATGTCAAGAAATAATCGTGAGAAACTTAAAATATAACGGTACATTTTCATCAAACGGAATCCTGTTTAATGAGACTATCAGTCTTGTCCAGATTTTGAAAAGCGATAATGTAGAGGATGGTCTGGCCAAAGAAGTAAAAGAGAACAACCTCCTGCAAATTAATTCGGAAGCAACCAGGGGAAGGGCTGTGCGTGAAATCAGGAAAAGAAATAAACACACTGAACCCGGCTTTTGGGATCGTTTTGATCAAAGTACAGAACCCGAACAAAGGTTATTATTCTTTTACTTATGCCTAAAAACTTACAGAATACTTTTTGATCTGCATTTCCTGGTTACTGTCAAGCGATTCTATATTGATTCTATATTGCCGGAAACTTTTTATTACAAAATGGCAGTTGATGAACTTGCTTCCGGAAATGAAATAGTTGCAGCGTGGTCTGAAACGACGTTAAAGAAAACACTTTCAAATTACCGGAGTTTATTGCGGGTTTCAGGATTGTTAAAAGGCGATATGCTTACCTCGCCCAATGTCGATGATTCCTTTTGGAATCAGTTTAAAATGAATAGTGAAATCTGGTTTTTGGAAGCTTGTTTTCAACCGATAAATAAATGATTCAATGACGATTACCGAGTTATACGAACGAATGAGCAATAAAGAGTTTCAGGATCCGGCAACGGGAAACCTGTTTTCCAATGCCTACATGTACCTTTATCCTCCTGAAAATGAGAATCAAATTCATGATGAGATTTTAGTAATCAAGGAACGGCTGAAACGGCCTAATAATTATCTGGATGTGCTTATTTTGGACATATTCGACGTGTTTTGTGCTTTTCTTAAGCAAAAGAAATTCGGAGCAAAAACTTTGTTTGATTTCTTTCTCGAAAAAGAATCGCAGACTCCGGAGAAGGTCACTGAGTCGTTGATCAGGGAAGCAAAAAGCGATGGATTCTTTGAGTTCATGAATGAGAACATCAAGTTGCACTTTTCAGAAGGCGATACGGATAAAAAAGTCTATGTGATCATCCATGGTTTTGGTTCAGTTTTTCCATACCTGAGGACCAGCAAGTTTTTAAGTAATTTTGAGAAATACTTCATCGGAGAAAAATATAAGTTAATTCTTTTTTACCCGGGCGAAGTGAAGGATTTTTATAGCCTATTTAATCTGTTAAACGATGAAAATCCCTACCGGGCAATCAAACTAATCAACTAACCTACCTTATCATACCCAAATGCAATTATCTGAAATCTTTGAAAGAAAAATAGATCGCGTAATAAATTCCGCAGTTGTTGTCAGTAATCAGAAGGAAGCTACTGTAGATGCAGAAATTACGGAATACGTTTTTACTTCCGATTTAATTGAAAAACTGTACTACTTTCTGGATACTGTTCTGAATAAAAAAGCAGGAAAAACAGGGATCTGGATCAATGGATATTACGGTTCTGGTAAATCTCACTTTATTAAATATGCCCACTATTGTTTGGATTCAGCTAATTCGGAAAAGGCTTTTGAACACTACCGAATTAATGTAGAAAAGCACCAAAAGGAAAATGATTTGAGTGAGGTGACTGTTTCGAATGTAATTCAACTGAAGCGAAAGATAGAACAAACGCACATTGAAAACATCATTTTTAATGTGGAGGATGAAACGGATGATGGAAGCGGAGAACGGTTGACGCGCATCTTTCTGAGCATGTTAAACCGGTTCAGAGGATATAACTCAAGCGACATTCCGCTGGGCATCTTATTTGAAAAATACCTTGACAAAAAAGGAGCATTTGCCGAATTTAAAACCAGGCTTCAGGAAGAATCCGGTTATAATTGGGAGACTCAGGCCGCTGATGTTGCTTCGTATGAATTGGATACCATTCTCAAACTGGCTAAATCATTGGTTCCTGAAATGGATACTGACTCTTTGCGGGTTAAGCTTTCCAACCCTGAAACCTTCCGGGTAACGATTAAAGATACCTTGATTCCTGAGTTAAAGGATTATTTGGCTGAAAAAGACAACAATTACCGCCTGATATTTTTGGTGGATGAAATCTCACAGTACATTGGAAATAACAAAGAACTTTTGCTGAATTTCCAAAATATCATTGAGCGGGTTAGTGAGGACTGCAACAATCAGGTATGGATTGCTTGTACTGCACAGCAATCGTTGGATGAAGTTTCAGAAAACGTTGGTTCCATTGATGTAAACGATGAGTTCGGGAAAATTCTGGGCCGGTTCGACACCCGAATTTCGCTTGAAAGTGCTGATGCTTCCTACATTACCCAGGTCAGGGTTTTGGAGAAAAATTCGACCGGGATTAAAGAACTATCAGAACTTTATCACCGTAATCAGGATGCCATCGAAAACCAGTTTAAACTTCATCACGATTTATACAAAGGCTACAATGAAATGGATGATTTCATTCTGGCTTATCCTTTTGTTCCTTATCAATTCAAATTGATTTCGCATGTTTTTGAATCGTTTCAGGGGCTGAAATTTGTAATAAAAGAAGTGAAGGACAATGAACGTTCGATATTGAGCATTACCCATTATACTGCCAAAGCGCACAAAGACGAGGTAGTTGGCACCTTTATGCCGTTTGACGCATTTTACAACGATCAATTCTCATCAAACCTGACACAACGCGGACGAAGGGCCATAGAGAACGCTTTAAAACTTCCATCAATAGAAAAAAATGAGTTTGCTACCCGGGTGGTAAAAGACCTATTTATGATTTCCAATCTGAAGGACTCCATTCGTCTGACTTTCCCTTCAAATCTGGATAACCTGACGATTCTGATGATGACGAATCTGGATGAAAATAAACTTCAGCTTCAGAATAAAATTAAAGCAGTATTGGACAAACTGCTGGAAGAAAGTATTATCCGGGAGGAACGTGGAAATTATTTCTTCTTCAATGAAGATGAAATGGACCTGACCAATTTCATCAAAGACATTGTACCGAATGGCGAAGATCGATTAACCGAAGCAGACCGTTTTATTCGAAGCCTGTTGAAAATTGAAAGTAAAGAGCGATATGAGTCGAACGACTTTAAAGTGGCTTATGAAATTGATAAGAAGTTCTTTTTGCGCAATGGTGATGTATCTGTATCAGTTATCCTATTTGAAAGACAACATGCCGCACAGTTGGCATTAGGCAATAGCATCAGCAATCTTTCTATCTGCATAAACGAGTGGTTTACTGCTGATAAGCAATTAATGAAAGATTTTGATTGGTACTGTAAGAATGTCAAATATTTCATGAATAACTCCGGATCAAGCACCGGAGAGCGCATCAAAACAATTGAAACATTTAAGCTCCGTAACAAAGAGTTATCTGAAAAGATCACAAAAAAGTTTACTGAAAAGTTTGCTGAAACCAATTTTATTAGTGGTCAAATTATTATTGAACCCGATGCGATTAATGGTTCGAAACCCAATGAACGCTACAAGAATCTGATTGCCAAACACATTGGCATGGTTTACAAACACCACAAATTGAGCAATGGCTACGTAATAACTGCCAATGATCTTCGAAAAGTGGTGCGCGACAAGCAAACATCAAGCTTTAACGATTTGACACCGGCTGAACAGATGGTTGAAGATCACATTACCAATATGGGTGGAATTTTGACTGTTGCCGACATTATTCAGAAGTTCGAAGGAATTCCGTTTGGCTGGAAAGATGTGGCTACCATTCACATGATTCTGGAGCTCAACCGGAAGAAGAAACGTGAGTTGGAATACCGCAACCAACCTCGCTACAAACCGGTTGATTTTGTGGAAAAAGCATTGAACACCAATGAACGTACTGCGTGTGTAGTGCGCGATGGTGAAGAAATCTCGCAGGGGGTAATTGATGAAACCCTGTTATGCTACCGGAATATATTTAATCAGGATTTACCTTCCACTACCGACGGAAACCGATTGTATGATGGTATCAACGAGAGTCTTTCGAAAATATACGATACGTATTACGAATTTCAGGAAACGTATTATGGAAAGTATCCGTTTGGAATTCATTTCAATTCGCTGTGTCAGAAATTAGACAGTTGGATTAAAATCAGGGACCCGAAACGCCTGTTCGCAGTTCTAAAAGATGAGCAGGATGCCGTAAAAAACCAATACGATCAATGTAAATCGCTGGTAGAATTCATTGGCCGGGCGATGGATGCCTACAACAGCATCCAGGGTTTTTATACTGAAAATAAAGACAATTTCAGCAGCCTTGAACCTACCGAACAGGAAAAAGCCGATTCGTTGGGCGAATTTTTCCGATCAGATGATCCTGCCCGAAGTTTCAGGCACATCCGTAAAGCTTATGACGAATTGAAAGCATCAATTCAGCAATTAAAAGATGCTTTATTGAATGAAACCGTGGTTGCTTACGAACAGATATTTGCCGAACTGGACAATGAAGCCAAAAAACTGGGAGTTACAGAAAGTCATATTTATGGAGATAAAGAGCATAATCTGGCGCGTATCCGGAAGCTTAAACCGATCACTTCTATCCGGTTTGAATTGTCGAATGCAGCATCCTTTAAAAGCGAACAATTGCTCCAGATTATTGCTTTTGCCGCCACAAAGAAGCCCGATCAAAGCAAAGGTCAAACCTCTGCGGTTGGAGAACCAAAGGAATATTACATTTCAAAATTGGCAACGGTAATCCGCAACGAAAAAGAACTGGATGATTACCTGGCCAAAGCGAAGTTGGAAATGCTGGCTTTGTTGAAAGAGAAAAAAACCATCATCATTAAGTAGATAAAACGAAAGAATGAATACCAGTCAGCTAAAGACCTTTGCCCAAAAGGCACGAAATATCATCCGCGATGGAGTATCCCGACAACTGAAATACTGGGGTTTTGATGAAAACGGAAATGTGGAATGCCGCCCCGAAAAGGTAGAAGGCGGTATTGTTCATCGCGAAGAAATCATTGACGACCCTTCGGTGATGAAACGCTGGGAAACCTTGAACCATGCAGTCAAGCACCAGGGATTCGATCAGGTGGTGGAGGAAGCAGCTTATACCTGGTTTAACCGGATGATGGCCATTCGTATTCTGTCGAAAAACAGTTACGATGTACCTCAATTGGAATATGGAGCAGATGGGGCGCAAACACCGCTGATTCTGCAACGGGCCCGCCGCGGACAGTTTGCCTTTTTGAACAAAGAAGAGCAGACCCGTCTGAAGCTGGTCTTGACGGATTATTCCAAAGACACCCAAGCTTTTGCTATTTTGCTCACCGGCTATTGCCACTCTCATTCGTTACTCAACAATATTTTTGGTCGTTTAGATGATTATACCGAATTGCTGCTTCCGGTTGATATGCTGAATGAAACCGGGTTCATTCATTTCCTGAATACCACAACGGCCATTTCGGACGACGATTACCGTCAGGTGGAGTTGATTGGATGGTTGTACCAGTTTTATATTTCGGAGAAGAAAGATCAGGTATTTGCCCAGTTTAAAAAGAACCAGAAAGCAGAAGCCAAAGACATTCCGGCAGCTACCCAGATTTTTACTCCCAACTGGATTGTGAAATACATGGTGGAAAACACTGTGGGTAAGATTTGGCTCGATAAACATCCCGGCTCACCATTGAAAGCCGGATTGAAGTATTTGGTTGAAAGCCCGGACCAGCCGTTAGGCGACCCAATGATTAGCGAGATATCCCAATTGAAATTGCTGGATCCAGCAGCTGGCTCCGGCCATATACTGGTAGAAGGTTTTGAGTTGTTGTTCCAGATGTATTTGGAAGAGTATTACATGCCCGAAGAAGCTGTAGAAAGCATTTTGAAAAACAACCTGTTTGGTTTGGACATTGACCTTCGTGCAGCTCAATTGTCCCGGTTTGCCATTTTGATGAAAGCAGCTTCGAAATATCCGGAGATCCTCCATAAAAATATTCTGCCGAAGGTATTTGCCATGCCTGCTCCGGCGAATTTTAGCCGACAGGAAATTTTGGATTTTCTGGGAAGTGAAGGCCGGCCCCTTGAAGAAAAGTTAAGCGAAGCACTGCAATTAATGCAAGAAGCACAAAACCTGGGCTCGGTAATGAAGTTTGATTTTTCTGCCGAAGAACGAAGCTTTATTGTAACCCGTGTGGAGAACATCAAAAACAAAGCCTTTCGTGATAATTTAGAAGAAGTGTTGTTGCAGAAAATTGTACCGTTTATTGAAGTTCTGGTGATTTTAAGCACCCGATACGAGGCTATTGCCGCCAATCCTCCTTATATGGGACAAGGCAATATGAATGGTGAATTAAAACAGTATATCAATCAACATTATCCACTTTCAAAAAGTGATTTGTTTGCAGTATTCATTGAGGTAATGATCGATCGACTTGAATTAAATGCTAGATTGGGATGCATCACAATGGAGTCTTGGATGTTTCTTTTATCCTATGAAAAATTGCGTAATCACATTTTAGACAATTATTCGATAGTAAGTCTTGCACATTTTGGGTGGCATATAATTGGAATAGCCTTCGGGACAGCCTCGTTGATTCTTGAAAAATCAAAAAATATAAAAACGGGTCAATACTCATATTTAACTATTGATGATATTGATAGAAAGGAAAATACTCCATATCTTTTTCCAAAAAAGGATAACGGCAGATATGCTAACATTCCCCAATCCACTTTTTCACAAATACCGGGTAGCCCAATTGCCTACTGGGTAAGCAAAAAATTGCTAAATGCATTTTTAACTGGGTTAACTTTAAAGAGTGTTGCAAATCCCAAAAAGGGTTTAGCGACAACTGACAATAATAGATTTCTAAGGTTTTGGCATGAAATTGAGAAACATAACTTAGGTGTTGGATATTCTTCACGAGAAGAAGCTCTGAATTCTGGAAAAAAATGGTTCCCTTTAAATAAGGGTGGGCAATTTAAAAAATGGTATGGAAATAAGGAATATGTTATTAATTGGTATAATGACGGAAAAGAGCTTAAGGATGCAATTGTGAAAAGATACAATGGAGGAAGTTATACCAAGGAAATTAGAAGCGAAGATAAGTACTTCAAAAATGGAATAACTTGGAGTGCATTAACCTCGAGTGTATCAAGTTTTCGATTTACTGATTATGGAGCTTTATTCGATTCGGCAGGATCAACGATGAATCCATCTCAAAATACCTTCTCTCTATTAGCTCTTTTAAATTCTCCAGTTATACAGAAAATATTAGTAGTTCTAAATCCAACCCTCAATTTTGGAGCAGGTACAGTATCAAATATTCCTATAATCCTGCCAGCCAATTTGGATTCTATTGAATCTAAAGTAGGGTATTTAATTAGTGTCGGAAGAAATGACTTGGATTCTCGTGAAACTTCTTGGGACTTTAAAACCACTCCTTTATTTGATGCTCTTCTGGGCGATGTCGGTATGGTTTCTTCGCAGTTTGTTAAATCAAGGTTGCAAAGCGCCCTTCAGGATGGGGTATTTTTGGAAAAAGTAGTTCAGGACTTTGTGGCGTTGTGGTCGGTGTTGTTTTACCGGCTCCACGAAAACGAGGAAGAGCTGAACCACATTTTCATTGATATTTATGGGCTTAACGATGAGCTTGACCCAATTGTGCCATTGAAAGATATTACCATTTTGCAGGAGGAATTGGATACCAAAGCATTGGAGAAAACAAACAAAGACATGCACAAACGTCGCCAATGGAAATTGGAGCATGGCAAATGGGAATTGTTTGTTGACGAAACCAAACCTTTACCAGAATTACCCATAAAGCGCGATGTGGTAATGAAACAACTTGTTTCGTATAGCATTGGTTGTATGATGGGCCGCTACCGACTGGATCAACCGGGTTTGCAAATTGCACATCCAAACCCAACACACGAGGAGGTTTGCACCTACAACTTCAACGGACACGAATTTGAAATTGATGATGATGGCATTATCCCACTGATGGGTTCCAACTGTACCTTTGCCGACGATGCAGTCAACCGTTTAAACTATTTTCTGGAGGTAGTTTGGGGTGCCGAAACACTCACTCAAAACAAAAACTTTTTGGTGGATTGTTTAAATCAGGAAATTGAAAAATACCTGGTAAAGGATTTCTGGAAAGACCATTGCCAAACGTACAAAAAGAAGCCTATCTACTGGCTCTTTGCGTCAGCGAAAGGTGCCTTTCAGGTGTTAACTTACATGCACCGGATGAACCGCTTCACGGCAGAAAAGATTCGCTCGAAATACCTGTTGAAGCACCTTCAGTATTTGCAGCAGGAAATTGGGTTACTGGAAAATATGAGTGGACTTTCGCGCGATGATCAAAAACGACTGGATACCCTTAGGACGCAATACGATGAATGCGTGCGCTACGAGCTGCTCCTAAAAGATTGCGCCGACCACCAAATTGAATTTGATCTGGACGATGGCGTAACGGTTAATTATGAATTGTTTAAAGGGGTGGTTGCAGCTATAAAGTAATAGAGGTTCAACCCTTTCAGGGCTGATGTTGATCCGTCTGCTCTGCCGTGGGTAAAAACCCACGGTTATTCAGATAAAGCTCTTTCAGAGCTTACACACGTTCTAACATTAATGAAATAAGTCAATGCCGCACCCCGCCACGAAGTGGCTAAATTTCAATAACCGTGTGGTGAAATCCACGGTCGAGGAATCGGTAATGAACCCATCCCCGAAGGGGGAAAATCTCAATAACCGCGGGTGTCAACCCACGGACAAGAAACGAGTAGAAACCCATCCCCGAAGGGGGTGAATATGAATAACCCCGGGTGCAAACCCGGGAAAACGATGCAACAGATGAACCGGAACCCCGGCGGGGTTCAATAACATTGGGAACTAAGAAATGCTAAAAGAACGAATAGAACAATATTTTCAGCAATACCCACAACTTCGGGTACTCTTCTTTTTTGACGAAGAAAAGGAGCACGAGGAGGAATATCTCGCGATGGATTTGGAGGGAATCCGCAAAGTAACATTTGACAACCGGAATTTCTACCTGAAAGTGATGCTTCATGGAGAATGGTCTTCGGAGAAGGTCTTTCTGTATTTTCAGCAACCCATGCCATCCACTCAGGATGATTACAAGCATTTTCCTTTGCTCGATTTACTGGTCGCCAACAAGGTTTTGTACCTCGACAACGTAGCCGATTTTATGGACCAGTTTCAACTGGCTCCCAACCAACGCTCGTTAGCCAAACGATACATCAAAGAGTTAACGCGAACGCCGATACAAAAGGTAGTGGCACCATTGCTGACCCGAACCCGTTTCGAAGAATCGGAATTGGTTATTGGATTGATCTCTGCATTTCTGCGATTCACCAAAATTGAACGCTGGGAAACCATTCTGGCTAAAATTTTATGCCTTGGTTTGCCCGGACAGGAGGAAAACAGGGATTATTTTTTCAGGAAAATCGATGCAAATATTCTTTATCCATTCCTTGTTCAGCCTGTTCGTGATTATTTCAACACTACCCTCGAAGAATTGAATCAGCAAACCTTGATTGAGCTTCAAAATCGACTGAAATACAACCTGATCACTTATACGTTGGACGAAAAACCAGATGATCCGTACAAAAGCTTAAAAATTCAGGATGGTGTGGTATTGTCCATGCTCAGCAATTTGAGCGAGAGTGCCTTGAATAATCCAAAGCTGGCTGATCAATTTCTTCAACTCCTGGAATCAAACGATAGCCAAATCAAGGAAGAAACCCTGCTTCAAATTTATGGTTCCGAATCAGAGTTTGGCTACCTGACCACCTTTATGAAATGGAAAATCCTAAGTTCAGGAATTCGTGAAATCGACTTCAAACCCCAAACCGCATTACAGGTTTTCGAGCGGGTTTCCATGTTTCGTGAAAACAATGTACAATTGTCGAATACAGTTCGGTTTTTAATCTATCTGGCCAATATCAATAGTCAACTGAATGAAATCTCCGGCTACATTTATGATTCTCCTGACGAGTACATTGAAAAATACGCTCAGGATTTCTATCGGATTGACCAAAATTACCGCAAGTCCATTGATAATTATCGCTCCGTTGATATTTCAGAATTACCCGATTTTATTCAGTTAGATCCGTTGAAAGATTTGCTGGAGGACCGATATGAAAACTTTCTGGAAAAATTGAACCGGGAGTGGCTGAAATGTTTTTCGGAACAAGGGTTTAGCTATCAGAATCTCGCTACACCAAAGCAATATGATTTTATCAAACGTGAGATTGTGCCTTACGAACTGAAGATCGTTGTGATCATCTCGGATGCCCTGCGATACGAATCGGCTATGAGTTTGCTTTCTGAACTTCATGGTGACAGCAAAAACGAAGCGGTTATTCGGCATCAATTGGCCTCAATTCCATCGACCACTCAATTCGGTATGGCCAATTTGCTGACAACCAAAACAATCAATCTAAAAGATGCAGAATTGTTTATTGAAGATATCAGTACGGAGGGGTTGGCAAACCGGTCAAAAATATTGAAGAAACAGGTTCAGGACGCACAGGTTTTTGCTTACGGCGAAATTGAAGGGTTTTCGCAACAAGCTAACCGCGATATTTTCAAGTCGTCGCTGGTCTATATTTATCACGATTGCATTGATGCTGTGGGTGATAAACGGCCGTCGGAACGCAATTCATTTAAAGCGGTTGCTGATGGAATCGCTGAACTGGCAGCCATGGTAAAGAAATTACATTCGTCGTACAATGTGTCCCGTGTAATTATAACCGCCGATCATGGTTTTATTTACAACGACCGCACAATCAAAGAGTCGGACAAAGAACCTTTAAACGAAGAAGGTGCAATACTTACTCACAATCGCTACGCAATAATCAAAAATGACCGGAAACAAGATTTAGGTTACAAAATACCATTAAAGCTAACCAATCGGATTGAGTCTGATTTATTTGTACTCGTACCAAAGTCGGTCAACCGGTATAAAAAGCAAGGAGTTGGACATCAGTTTGTACACGGTGGGGCCAGCTTGCAGGAATTGATTGTGCCGGTAATTGAAAGTGCCCGTAAACGGACTGAGGTAATTAAAAAAGTGAAGCCAGTATTGATCAGCAAGAACCTTCGGGTGGTTTCAAATATTCTGCGCATTCAAATCCTTCAGGAACAACGAGTATCCAGGAATGAAAAAGAACGGGAAATTCTGGTTGGGCTTTATCGCGACTTGGAATTGGTTTCGAATCAGGTAACCATTCAAATGAGTTCAACTTCCGAACTGCCTAGTGAGCGTAGCTTTGGATGCGAATTAATGCTCCGGGGCGATATCGGAAACATTAGTCTGCTGAAGCTTAAAATCTACGACAAAGACGATGATTTGAATCCGTTAATCGTTCAGGAAGTAATCAATAACACCTTGATTGAGTCTGATTTTTGATTGGATTAACAAGATATTTTTGTCGCAAATACTGACATTATTTGCGACAGACAATTTCACAAATATTTACTAAATTTGTGAAATAATAGTAGCAATTACTACCATGCAAGGAGTTGAATATAAAATAGAAAGATCGATAAAGGCAAGGGCTGCAGGTTCTTTGCTGTTTCCTGATGATTTCGCCGACAAGGGGTCGGCAGATTCCATCCGGAAAGCATTGCAAGCTTTAAAGGACAAAGGTCTTATTAAGGTGGTTGCTCATGGAATTTATGTTCGCCCAAAAATGAACTCGTACATTGGGGAGGTATTGCCATCAGCAGAAGAAGTAGCACAAGCCATTGCTAAAAGAGATAAAATCCGATTGGTTCCCACTGGTGCCTATTCCTTACATGCATTGGGTTTAAGTACCCAGATCCCATTAAAGCTGGTCTTTTTGACCGATGGCGCGGCTCGTATAATCAAAGTCGGTAAAAGAACGATAAAGCTGAAAAAAACTACACCCAAAAACCTGATGGCTAAAGGTAAGATTAGTTCTTTAGTGATTCAGGCATTGCGGGAGATTGGCAAGGACAAGGTAAGACCTGTTGAATTAAAGCAAATCATTCAGCTCTTAAAAAAGGAAGACTTACAACTCCTAAAACATGATATTAAACTGGCGCCGGAATGGATTAAGCAAATTATGAAAAAAGCAATTGATGAATAAATTTTACAATATACCCGACGATACTAAAGCCGAAATTCTCCGGAATACTGGTGAAAAAGCGAACCTGCCTGCTTATGCTGTCGAAAAGGACTGGTGGGTTGTTCAAACCCTTTCTATTCTTTTTGAAATGGAAATCGGGAAACACATGGTGTTTAAAGGTGGTACATCACTGAGCAAAGCCTGGGGCCTGATTGAACGATTTTCGGAAGATATTGATTTGGCAGTTGATCGCAGATTCTATGAGTTTGAGGGTGATTTAGGAAAAAAGCAACGGACAAATCTTCGGAAAAAAGCAAATACTTACATCATAGAAGAGTTATATCCGGAATTAGGCTTGCGGTTTAAGGAAAAGGGAGTTGACGTTAGCCTGGAATTGGAAGAAATAACTACGAGTGATCAGGATCCGATAATCATACTTGTTAATTATCCCAATGTTATTGAATCACCCAATTACATAAGACCCAGGGTTCAGGTAGAATTAGGATGCCGGTCACTGATTGAGCCGTTTTCAATTCGTACTTTCAATTCATTTTTGGATGAAATTTATCCTGATGCTTCATTTGCAATGCAACCCATCCATATTCCTACTGTTGATCCCGAACGCACCCTTTTGGAGAAAATATTTCTTTTACACGAAGAGTTTCAACGTTCTGATGAAAAGATTCGGGTTGACCGAATGAGCCGTCATCTTTTTGATATCTACAAATTAGCGGCTTCTCCATTTGCTGAAAAAGTGTTATTAAATCAAGAACTTTATACTGAAATTGTATATCACCGTCAAATGTTTACCAAGCTTGGTGGTGTCGATTATAGGCTGCATAATCCGGGAACGATCAATCCAATTCCTCCGGACAATTTGCTGGATGCCTGGAAAAAAGATTATTCAATCATGCAGGAACAAATGATTTATGCCGATTCACCAAGTTTTGATACTATGCTTGAGGCCATTAGAAACTATATCTCAAAAATAAACCAGTTAAACTGGCAAGTCATTAAATAATACCCAATTCAACTAAAAATTCGAACATGTCAACATTACAAGAGAAAATATTAACTCACTTTGAAGGGAAAGTTGTCAGGAAAGATTTAACCTCAAGGGTAAAAGGTAATGCGGTAGTTCCGGCATACGTGTTGGAATTTCTACTTGGTCAGTATTGCGCGATCAATGACGAAGAAGTCATTAACAATGGGATTGAAAAAGTAAAAGATGTGATCAAAAACAACTTTGTCCATCGTGCTGAAGCTGAGTATGTCAAGTCAACCATCCGGGAGAAAGGTTCTCATAAGATCATCGACAAGATTTTTGTTACTCTGAATGATGATGACAATTTTTATGAGACTTCATTTGCCAATTTAGGAATTGATCATGTTGCTATTGCCGATTCTATTGTCAAAAAGCATAAAAAATTATTAAGTGGAGGAGGCGTCTGGTGTATTTTAACCATGGGCTACGATTCCTCTGACGGAATCAAATCCAGATGGGTTATAGAAACCGTAAAACCGATACAAGTTTCAGGAGTCGATTTGGAAGAAATTATCGAAAAACGACAGCATTTTGATACCGATGAATGGATTGATTTACTCATGCATAGCATCGGATTGAATCCTGAATTCTTCAACCGGAGGGGAAAATTGATCCAGTTATCAAGACTGATTACTCATGTTGAGAACAACTATAACTTCATCGAACTTGGACCTAAAGGAACCGGTAAGTCCCATGTGTTTTCAGAACTTTCGCCTCATGGTGTTTTAGTTTCAGGTGGTGATGTGACGAGTGCAAGGCTATTTGTAAGCAATACAGGCAAAGGCAAAATCGGATTGGTTGGGTATTGGGATGTGATTTGTTTGGATGAATTTGAACAGGTGGTTGGTTCCAAGCGTGCAGATGGCGACATGGTCAATATCATGCAAAATTACATGGCTAATAAATCATTCAACAGAGGAAAGGAAACCATTCAAGCCTATGCTTCTATGGCATTTGTGGGCAATACTAAGCACACCGTTCCTTTCATGTTGCGTGAGACTCATCTTTTCGAATCCATCCCGGCAGCCTATATCAAAGGAGCTTTTCTCGATCGTATTCATCTTTATATTCCAGGATGGGAAGTCAATATCCTAAAGGAAAGTGTATTCTCTAAAGAGTTTGGGTTCATTGTTGATTATTTGGCTGAAATCCTAAAGCAGTTCCGGAAGTATGATTTTACCAATCTGGTTGATCAGTATGTTGACTTTGATCCATCCTATACAGGCAGGGACAAATTAGCTATCCGTAAAACATTCTCAGGGTTGGTGAAGCTAATATACCCCAATAAGCAAATGAGCGAAAAGGAAGCACTCGAACTAATTGATTTTGCAGTAGAGGGGCGGAAACGAGTAAAGGATCAGGTTTATGTGATTGACGAAACATTTAAGGATTCTCCTGTTGAATTCAGCTACAAAATCAATTCATCCAACAAAAAAGTGCGGATTGAAACACTTGAGAAGTTAAATGGGGAAACATTTGATGATGCTGCAGAAATCACTCCGACTGAAGATCCGGGTAAATCAGCAGTCCACACGGAAATAATTGTGCCGGAACTTAAAGAAAAAGAAATCATTATCAGGGATAATCAGAAAGGAATCTCCTTTAAAAAGCTATTTGGTGATTATCTTAAAGGAGCAACAGAAATTACATTGATTGATCCTTACATCAGACATCCACATCAATTTCGGAATCTGTTAGAATTCTGTTCAATCCTTATTCAAAACAAAAAGAAAGAGGAGGAAATCAGTTTGCACGTTGTCTCATGGAACGAAATAGAATATATGCCAATATCAACGGCAAACTTTGATGAAATTACGGAATCTTTGAGGGATTCAGGAATCATCTTCACCTACGAATTTCAGGATTTGCATGATCGCAGCATTTTAGCTAATAATGGTTGGAAAATAAAACTCGGTCGCGGACTTGATATTTTTGAAAAACCAGCATTTCGTTTTGACATCTCAGATGTGATGCAGGAACAACGGCAATGTAGGAATTGTGAGATAACGTATATTCAGCTAAATTCCTTCATTACCAAATTTTCTCCTTCATATTTCCTTCCGTCAGCGTTCGACTGAGCTCACGCCGAAGACTGACGGATCAAATTAGCACATTGGGATATCAGGCTTTTAGGCTGTAGACTATTAGGCTTTTAGGAAATGGCATATTGGCACATTGGCATATTAGCACATTAGCATATTAGCACATTAATTCCTTCTTTTTTTTGCAAACGAATCAATATCAAACAGTAGTGTGAACCGGATAGTATTGGCCAGCGGATTGTTCCGTTGAACAGGAATCACATACGAAAAGTCGATTGCTGCAATATTCATTTTTACACCTACCCCGGCGGTGAAGAATTTGCGGTTCCCTTTGTTCTGTGCCTCATTGAAATACCCCGCTCTTAACGCGAACTGCTTCCGGTACCAGTATTCCGCCCCTGTGGAGACGGTGAATTCCTGTAACTCTTCCTTCAGCCCGCCCGGAGCATCGGTAAAAGAATTGAAGATCGAGCTGATCACCGACTGGTTCGAAGTATTGTCGGGAAGAACTACCACGCTGCCATCCGAACCGTAAATCACCTGCGACGTAGGTGTCGGAACAAGCAATTTATTCGCGTCCAGCGAAACAGAGAAAGTGTTGTAATCGTCTATTTCGGTGGTATAAGTGGTGCCAAGCCGCATATTGGCCGGAACAAAATCCTTGTTCGAACCCTGATCGTATGAGATCTTGGATCCGATATTTGAGAAGTTGATCCCGGCAGAAAATGTTTTCGAAGCTCCGGTACCGCCTGAGCTGCTGGTGTAAAAAAACGAGACATCAGTGGCGAAGGCATTCCCTGCGGTGTAAGTTTCTGCGTTGGCTCCCGAACCGGCCATGCCTCCCGAGAGATCGGAACGGATATAGCGCAGCGCCACACCGCCTGAGAAATTGTCGGACAGCTTGCGCGAGTAACTGAAGTCGAAGGCAAACTCACTCGGACTGACCGTTCCCATATTCGTCTGATCCATTCCCGTTAGGGTGATATCGCCCATTGAGAAATAGCGCAGCGAGGAGGCGATTACCTGGTTGTTGTCGATCCGGTAATAACCCGACAGATAGGCCAGGTTGATGTCTTTCACCAACTGACGCAGCCATGGCGTATACGAAAGTGAGAAACCATATTTCCCTTCCGCGAAAGCGTATTTCGAAGGATTCAGGTATTGCGAATTGGCATCGGGCGAGGTGGCTGCTCCCACGTCCCCCATCGCCCCATGACGCGAGTCAGGGGTGATAGTCAGGAACGGGACAGCCGTAGAGATCGGGTTGTAACGTACTTCCTGTCCGGTTGGAAGCGACTGTGCCAAAGTTGTTTCCGCAAAGAACAGTATTAGTATAATTGTGTATGTAAGAGCCTTGTTCATTGCCTTATGGCCTGAATAATTTATCATTAATGAAACTTTTTACTTTGTTATAATCAGCTTCGACGACTGATTGATCTTATTGTTATGAACTCTTATCGTATAAATTCCCGGTGGAACATTGCTGATATCGACAGGGAGCATATAACTCTTCTCGACAGAAAATTTGTTCTTTCTCCACAATATTTCTCCGTTGTTATTGCTGATATCGATGATCAGATCTGCCGGCTCACCGGTCTCAATCCTGAAATTAAACTGACCGTGATTAGGATTCGGATAGACCGACAATTCAATAGCTGTGGCCTCCATCGATCCTACTGCAACTGCCGTCGAAGACAATGAAGCGCACTTGTTTTGAGTAGAGATCACCGTATAGTTGCCACTGATCAAGGCGGTATATTGCTTATTGATTCCGTTCAGAGAGATTGGGGTGCCATCGAGGTACCACTGATTACCGGCTTCGGTGCTGCTGATCAGGGTATGCCCTTGCACGATGATCCCCGGAGTTGAAGGAATTGGATTTACAAGAACCGCATAATTGTTTGAAGTGGTAAAGAACCCGCAATCACTGATCCCGTTTACCACTACATTTCCCACAGAGGCGGTCGGACTGAAATCGACTGTGATCACATTGGTCCCTTCGCCCGAGACAATCTTCGCCCCCTGAGGGAGTGTCCATTTGTAACCGGTCATCACCGCGGCTGTGGAATAAGGTACTCCTGCTGTTCCGGCGCAAACAACTTGCGCACCTGTCACCTGAGGAATATACAATGATTTGATAGTCAGCACCACACTGTGACTATTGGTACACCCGGTGGCTGTAACTGTTTCGACCACGGTATAAGTGGTTGTTACCTTAGGGTTCACCGCCGGATTGGCCTCCGCGGAGGTAAATCCTGCCGGCACCGAGCTCCAGCTGTAGGTATTCCCGCTTATAGCCGCTGCACCAAGTGAAGTCCCGCCATTCAGACAAATGATTCTGTCGGCTCCCGCAACCGCTGCCGGTATCGGATTCACTGTCACCACAACACTATGAGTATTGCTGCATCCGGTAAGGGTACTGGTTTCGGTCAGAATATAGGTTGTGTTCACCATCGGAGATACCGTCGGATTGGCTCCGGCAGCAATAAATCCGGCTGGGACAGAAGTCCAGCTGTAGTTGCTTCCCGAACCGTGCAGCTCACCCAAAGAGGTGGACTCATTCTGGCAGATCGTTCTGTTGGCTCCGGCTATGGCTGCAGGCAGCGCCTTAACATTGATCGGTTTTGATACTGTAGTGGCACAACCAAGGGCTGTAACCATATAATGAATAACAGAGCCTCCTGCCAGGATGCCGGTAACCGCTCCATTTGCATCAACTGTCGCAACCGGGGAGGTGGTACTGCTCCAGATACCCGATGACGTCGCATTGGAGAGGGTCGTTACCGATCCCAGACATACCTCGGGGCTGCCCGTGATGGCTGCTACTACAGGCAATGGATTCACAGTAACTGTCGTTATTGAGCTGGAGGAACTTATACACATATTCTGATCAGTATACCTGACCGTGTAATTACCCGATACCTTTGCACTATAGCCCGAAGCAGCCGCGCCAATAATGACAACATCATTTAAAAACCACTGATTACCGGTAGCATGAGATGAAGTCAGTATTGTACTGTCACCCTTACAAATTGTAGCTGAGCCCGTAACACTGATCGTTGGCGGAGGTGGTATTGGATTTACAAGTACCGTTGTAGTTACAGGCTCTCCGGTACATCCGCTGAAAACCGGGGTAATTCTATATGTAACGACATGAGGGGTATTGGTCTGATTAACCAAGGTCCCGGATATTTCTCCGTCACCGAAAATTTTCATGCCGCTTACACCAGCATCATTGTCTCTGCTCCAATAGTAAAATGCTCCAGCAGAGCTTACCGTAGCCGTAATCGGTATGATTTCAGATCCTGAACAAATACTTTGGGTATTGGTAATGGCGGTGATCACAGGTGTAGGTATCGCCTTAACTTCTACGGAATCGATCGACATACAGCCTACGGCATTTGTCGCAGTCACAAAATATTTTCCCGGCGCAGTAACTTTGATCGTCCGTTCTTGTGAACCATTCGACCAGGAATAACTGATATCCCTTTCCATTCCCACTGCCACGGCGTCAATTCCTTTGAAACCGGGCACTGCAGGTGAGTTCATTGTGATCTTCACCTCTGATACCGGGAAGTTGGTCAGCGGAAAACGAATGGATAATATTCTGGACCCATAAATTGTAGAATCAGGAGTAGCTGTATATACAACCTCATATCGATCAGTCAATTGATTTTTCACATAAACCGTATCAATACTTCCCGGATTATAGGTTTCGTAAATATCAATCAGGTTGATTCTTTTGCTTTCTGCAAATTCAAGCTCAATAAACTCCCTGTTGCTTTTTTCAGTTGAAGACGACCATGCTGTAGGGAGATCACCATATTCAGGATAGGTATCCGGTGCGCCCAGCATCTGGTTTGCAGAATATCTGCCGGAAAAATATTGAGAACTAAAAGCAGTGATTTTAGAAGCATACTGGATAAAGTTTGCGTTCATATCTCCCAAGGTGATTGTATCTCCCGCACAAAGATCCAATATTCCAGAAGAGATGATCTTTAATTCCGGCGGTTTGCTGAAATGAAGGTTCAGGGTAACAATAGAATCACAACCCGCAGCATTGACACCTGCCCATACCCCATTGTCGTTATCACTTGTATAGGTTGTGCCGTGCCAGGTATATGAAGCACCACATGCCACAATTGTTTCAATATTATAGGTTGATTCAAGAATGGTCAGGTGTAAAGTCACCACCGAATCACAGCCCGCTGCATTCACCCCTTTCCATGTTGCCGAATTGGTTGAAGCATCGTAGGTTTGTCCATGCCACACATAATAGTTACAGGCAGTAACTGTTTCCGTGGTGGTTTGGGGCTGGGTGATGGTCAGGTGTAAAGTAACTACCGAATCACATCCTGCCGCATTGGGAGTGATCCATTGGGCCGTATTGGTAGAACTGGTATACGTTGCTCCATGCCAGGTATACGATCCGCATGCTGAAGCAGTTTGAGTGGAAGAACTTGGCTTACTGATTGGCACGACCTTACTCACTGTATTTCTACATCCATTGACGTCAGTGACTGTTACCGTAAAGGACGATACGCCATCGACATTGGCAGTAACCACCGAAGTTGTTGCACCGCCTGCCGACCAGAGATAGCTTTCATAATTTACAGGAGCAGCCGATGGTTTTACTGCCGGCGAACCAATCAGGGTGGCTGTTGAAATTCCTGTCACCGAATTTGCAGGATAATCTGCATTCAGATCATCGAATTTGTAGTAACCAACCAGCAAAGCACTGTTTGTTGCCACCTGTTTGTTCATTGATGCTGCGATTGCGCTTTGTGACCGCGCAGTGTTCCAGACCCGAATCTCATCAACAGTGCCAAACAATGGCCTGCTTAGATCGGAACGGTTGCCAATCATAAAATTATTCATCATCCCGGCTGCCGGAGTAACCGAACTGCCTGAAGCCGCCTGATTGCCATTCACATAAATTTTGATCACATTGGCATTGTACACAAAGGCAAGGTGAAACCACTGACCGGCAGTCAACTTGACACCGGTAGTGACCGAGCTTAAAGCAGCGCTGTTGCCCACTTCGAAGGCGACAGTTCCGTCGGCATTGATAAAGGCATCAAAGGGTAGTGAACGACCTGAGTTTACCTGGCTGATAAAGCTCTCGACAGTACCCGGCTTGCTCAGGTTAAGCCATCCCTCGATGGTAAATCCACCTGCCGGATCAACTCCCATCGAATCTTCAATAACCCGGCTGGTGCCATTGAAACTGATGGCATTGCCAGAAGCCCTTGCAGCAAGTTCCGCGGTACCTGAACTGCACAATAGACCCCCATTCACCGGTGAAATGACCGGCTCAGGAAGCGGATTAATCGTGAGGTTTAAAGTCACAATTGAATCACATCCCGCCTGATTGGTGCCTGTCCAGGTGGCCGTATTATTCGAAGCGGTATAGGTGGTTCCGTGCCATGCGAATGAACCGCAACCCACGAGTTTTTCAGTCGAATAGGTCGTATGGCAAACCGTCACCGTGATATTGGTGGTTGCACTGAAGCCATAACTGTCGGTGACCGTAACGGTATAAGTTGTTGTATTTTCAGGATTTACAGTAATTGAAGAAGTTGTTGCTCCGGTAGGAGACCACACATAAGAGGCAAAGTTGCCTGTGCTTAAGGTTACCGATCCTCCTTCCCTGAGATTCACTGGTCCATTGGGTGTAATAACAGGTACGGGAGCCGGAGTAAGGGTGAGGTTCAGCGTGACTGTCGAATCGCAGCCGGCAGCATTTACACTTTTCCAGGTAGCCGAATTGTTTGATGATCTATACGTGGTTCCATGCCAGAGGTAGGAATCTCCACTCGCTTTAATCACATCAACTGATGTAGTTGCTGCCGGCGAAATATTACGCGTAACCGAACCAGCCGCTCCCTTGTAATCGGTCACGGTCAGGGTATAAGGTGAGGTTCCGACAGGATTTACTGTGATCGAACGGGTGGTGGCATTGCCGGGAGACCACAGGTATGAATTGTAATGGATCGGGGCTGAAGATAGTATCTCTCTGACCGGGGTTTTGAATAAATCAGCTGACCTATTCGATATCGAAGAATCAATCAGCGTATCTCCGGCAACTTCATCGAACTTATAATAGAGTGCCAGACCCGGGCTCGAAGGCAAAACCTGTTTGTTCATATTGGCCACGATATCGGCTTGTTTGCGTGGACTCGCCCACCACCGGACCTCATCCATGCTTCCCTTGAATCCAGATTGGGTTTTACTCAATGCACCCAAAGTATAGTCACCTCTTGTTGTTTTTGCAACCGCATCATAAATTCCAATTGCGAAGACGCCCGTCAAATTACGTGCAGTTCCTGAAAGCACACCATTGATGTACACACTCATGGTTGAATCACAGTGGGTGGCTGCTATATGAGTCCAAACGCCAGCTTGTATATTTGTTGAAGATTTTGCAATAATTAAGCTTGATGGATTACCCGTATTAAAACGGTATTCCAGTTTTCCATTGTTAATCAGTACGGCCATATGTCCTTGGTTTGATTCCACACTGTCCTTCGCGACAATGTATTGAACTCCTGATACCGATTCCGGTTTGATCCAGGCTTCAAAGGCAGTTGAAGGATTAAATCCGATACTTGCACCACCGGGGATTGGAACTGGCAATTTAAATATGTTTAAATTATAATAGTCCAAATATTTCCCATTTTCCCGAAAGGGGATGGTCGCACAATTGCTTCCGTTGAAATGGATTGCATTTCCGGCAGAACCACCGGCATTGAGAGTCACGGAATTGGTTGCACAAACTGCGGTTGTACTGATCGCAGGCAAAGGAATGTCATAGATCAGATCCAGATGATAGAGCGTATCGTTGACCAGGGTTTTAGTGCCTGAGAAGTCAGTTGCCGTATTTGTTGGTCCATTAAAAGTCTGGCCATGCCATACATAAGGAAAACCGGAAACCACAATCCTATCGACATAATTCGTAATGTATTTATTCCGAATTGCCATTGGATAACTGCTAAACCCATATTGATTAGAAGCATAAGCTACATCATTGCTGGATACATTTGCAAAAGTTATGAATTCGGAATTTCTAAATACGATAACACCTCCGGATATTACACCATTGGCATTTATAGTTAACGGGAAGTCACGGTTAAGAAAAGAGCCGCCATAACCAACTGTATTTGATTGTAATATCAGAGCTTCACCATTTACATAAGTAATCCGACCTGCATCATCTACCTCCAGAATACATCGTGCATCATTCGTACCTAACCCGTCTTTGAGCCAAAAAAGTTTTCGGACAAAGCCATTGCTTTCAATCCGGCTAAGTTGTCCCACATTATTAGAAAAGTAGATTATATTATTCGTTGGGTTGATAAATAAACCGCCTTGTGACAGATATGGAAGGGAAGAAGCCGAACCGACTCCATCAAGCTGACCATCTCTTCCGGAATTAGTGCCGTTTCCTGCAATAATGCTTATTTGACCTCCAGGTGTTATTTTTTTGAGTTGAGGAGTATAAAATCCACCCTCAATAACAATGATATTTCCAAAGACATCCATGGCTAAAGCTTCCGGATAATTAAGACCAACTGCAACAGTACTTACGATATTGGTTGAAAAGGAAATTCTTCGGATAGCACCATAAACAGCGTCAACAAGCGGAAGATTTTCACTTACTAATAAATCACCATTTTTATCAAATACAAGTCCGTAAGGTGCATTCATTACAGCATTGGCAAAATTTCCATCAACTGACAAATCACCAGTAATACCCGTGCCAATATATTTACCTATCGTTGTAACCAAACCTTCCGGCGTTATTTTTCTTATCACATTATTTCCCCGGTCAGCAACATACAAATTGCCCGTATTATCAAATGCAAGACCTGCCGGTCCACTGAAACTTGCCTGTTCTGCCTGCCCATCTGCATAACTGTCATTTCCAGTTCCTGCAAAAACAGTGATTGACCCATCCGTTACTATTTTAAATATTTGGTTCGAATGAGTAAAATAGTAATTACCCGCAGCATCTTTGACCATGTGCTGTGGTATATTCGTTGGTACCACGGTAGAAACACCATGAATATCGACATAATTGGTTTTAAACATACCAGAGTTCGCGTTTAAATCCAGTACTAAAGTTGACTGGTTCAAATTTCGCACCGGCACGGCACCACCGGTATTGGCAGGATTGAGGATGACAGGAGGTCCGGTATAATAAAAGGTAGTATCTCCTTTTACAGGATACGAAATGTTGGGCGCTTCTCCACCGGAAATAAATGTGTTATCGCATATTGCAAGAGCCAGGTCTAATCTTGCTAAACTATCGCAACCTGCTTTATTGAGCAAATGTGCCGTATACAATCCGGTTTGAGTGTATCTGGTTCCTTGCCAGTCATAATAGCCGCAGGTGCTGACAGACACAATAGGACCTACTGTACTCTTTCGGATTTTTAAATTCAGGGTTACCAAACTATCGCAGCCCCCCATGTTGGTGTAAAGCCTGGTGTAGGTTCCGTCAGTTGAATAATCTGTTCCATCCCAGTTATAATGATCGCATGCGTCTATAGCAAATAAAGTTGGTGTCGGGGAACAGATGGCTATTAGAACTTTAGCACTGTCTGCTCCGGCCCGGTTGAATGCCGAAACGGTATAGGTCGTCGGTTTGGGCAACATGGCTGCCGGTGTTCCGCTAATTCGCCCTGATGCCAAATCAAAGTTCAGTCCTTCGGGCAGAGATGGTTTTATCTGGTAAATCTGGGTATTGATCGTCCGGATTGCACCATTCCCCAGGTCACTTACATATAAATGCCCGGTTGCATCAATTGTTAATCCCTGCACATCATAAAACTGAGCCTGATTTCCAGTCCCGTCAGCATATCCAGCCGTACTTCCGGCCAGAGTACTTACTAAACCATCACCCGAAATCTTTCGGATTTTAGCAGCATATTTGGCTTTTGGTTCATACGACTGATCAACGATATACAGATTTCCATAGGGATCGCTCACGATAGCCGAAGGAGAACTGAAACTGGCTGATCCGGCTGGTCCATTGACTAATCCATTTGCACCATTTCCGGCATAAGTACTTACCACACCCGACGGACTGATTTTACGAATGCGGTTATTTTCCAAATCAGCAACAAAAATATCGCCGGTTGCATTTATGGCTAATCCGGCTGGAACATTAAATTTGGCACTGGTGCCTGTTCCATTTGCATACCCGGCAACTCCGCTTCCTGCCAGCGTACTGACGACTCCATTCGGACTCAGCTTCCGGATACGGTGATTCGAAAATTCAGAAAAATATACGTTTCCAGAGGCATCAATTGCAATTCCTATGGGCAATCTTGCACTGGCAATGACCGTAGAATTACCTTCGGGACTAACTTTAACAATCGAGTTTCTGGAAGTCAAAGCGGCATAAATATTTCCTGAGTCATCGGTAGTCAATGCCGAGGCATTTCCTAAATAATTTATCAGAACGGATCGAATACCATCCGGACTTTGTTTAATAAGAGATCCGTCAAGGGTGATAAAATAGATATTTTTCTCCTTGTCGATGGTGATGGCAGTGGGTTGAACTTTGGTAGTATTTGTTTTAACAATACCAATATCAGAGGGGACAATACCGCCCGTATTTGCAGGAAGCAGCGGTGTAATGGCTACACCCAGACCAAACAAATTGGGAGTCGTATAGCTTATTTTAGGAGCTATATAAAAGTGTAAAGTCATAGCACTGTCACATCCGGCGGCATTGGTAATGGTGCGGGTATAGACCCCTTCAGCTGTTAATGATTGACCATGCCAGGTAATTGGCAACTGATCAGGCCTTGAATACAGGTTGGTAACCGAGCTGCTTGGTTTTCTGACCGTCAAATTAAGTATGGCCGTACTGTCCATACCATATTGGTTGATAAAATGTTCTGAGTAAGTGCCGCTTGAATTATAGGTTTTGTTATTCCAGAAATAGGAATCGCAACTGGAATAGTTTAAGGTTGATGTTGTCGGAACTCCCACACTGAGCTGAAATGTTGCAGCAATGGCTCCTGTTTGGATTAATCTGATTGTATAGGTCGACCAGGGAATAAGCTGAGTAGGTGTTCCACTAATTATCCCCGTCACAGGATCTAATGACAAACCTGGAGGTAGAGATGTGTACTGAGACAACCAAAATCCATTATGACCATTTGCTCCCGGTACGTCAATTTGAAAATTACCTTCAAATGCAGGAGCTATTGGCCGAATTGGAATGTTGAGGGGCAAAATAGTGCGGGCAGGATATCTAATATCATAATTAACAAGAAGATTCAAAGTAGCAATACTATCGCAACCTTCCGCATTTTTTAAGGTTTTGCTGGCTGTTCCGGTCCTGTTATAAGATTGTCCATTCCATACAGAAGGCAGATCTGCCGGGCGAAGGGTTTTATTTTCCACCGAACGGGTTGCCTTTTGCCTGAAATTAAGTATTGCAATGCTGTCGCATCCCACAGCACTTCTGAAATTCGCCTTATAAATGCCGCTGTTTACAATGATCTGACCATTCCAGGTATAAGTTCCGCAGGAACTAATATCGGTAGTGGAAGAAGTATGTTCAATGACGGTCAGATTCATGGTCGCAGTACTGTCTGCTCCATACCTGTTTTTAAGACGTACAGCTTTCGATGCACTATTTTTAAACTCCAAACCATTCCAGACAAATGGCAATTCAGATTCACAAATAGTTTGATTGTTGGAAGATAAGGTAGGTTTTGCGATAGCAATATTCACCTGGGTGCTGTCTGATCCGGTGGAGTTGGAAGCTTTAACAGTATAAAGTAATCCATTATTCCCAATCAGATTAACTCCATAATCTTCAAACTCACCGTTATTCATAAAAAGTTTTTGTCTTAACTCTTCAATTCCAGGGTTTGGATCCAACCCGTAAGGATAAGGGGTCAAATAAGAGTCAGTGTCAATATAATAAATACCATTATTATTCCTCCTCAACACATCTGCTTCCATCCAATGAATCCTCATTTTGGTAACTCCAGGCAAAAATCCTGCAGGAATTACAATCGATGTACTTTCGGTATGCGAGGTATTTGTTGCATCAGAAGTACGGTACACCCTTTCTCCCGGATCACTAAAATCACCATTCCGGTTGTAGTCTATGAAAATGGCAAAGGAGTTTCTCCAATTTGCACGATTCAACGAGGTACCGTCAATATCATACCCATATTCGTATCCGTATCCAATTCCATTATTTACGGGGGTTGGACCTTTGAGCAAATTACTCACATTAATGGTGTATGTTTCGCCCTGATATAAATTGGTAATGGCATTGGTACTGAAGTCGGAATAGGCACCCGCAGTTCCGGTTGCTGTTCCGATGGTTCCGCCCAGACTTCGGATTTGTGTTTTATTATTTAGCAATACAGTTCCTCTCTGGTCTGTAATTTTCACAGAAGAGATGTCTCCGCCAAGTGTCCCAAGATCCCAGGGAGCTTTCGTAACAGGTGCTGTTTGGGGGCCATATAGCACGACCGATGGTTGGTAACTTACTGCAGAAGGAGTCCCGCTAATTGTACCATTAACCGGATCGAGCGTTAAGCCTGCCGGTAATGGAGGACTAATCGTATAATTGTCGGGAGTTGTCCCTGTGTTTACAGGCAACAACGGAACAATTGGGACACCAAGACTGTAACTGTTAGGACCGGAATAGAGGATTTTAGGCGGTACCGAAAGGTTCATAATTACAGTACTATCACAACCGGCTCTCGACTTAATCGTCACTGTTTTGGTGCCTGCTTCGGTAAAAACCAATTTATTCCAGGTATAGGGAAGCTGTGAAAACGCGATGGACTGGTTCGCAATAACAGTATCAGGTTTTTCGGGACATTCTATAACTTCTAAAACAACGACAGCAGGAAGCACACTTTTGCCGACATTATTTGAGCCATAAACAAAATAGGCAGATGGTTCCCATACCAACAGAGGAACACCGGTAATAGCTCCATTTGCTTTCATTAATAGACCGGGAGGGAGAATGGCAACACCAGCAACAGCCGAAGCCGTAAACAATGGATCCGGAATTTCCCTGTATTGGGCCTCGATACTACACCCGCCATCAAATGTATTTACATACTGTACAGTTTTCCCGGCGGCAACATAAAAACCTAACCCACCCGGTTCAACAGCGATATCTGTTGGACTCCAAAAATTGGTCCCGACCAATTTTGCAGGATTCCCGGTGATTGACCGAACTTCCTTATCCATATTTATTTCACGAACAATGTTGTTCCCATTATCAGCCACATAAAGCAGTTTGTTTTTATAATCGTAGGCAATGCCCATCGGATTATTAAAAAGAGCTGCAGATCCGGGCTCAGGAAATCGCTGCCAGGTTCCGCTTTCACCAGTTTTACTTCCGGCATAGGTTGAAACATCATCAAATAGTCCCAGATCTATCTTCCTGATGCAATTGTTTCCGGTATCCGAAATATATAAATTGTCATTTTCATCGATGGCAATGCCTGAAGGGGTATTAAATCTGGCATCAAGTAAGTTACTGTCATCCTTATAACCCTCATGCCCTATACTTCCTGCGATCAACTTAAAACCAGTTGATTTTTTCCCGTCATCTGACATCTCAAACTTTACAATAATATGTTGTTCCGCATCTGCTATATAAATATTGCCATTATTATCAACGACCATTCTTCCGGATACATTCCTTTCCATGCCTTGAACAGCCCCCGCGTTGAGAACAATTATTTGCTTGGAATCAAAGAAATATGCACAGACTTGATTGTCGCCAGCCTTACTTGTAGAATAAAAAAAGTGATCCTGGTGATTCCTGCGGGGATCATAGGCAATTCCCTTGACCTCATTGATTGCAGGAATTTTGTCGGTTGCTTGCTTTTGGATCATGGATTTAGGAATGCTTATGTCTTTCGATATAGCTGTAAGTGTGACTTTGATGATTTTTGTATCCCCAAATACATCGGTTTCAGTTATTTCGTTGGTAAGTGGTACTATTCGTTGTTTCGTACTTACCTGTTTTATAGAATTTGTTTTCCATACATTTTCATCGTAAATTCTTGCAAAACCACCTAAAAGCAATACTCCATCCTTATCAATGGCAATTTGAGTGCTTAGAAAACGCACCTTTGTAAATGGGTTCATGCTTTCAAGCGTTGATGGATAAGCCGTGTTGGTATTCCCATAAATCTCGAGCTCGCCACCTCCGATTGAAGCTGGCTTAAGAGGCTTTATTATTAACTTGTCAACAGCAGCCATAGCAGCACTCCCAACACCCCCATCGGTATCAAATTTGCCAATATCGAGGGGGTGGTATAAGTTGGCCGGTCCTCCATAAGTTCTATCAATACCCGGAATGGTTATTCCACCCCATCCATACGAAAATGCGAATTTATAATTAATAATAGGCCTGGAAGTTGCAGGTTGTGCCTTTACCAATACTGGCATTAAAAGCACGAGGGAAACGAATATTTTTGAAAAAAGCTTATTCATACACTTGGTTGATCATTATTTTACAATAACAATACAACAACAGTAATATTATATTGTTTTAAATAAAATACAATGTTGTCTTTTATTTAAAATATATATCTGAAAATATAGTTTAATGCACTGTATATGAAGGGTTTTAAAAAGGATGCATAATAACATTACTTAGGGGCAATTGATCAATAGCACAATTATTATACACCTGGCTGGAGTTTAAAAAGTTGGGGAGGCGAATTGGCACATTAGGCTGTTAGGCTGTAGGCTTTTAGACTATTAGCACATTGGCATATTGGCACATTAGCACATTAGGCTGTTAGGCTGTAGGCTTTTAGACTATTAGCACATTGGCATATTGGCACATTAGCACATTAGGCTGTTAGGCTGTAGACTATTAGGCTGTAGGCTTTTAGGCTGTAGGCTTTTAGGACATTGGCACATTGGCACATTAGCACATTAGGCTGTTAGGCTGTAGGCTTTTAGACTATTAGCATATTGGCACATTGGCATATTAGCACATTCCTAATTCCTAGTTAATTTCTCTTCTTCGTAAGCGCCTCAATATCAAACAGTAGGGTGAACCGGATAGTATTGGCCAATGGATTGTTCCGCTGAACAGGAATCACATACGAGAAATCGATTGCTGCAATATTCATTTTTACACCTACCCCGGCGGTGAAGAATTTGCGGTTCCCTTTGTTCTGTGCCTCATTGAAATACCCGGCTCTTAAAGCGAACTGCTTCCGGTACCAGTATTCGGCCCCTGTGGAGATGGTAAATTCCTGTAACTCTTCCTTCAGCCCGCCTGGAGCATCGGTAAATGAATTGAAAATCGAGCTGATCACCGACTGGTTCGAGGTATTGTCCGGAAGAACAACCACGCTGCCATCTGAACCGTAAATCACCTGCGATTTAGGTGTCGGAACCAGTAATTTATTCACATCCAGCGAAACAGAGAAAGTGTTGTAATCGTCAATTTCGGTGGTATAAGTGGTGCCAAGCC
>JBAXOA010000043.1:0-29937 GCA_037133495.1 Mariniphaga sp. | reverse complement strand
CAAAATTTCAAAGAACTTTTAATAGTATAATAGATGTTTTGAACACTCTTAATTCGTAATTCGTAATTCGTAATTCGTTGAGCTGGCGGACGTAATTTAAAGTCCATGCTTCTCTATTCCATTTCAATACTAAATTCCACAGTTTTCAAATCGCTCCAGTACCGTGGATAAGATTTCGAAATGACCTGCGGATCATTGATAACAATTTTGGCATAAACCAGGGCTGCCGGCGCAAATGCCAGCGCCATGCGATGATCGTGGTATGTTTCAATTGCAAAAGGATTTAGGGTTCGGTCAGGATGAAATGATCCATCCCAGGCCAACTCACCAATTGCGGGTTCTGTCAGAATTGCTCCAAATTTCAGCAATTCGGTCTGCAACGCAAGTATCCGGTCGGTTTCCTTAATCTTTAATGTTAATAATCCTTTAAAATGGAACGGCAACTTTTTGCACACAGCAAGCACAGCAAAAGTTTGAGCAATATCCGGATTTTCGATAAAATCCAACTCGATTATTTCCAACCCAGGTGCCTTATTTTTTGTAAGACGTACATCATTCCCTTCTTGTATTGATAGAACCCCAAAATATTTCCGGAACCATTCCGACTGCGATGCATCTCCTTGCAGACTTTTCAATCGTAATCCCTTGAGCAATAAATTGCAATCAGCGGAGAGTGCCGCAATCGAATACCAGTAAGAGGCACCGGACCAATCGGCTTCAACGGCGAATTTTACAGGATGATACAGCTGCTCATCAATTCGGATCTCATTCCCATTCCAGGTATGATGAATACCAAATTCACGCATCAGATTAAGCGTAAGATCAATATATGGTTTTGAAGTAATAGAATTCAATAATTTTAGAGTCATTCCTCCTGTTATAGTCGGGGCGATCATCAAAAGTGCCGAGATATATTGGCTGCTTATGCTTCCATCGAGTTCGATAATTGTTCCTTTCAGTGAAGTTCCAAGAATCCGCAAAGGAGGAAAACCTTCATTACCGGCATATTCTATAGATGCACCAAGTTTTCGCAATGCATCAACAAGAATTCCAATCGGACGTTGCTGCATCCTTTCCGATCCTGTAAGGGTCCATTCTCCGGCAATCTTCGACAAAAAAGCGGTCAGAAACCGCATGGCTGTACCGGCATGACCAATATCAAAAAAATTGGTATTGGCATTCAATACAGCCTCAAGCACCTTGGTATCATCACTATCCGAAAGATTATCAATGTCATAAGGCGAATAACTTAATGAATTAATAATCAGTATCCTATTGCTGATACTTTTTGAAGAAGGGAGTGTAATTTCTCCCTTTAAGAACTTATCGGCTTTTGAAATAGTGTATTGCATAGACAATCCTCAGAGAGACATTTTTTTGAAATACTCTAAAGCCTCAAAAATAAGGCCTTTATCACAATTTTGATTGATCGCTACCTCTCCGACCGAAGAGATCAGCGTAAAATTAACCCTTGCACCTTCGTTTTTCTTATCATGGGTCATTAATTGATACAACGCTTCAAATTGATTTTCTTCAATAATATATTTCCCATAAACGTCAATCAGCCAAGCGGATAAATCATTCAGTAGGGACAAGGGAAGACCACACACTTTATGAGAAAGATATAATTCGGCAATCATTCCATACCCCACGGCATATCCGTGAAGAATTGGATGCTCTGAAGCCATGGCAAAACTTTCGAAGGAATGTCCGATTGTGTGCCCAAAATTCAGTGCTTTACGGATATTGTGCTCGTTAGGATCGCGGAATACATAAGTATCTTTTATGCCTACCGATCGGGCAATTATTCCTTGAAGTAATTCATAATCAATATTTACATGATCAAAATTGCGAACCTCTTCAAGATGTTCCGGCGAATTAATCAATCCATGCTTGATCATTTCAGCATATCCGGAGATAAAATTCTGAGCATCGATGGTTTTAAGAAAACGTGTATCGATCAGTACAGTATTGGGCTGGTTGATCACCCCTATTTCGTTTTTTAATCCGTTAAAGTTGAAACCTGTTTTTCCGCCAACCGAAGCATCCACCTGAGCCAATAGTGTTGTTGGGATATTCACAAAATCCATCCCTCTTTTCATCGTTGAGGCTGCAAAACTTCCAAGGTCAGTAAGCATTCCTCCACCCAGGTTAACAACCAGCGATTTACGGTCAGCACCATTCTGACTAAGAAAAAGCCATATTTTTTCAACTGACGAGAGCTTCTTATTCTCTTCACCCGAAGGGATGACAATTTTTTTAAAATAATCAAATCCTGGTGTTTGTTTGATTAAGGGAACACAAAATTGATCGCAGTTTTGTTCGGTGACCAAAAATACCTTATCTTTAGGATAGTGCGAAATAATTTTCCCAAGCTCACTCTCCAACTCTCGGGTAACTATAATATTTGCATTATAAGCAGAATAATTGTTCATCTTTAAGTATTATTGTGACAAAGTTAAAACATTTTACTATTTTAGTTTCCCAATGCAACCTAAGGTGATGATTTAATAACTCAAAACATGTTTTACAGCAATAAGGATGGGATAAAAAAACTAAGAATGGTGCTAATGCTCACTGGAGCATCCGGACTCTTAACGATGACGGTTTTTCTTTTTATGGAGACATTTACCCCATTGGCAATATTTGCAGGACTATTTCTTGCAGCAATAGTGTTGACAGCATTACTAAATTTCCAGTTTATCAGAATTGTAATAGAAAGAGATAAACTGAATGTCAGCTACTATTCCTTGTTTTTCTCGAATCGGGAGTATCGGACTTTCGAATTTCCTCTTAACGCATTGCATAATGTAAAGGTTACTAAATATTTTCCGGGATTGAAATGGGAAGTCAGGTTTACGGTAAGGACTAAAAAAGGACTAGCCGATTTCCCGTCGATAAGTTTGTCTGCGGTTCCGTTCCGTCAAAGATCGAAATTGGTTAAGGAGTTAAAAAGTCTGATTTTGAAAAAACATCTGTCGTGAGCCAAAAAATATTATTGATAACACCACCTTTCACCCAACTCAATACGCCTTATCCTGCTACGGCTTATCTCAAAGGGTTTTTAAATACCCGCAATATTTCATCCTGCCAGTGCGATTTAGGAATAGAAACAATTCTGGCTTTGTTCACTTCTGATGGAATGAAAAAAATGTTCCGGGAAATCGAACTCAGAAAACCTGAATTGTCGGTAAACGGTCAGCGGATTTTTAATCTTCGCGAAAGCTATATTCAAACAATTGATCAGGTAATCCTGTTTTTACAAGAGAAAAATACGATTTTAGCTCATGTGATTTGCGAAGGTAATTTTTTACCACAAGCTTCGAGGTTCTCGCAGACTGAAGATCTGGAATGGGCATTTGGAACCATGGGAATACAGGACAAGGCGAAGCATCTTGCGACTCTTTACCTTGAAGATCTTTCTGATTTGATTATGGAGGCCATCGATCCTCATTTTGGTTTCAGCCGTTACGCGGAACGTCTGGCCAGATCGGCTGCTTCTTTTGACGAGCTGGAAGAGGCACTTCTGGCACCCGACAGCTTCATTGATTCGTTGATGGTTGTGTTGCTGCAACAGAAAATTGAGTCTTATCAACCAACATTGGTTGCTATTTCTGTCCCGTTTCCGGGAAATGTTTACTGCGCGCTTAAATGTGGCCAGTGGATTAAAAAACATTTCCCTGAACTAAAAATCGTTATGGGCGGTGGCTTTGCAAATACCGAGTTGCGGTCGCTAACCGATTCTCGTGTTTTCAACTATCTCGATTTTATAACACTCGATGATGGAGAGGCACCCATTTTGAATCTGACCGAATTTCTCGACGGGAAACGTGACAAAGCGGATCTGAAGCGAACTTTTACACTGGAAAATGCTGAAGTTGTTTACATCAACGGTTCGACTCAAAAAGACTTTTCGCAGTCTGAAACCGGAACTCCCGACTATTCAGATTTTCAACTGGACAAATACCTCTCGGTTATTGAAATTGCCAATCCAATGCATCGCCTTTGGAGTGATGGCCGCTGGAATAAACTTACGCTGGCTCATGGGTGCTACTGGGGCCGTTGCACATTTTGCGATACTTCGCTCGACTATATCAATCGTTATGAGCCCAATGCGGTAGCTACATTGTGCAACCGGATCGAAGAGATCATTCGCCAGACCGGCCAGATTGGATTCCATTTTGTGGATGAGGCAGCACCACCTGCACTGATGAAGGCGTTGGCGCTCGAAATCATACGACGGAAGCTCACAGTGGTTTGGTGGACCAACATCCGTTTTGAACAAAGCTTTACCTGCGACCTTTGCTTTTTGCTGAAAGCTTCCGGGTGCATTGCCGTTTCTGGTGGACTGGAAGTGGCTTCCGACCGTTTGCTAGGAATGATCAATAAGGGCGTAAGTGTTGCCAAGGTGGCAAAAGTGACTAATAATTTCACACGGGCCGGCATTATGGTTCATGCTTACCTGATGTACGGATTTCCAACCCAAACGGCGAAAGAAACGATTGATTCGCTGGAAGTGGTCAGGCAACTGTTCGAAGCAGGTGTAGTTCAATCAGGTTTCTGGCACCAGTTTGCGATGACTGCACATAGTCCGGTCGGATTGAATCCTGATCAGTTTAAAGTAAAAATTGAAAACAAAAATCCCGGAACATTCGCCAATAATGATTTGATTCACAATGATCCGACAGGAGCAGAACCTGCACTTTTCAGTGAAGGACTTCGCAAATCGCTCTATAACTTTATGCACGGCATAGGCTTCGATATTCCGCTTGATCATTGGTTTGATTTTAAAGTGCCGCGAACAACTGTTGTGCCTGATCTGATACGTCAAACCATCTCAAACCAGGCGTTTGAGTCTGCAAGTCCCGGACTCAGGATCGTCTGGCTGGGCGGTATTCCGGATATCCGTTGCTATACCCGGAAGAAAAAAAACCAAACCTTCGAAATGGCGGAACTCACCTTCCCCAATAAGAAGCGGGATCTGGTTGTTCAGTTGAATCAAGAGGAAGGAAAATGGCTATTCCACCAAATTTCGGAAATTTCGGTCAGCAATCCGGCACCAACAACCTATGGTGAACTTGAAAAAAGTTTTGAAGTGCAAACCGGGGCAGATTTTGTCCTTTTCTGGCACAGCACAGCGATCAAACAACTGAGAGAGAATGGAATGTTAACTCTTTAACGCAACTAATAATTAAGATTTATGAGCGTTTTCGCTATAGCGTCTCTGAGTGGCGGATTTACTTTGGTTTCTTCAGCATACTTTGACCAATTGCTCACAACTTCGTTTACCTGAATTACAATTTTGGCAGCATTCTTTATATTCATCTGTTTTGCGACTGATAAAAAATCATGCCGGGTAATGCTTTGTCTTTTCCCATTTACACTTAGGGATTGCTGGCTTACCCAAGTGCTATCCGGGCGATAGGAATAGCAGACATCAAAGGCTGGGGAAAGTTTCCATAAGCCATTTTTATCCATTGTAAAAGCAAAGTTTTTTGTGTGGTCGTCGCAATTGCGCGAAATTACATTAAACACCATTCGTCTGAATAACTGCTCTGCTTCAGGATACGGCAACCCAAGCAATCGCATGGTTTCAAAGAGTTGTTCGTAACTGAACGAATTCACCTCATTGAAATCAAAGTGCCGCATGGCGCAAAAACTCTGTACATGCATCTTTCCTTTTCCAGATTCACGGTCAAATCTGCGAGTCATAAAGTGAGCTCTTTCGTTCTCTTCCAAAAGGCGACACTCTTCCATTTCAATTTCTGCATCATTTGCCATCAGATGATATGCCATTTCAACACGTCCATAACCATGGGTTGCTCCAAATTGGCTATCCGAAACGCCATCAAATTTTAAAAGCCAATGCGTGAAGTCTTTTGGTGCGTCAACGTGTCCGCTACGAACTTCTTTTGTAACATGATTAAACGCAATAACAGCTTTTGCCCTTGCCCCTCCGGCAGATGTTCCGATTTTTAAAAGATCAATCAGGGCTTTTTCTTCATGATCTGAAAGTTCGGTTGCAAAATTTTGACGGCCAGTAAGAATGTCGTTTGCAACTTGAACAAGATCGTTGATTTCAATTATTGTTGCATCATCTGATCCTTTGGGCTCTGGCGGTTCAAATTCTAATGCACCCATACCACGATTGCCAATGAAACAGAGTTTTTCAACAGGATTCATACTGTCTGACGGACGCCCCCTCCGTGTGAGCCATGTGTTTATAAGTGCATTACCATATTTGTCCGGTAAAACATCTGCAAGTAATCCGGGAAGTCCTTTAAATGCCGGACTGTTTCTTAGTTCAGAAAAAGAGAAAATACGTCCTTTTGCTTCTTTTAAAGGCATTTGCAATGGAGCCAGATCCCATTCAGTATTTAAAAAAGAGGATTCAAATTCAAAAGAGCATAGATTTGAAGATTTATCCCAGGCAATTGCTCCAACACGGGTGTTCCAGATATTTACAAAGGCCGTTTCAATCATTACCAGTCTGATTTAGTGGGTGATTTCTTATCGACGTTGCGCCGTGCCCTGATTCTTTTTGTCTTTTCCAGCTTCGCTAATTGGATGGGACTGATCTGAAGTTTAACTTGAAACTCATTCAGCAAATGCAGGAGTTTTAGTGTTCTCAAAAGTTGAATAATCACTAATAAACTTGTATTCATCCCTTTTTCGAATAAACTCAATGTAGAGCGGGCAATTCCGGAATCTTTTGCCAGTTGATTTTGTGTTTTGTTTTGTTGCAGGCGGTGATATTTAATGAATGCTCCAATGGTTTCCATCAATGAAGTGTCACTTGCCGCATTCAAATATTTGTCTGATATATCAGTCATTAATATCAATATTAATACACAATGCATGAAATAGCATACAAAAATAATAAATCAATTTTAATTTGCAAAGATTTTTCATATTGAATCACATAGCGGGGCGGAGATGTTGCATGCATCATCACTACTATATTGAAATACTAAATTTTATAAAGTTTACGGTATTTTTCAACAAATGACATCATCAGGTTACTTTGTTCCTCGATCGTAGTTCCAATACGTCTGATCCTGTTAAAATCGACCTTTTCAGTTAAAGATATTCCATCGGGATATTTGTAATTGCGATCTATGATGCTCAGCGACGAACAAAAGAAATCGGTCTCCGCAAAGTGAATGGCGCACGGATCGCCGAGATTATGTTGCTGCTCAATAAAGATTTTTTCAAGTTGGTAGCTGTAGCCTTTTTAATCGCCTGCCCCTTCGCCTGGTATGCCCTGCACAAATGGCTGCAAAACTTCGCATATAAGACAACAAATAGCTGGTGGATATTTGCGGTGGCGGGCGCTGTGGCACTGATAGTCGCATTGCTAACAGTTAGCTGGAAAAGGCTGGAAAGCCGTGACGAGAAATCCTGTGGAGGCATTGTGATATGAATAACAATGTCTGAATCAGGATTTGAAGGATGAAATGATGAACAGAATTTCAATATGGGTAAATTATGAAGAGTAGAAAGCATTAATCCGGATAATCCTGATTCAAACAGTGAGTTAAAGATTCGGTAAATAATTAGTAATAAAAGCTTTCAGGGAGCAAACCCTGACACGTTCTTTGAAAAGATAATCATCAGAAGATGGAGTAATAACGTAGTTCATTGGAGCTTTCAAATCATCAAATGCCAGAAAGTTACCTTTGGTAAGTTGCGGCGAATTTGAATATTTAATTTCAGCGGCTGCCACAACATTTAAACCACGGGTAAAAACCAGATCTGCTTCGGTTCCATGGTGTGTACGATAGAAATATAAACCAACCGAATCCTTTTTTAAAGTCAAAATTTGGTTGACGACAAATGATTCCCATGAACTGCCTATTATGGGATTCCCCGAGAGGTTTTCAAAATTAGATATACCTGTCAAATGGTGTAAAATGCCGGTGTCGGAGAGGTATATTTTCGGTGTTTTTACCAGTCGTTTTTGGATATTCCACGAAAATGGGTGGAGACTTTTCAACAGAAAAGCTTCTTCCAGAAAATCGACATACCGTTTGACTGTTGGCGAAGTCACACCCAATGAGTTGCCGAGGGTGGTGGCATTGAACAACTGGCCATTCAAATGAGCCATCATCGACCACAAATTGCGGATAATTTTGGGTGAAGCATTTAGTCCAAGTTGCAATAAATCACGGTTTAGGTAGGTGTTGATGAAATTCTCCATCCACCGGTGCGCCAGATCATCGTTTTTTGCAAATAATACTTTTGGAAAACCACCTTTAATCCACAAATCGTTTTGCGAAACAGTATCTGGTATTTCGGTTAAATCAAATGGATGCAGTTGATGGTAGGCAATTCTACCGGCCAATGACTCGGAAGAATGTCGGATTAACTCGGGTGAAGCTGACCCCAACAAGAGAAATTGACCCGGTTCGCGGGAATGGTCGACTAATGCACGCAAGAGCGGGTAGAGATCTTTTTTGTTTTGAACTTCGTCAATCACGATCAACTTTTCGGCGTGTTGCGAAAAAAATAATTCGGCATCGTTGAGCTTGAACAAATCGGACTGTCGCTCTAAATCAAGATATAGCGTAGGTTTAGTCGATTCAGACATGATTTGTTGAGCCAAGGTCGTTTTTCCAACTTGTCGGGGACCAATAATGGCCACAACCGGGAAAAAACTCAGTGAATCGCTTATTTTGGCCAATATTCTTCTGTTGATCATCTTATTACAGAATATAAATCTAATTCATATTTTAAATATTCACGGCAAATATAACATTTTATCCGTGAAATTTTAAAATCGCATTTTAATATTTCACGGATAAATAAAAAAATAAAGTCCAAATTTATTAAAAATAATAGTCATGATCAAAACACAAAACCTTACCAGGATTTTTCAGACGGACGAAATATACTTCAGGTGCGGGGATTTTTAATTGTTATTCCCTGCACATGTATTCTTTCTGAAAATCGGTTATTAACCTTTAAATCCGGCGGCTTTATGGGAACCGTCGCAATAGGGTTTGTTTTTAGATTCACCGCAGCGGCAAATATAGATGGCTCCCTCAGTCTCTTTCTCTCCATATTGCCCCGAAATCTGAATAGCACCCGTTAATTGAATGGGACCGTTTTCGAGAAACAGAACACTCGTTTTTTCATTGTTTTTCTTCATGGTATTAATTGTATTAATGATTGTTAAATGACAGCTCCAAGATACGAAAAGTTTTCAGGAAGGTAGTTGTCTGATGATCCACAAACTGCAGAAGCAAAAAAAGTACCGAAATTCATAATTTCTTCCCATTGCAGGGATGTAAAGTCATCAAATAAAATACTGTTATTTAAGTACTTAAATAATCCATACACTATTCCGGCCGAGAAATTATCCCCTGCACCAATAGTGCTTATCACAGCTGTTGCTTTGGATTCAATAAATAAATGAAGATCACGTATAAATAATTCAGCCCCATCGGCTCCTTTAGTGTAAATAAGCACTTGATCTGCTGGCTCCGATAGTCGGGACCAGACGCTTTTTCCATCAGCAAGACCGAAAATATTTCTAAAATCCTGATCCGAACCTTTAATAATGGTGGCTAATGCCATATTTTGCAGGATTTTAGCGACTAGTTCAGGTTTATCTGCCATCGACTGCCGGGCATTCGGATCATAAATGGTGATGCATTCACTATTTTTGGCCAGTTCTAAAAAGTTAAGAAGTTGAGCCCGGCCGTTTTCCTGTAACGCGAATGATGAACCGAGTAACAGGATATCGCCTTTGCGTGGAACGGGATATTCAGGATAAACGGACACTGAGGAGGGATAAAAAGAATAACCGGCATTATTGCCGTCGTCGAAAAAAGCCAAAGCGATACGCGATTGTCCTTCAAATCTTTTGATCAAATCGCAATTTACTTTGTTTTTCTCTAAAAATGAAAGGGCAAGATCTCCGACAGGGTCGTTTCCAAAGGTTGAAATCAAGCTTACAGGCAATCCACATCTTCCGAGGGAGATTGCAGAATTATAGGCACTGCCTCCACTGCATCCGCCGACGGGGAGATTATCACGAAACAGAATGTCGTAGGTCGTTTCGCCAATTGTGAAAATTCTCATTTGAAGTCCGTTTTATTGTCGCTGCTGCTTTAACGAATGCTCCTGTAAGGTTGACTTTTTAAAACAAGCGCTGTTCTCGATGGGAGATAAATTTTCAGATAGTGAGTTGAGCCGAGGCCTCCCTCAGGCATTGAATAATAAGTCATCCTGTCATCGATCCGGTTAAACCCACCGTAGGCATGAGCATCTGTCTGCAGGACAATCCTGTATTTCGACGGATGTATTTGAATTCCATATCCCTCAAAAGACTGGGAAGGATTAAAATTAAAAATAAACAGCAGCTCCTTACGCCTGAAGGCAAGAACCTGATCCGACGGACTATCGGTAATCCACTGAATATAAGGATCATTCAGCAGTTCCTCGTTTTTTACCAGGTTGATCATATCGCGGTCAAAATCAAGTAACCAATGAAACCGAAGTTCCGGATTTTCAGCGATACTCCAGATGCGCCGGGCGTGCTGGTATGACCAGCCATTACCTTCTCGGGGAAAATCAATCCATTCCGGATGCCCAAATTCATTTCCCATAAAATTGAGATAAGCACCTCCGGCACAAGCAATTGTAGCCAACCGTATCATCTTGTGAAGTGCTATGCCTCGGTCAACAGCAAGATTGGGCTGATCCTTGCGCATGCTGTAATACATTTCTTTGTCCAGCAGTCTGAAAATAATTGTCTTATCTCCAACCATGGCCTGATCGTGGCTTTCGGCATAACTCACTACTTTTTCATCAGCACGCCGACTGGTCAGTTCATGAAAAATCTGTCCGACATTCCATTCTTCATCTTTCTGTTCCTTAATTAACTTTATCCAATTATCGGGCACTCCCATCGACATCCGGTAATCAAAACCAAGGCCACCCGCAGAAAGCGGTGCCGCCAATCCCGGTAAACCGCTCATATCTTCTGCAATAGACAATGCATTTGGATTAATTTCGTGGATCAGCTGATTGGCAAGTTTCAGATAGACGATTGCCTCATCATCGATATTTGGGGTAAAATAATCGCTGTAACTGGAAAATGCTTTACCCAGTCCGTGATCGAAGTAGAGCATGCTGGTAACTCCGTCAAAACGGAAACCATCAAATTTATATTCCTCAAGCCAAAACCGGATATTCGAGAGCAGAAAATGCAATACCTCATTTTTGTTGTAGTTGAAACAGTATGAATCCCAGGCCGGGTGTTCTCCCCTTCCTCCCTCATGAAAAAACTGATAGATCGTTCCGTCGTAACTTCCCAATCCTTCAACTACATTTTTTACTGCATGAGAATGGACCAGATCCATGATAACAGAAATCCCCATACCATGTGCCTCATCAATTAATTGCTTTAGCTCCTCGGGAGTTCCAAAGCGTGACGAAGCAGCAAAGAAACTGGAGACATGATAACCAAAGCTTCCGTAATAAGGATGCTCTGGAATTGCCATCAGCTGAATGGTATTGTAGCCACCTTCTTTAATCTTTGGAAGTATGGAAATCCGAAATTCGTCAAAAGTGTGAACTCTGGGTTCTTCACCACTCATGCCAACGTGGGCTTCATAAATAATAGGAGCATCCTGATTACGGTGGAATTCCCAATTTTTCCAATTAAAATTATAAGGAGGATGCCATACCTGTGCGTTATATATCAAAGTATCAGGATCCTGAACAACACGTTGCGCCCATGCCGGTATGCGTTTCCCGTTTCCTCCGTTCCAATAAAGAGAAAAAGCGTACAGATCACCATGAGAAATTCGAAACTCCTCAAGTTGCAATTCCCAACAGCCATTCCCAATGTTTTTTAACTCATATTCACTTTGTTCCTGCCAGTTATTGAACGATCCAATGACATAAATTTTTGTTGCATTCGGTGCCCAATCCCGAATAATCCATCCACGATAATCTTTAAAAAGACCAAAATAAAGGTGACCTGAAGCAAAGTTGTGGAGCGACTTTCCAAGCAGTATTTCAGCCTCCTTCACTTTTAATTTTTCCTTCCATCGGATAAAATCAGCTTCGTAAGGCTTCAGATAAGGGTCATTCTTAACAATTTCCGGAGTATTCATAGTACTATTTTTTACTGGCAGTATTCTCACAAATTTAGTAAAGTATCCGAACTTATTTTGCTATTCCGACATCTGAACAGCACTAATATTTCGATTTCGGATAAGTTGGATAAAAGCCAGTCTGCCTGATTTCTTTAATCCATACCTGTCGCTGCCATGAACTGAAACGAAATTACCTGTAATACTTTTCTATCCCTCCTGATATTGCAAGTGCAAGATCTTCAGGCGTGTCGATGCCAAAATTATCGGAATCGGTGATATTGGTTTTAATTTTGAATCCATTTTCAATCCATCTCAATTGTTCCAGCGATTCCACTTTTTCGACCAGCACTTCTGACAGCCCGGCCAGTTTTTGTAGTGTATCGTACCGGTAAGCGTATAGTCCGACATGACCGTAAAATGGATAGTTGGCAAGCCATTCTGATTCGGCAATACCGAAAATATGGGGAATAGGCGATCGGCTGAAATAAACAGCATTTTGTTCATTATCCAGAATTACCTTAACCATATCCGGACGGAATATATCTTCGTTTTTAAGAATCGGCTGAATTAAAGTAGCTATTTCAGTATTTGGAGCTGCAATGAAACATTCCATTATCAACTCAATTTCATGTGGCTGCATAAATGGCTCATCTCCCTGTATATTAACCACTACGTTGTAGGTTTTGCCTGTTATTCTGGTTGCCTTTACGGCAGCTTCAGCACAACGGTCAGTACCGCTCCGGTGATTTGTAGAGGTCATCACTACATTCCCGCCGAATGCTTTTACCGCATCAACAATCCGCTCATCATCAGTGGCGATCCAAACCTCATCCAAGGCCTTTGTCGCTTGTTCATACACCCGTTGGATCATCGTTTTTCCGCAGATATCAGCCAGAGGCTTCCCCGGGAAGCGGGTAGATTCGTAGCGTGAAGGTATAATTCCTATAAAGTTCATTTTCTGAATTTGCTAATTTTTTTCAAAAATAGTTGATCGATCAATCATTATGGTCATATTACCCTATTTTTATAGATTTAAATTGAATTTATCCTTAATCTCCGGCGGAAAGATAAATCAGGATTATTGCGGGATTAATATTAAATTTGTAATCCAAAATTTTGTAACGGGTAAGATGGATGTTCAGGAAATAAAACAACGCTTTGGAATCATTGGGAATGCTTCCGATTTAAACCGGGCTATTGAAGTGGCCATCCAGGTTGCTCCGACCGATTTGTCGGTATTGATAAGTGGTGAAAGCGGTGTGGGAAAAGAGGCTTTTCCTCAAATCATACATAGTTTCTCCCATCGTAAGCATGGGAAATATATTGCCATTAATTGCGGTGCAATTCCTGAAGGAACGATTGATTCTGAGCTTTTCGGACACGAGAAAGGCTCTTTTACAGGAGCATTAACCGATCGAAAGGGGTATTTTGAAATGGTTGACGGTGGAACACTTTTTCTCGATGAAATAGGAGAACTTCCGGTTTCAACTCAGGTCAGGCTGTTAAGAGTTTTAGAATCAGGCGAATTTATCCGGGTGGGGTCATCACAGGTTCAGAAAACAAATGTGAGAGTAATCGCTGCAACCAACATTGATCTGACAAAAGCAATTAAAGAAGGGCAGTTTCGCGAAGATTTATACTATCGTTTAAATACAGTTCCAATAAAGATAGTGCCACTCCGTGAACGTTCTGATGATGTACTGCTGCTGTTTCGTAAGTTTGCTTCCGATTTTGCCGAAAAATACAAGATGCCTTCTATCAGACTCACTGAAGAAGCTCAGAATGTGATGCTTAATTACCGTTGGCCTGGAAATGTAAGACAATTAAAAAATATCACCGAACAGATATCAATCATTGAAACTGCTAGGGAGATAACTGTTGCCGGTCTGATTCATTATCTGCCATCTGAAAATATTGATATCTTACCCGCATTATATAATAAAAGTCTGGATGAAAAAACATTCAGCAGCGAGCGTGAAATTCTTTATAAGATCCTTTTCGATATGAAGAAGGATATGAACGACCTGAAGAAATTGGTTCACGGTTTGATACCGGACAATCAGAATCCCAATCTTCATGAAGATAATGCTCAGTTAATAAGGAAATTACATCAGGAGGAGGCTGATAATTATCATTCTTCCCAGCCGGCATATCCTGCGTCTGTTCTACTAAAAGGCACTGGCAATGACAATATTCAGGATACAGAAGAGTTCGTTGAGGAGTCTCTCTCGCTCGAAGATAAAGAGATAGAGATGATCCGAAAATCACTTGACAAACATAATGGTAAACGCAAACTGGCCGCCCGCGAACTTGGTATTTCAGAAAGAACGCTTTACCGAAAGATTAAAGAATATAATATTGGTTAATCAATGACAAAGCAGACCATAAAATTACTCTCTGTATTCGCAGGCACCTTAGCATTGTTTGTTGTTTTGAATGCTTGCAAAATAGGTTATTCCTTTACCGGTGCGTCTATCTCCCCTTCCGTAAAGACTGTTTTTATAGACTTTTTCGCGAACAGAGCAAGGGTAGTGAATCCGATGTTAAGTCAGACTTTCACCGAAAAAATGAAGGATAAGTTTGTGAACGAAACAGGATTATCAATGGAGCGGGAACAAGGTGATCTTGAATTTTCAGGCGAGATAACAGGATATGAAGTGAGGCCATTGTCGATCCAGCAGAGTGATCAGGGCAAAGATTTTGCATCGATGAACCGGCTAACAATTACCGTTAAGGTTGTATTTACGAATAATAAGGATCACGAACAAGACTTTAACACTTCTTTTTCAGCCTATTACGACTGGGAAAGTACCCGTTCACTAAACGAAGTTGAAAATGATGCAGTAGGTGTAATTGCAGAACAACTGGTTGATGATATATTTAATAAATCAGTAGCAAATTGGTAACTTTGCTCATGTTGTATTATCTAAAAGAGAGTGGCCTATGTCGATGACCCGTGATCAATTATTGCAATATCTTGCCGATCCCTCAACGCTTAACGAAAGGACATCAGGAGAACTCCGTGAAATTCTGGATGAGTATCCTTACTTCCAAAGCGCTCAGCTTTTGTATGTTCGTAATTTGCAGAATGAAAATAATTTTCGATTTGCAAGTCAACTGAAAACGGCTGCAGTCTATGCAACCGACAGAACCATACTCTATCATCTTTTAAATACGGGTGCTGAACAGAAACAACTGATTGATCATAATTTATTGAACTTTGGGCGTTCCGAAACTTCCTATACACTTGAAGAAATTGAGAACGAAACAGAAGAACCACTTTCGGAATTAGCTAAAGAGATCAATCATATTACTGTAAATAATGGAAAGGGAAAAGAAACTTCTCAAAATACTGATCTCATTGATCGTTTTATAAAAGATAATCCTGCCTTCACTGTTAAACAGCCTGAAAATGCCGGAATTACCGGAAAATTCAATAAACAGGTGGATAGCGACAATGATAATGATGAATTTATTACTGAAACTTTAGCCCGGATCTATGTCAAACAAGGTCTTTATGAAAAAGCAATTCAAGCTTTTGAAAAATTAAGTTTGAAATATCCCGAAAAAAGTGTTTATTTTGCGCGTCAAATTGAAGAAGTTACAAATCTGATTAATAAATAATTCAATGTACACATTTATTATTGTTATAATTTTTATTGTTTGTACCCTGCTGGTATTATTGGTATTGGTTCAAAACTCAAAAGGCGGTGGACTTGCATCATCATTTTCAAGTTCAAACCAGGTGATGGGCGTTCGCCGGACAACAGACTTTTTAGAGAAAGCAACATGGATTCTGGCAATCGCGCTGGTTGTTCTTTCTATTAGCGCAACGGCTTTTCTTCCTCGTCAGGGTGAGCTGAAAAAATCTCAAATCGAAGAACAGATTCAACGGGTACAGGATCCAAGTCAGGTTCCTAATTTCCCGCAGGCAGTGCGTGATTCAACAAAATAAAGGATCGGTTTTTATTCAGCTGTCAGGCCGCTGAGGCTGATCTGTTTCACTGAACTGTCTAATTTCCAGAATTACTTATAGACAAAACCCGATTCGTTAACAAACGGATTGGGTTTTTGTGTTGATAGCTGACACCCGGGTTAAAACAATGTCATGTTGGCAGTAATTAGTGTCAGACAGAGCATTGAGTTAATCATTTGATTTTCAATATATTAATGATCTTGCAGGATTTCAGGATTTTCAATAGCTGAAAATAAGTCCTGTCAACTGGACAAAACAGGTCGTAAGTGGCTTTGGCATATTTTCTGTTGAGATTGCGATACAACAAATAAACTATTGTCTAATTGTAAAATAAAATTTGAAATGGCAGAACTTAAAGGAAAGATCCTTGCCGGCAAAGTATTGGTAGAGCCGCAGCAAGCAATTACAAAAACAGCAGGTGGTATAATTATCCCTGATTCAGCGAAAGAAAAACCCCTTGCAGGCAAAGTTGCACTTGTGGGAATCGCAAAGAAAGACGAAACGATGGAAGTTAAAGCTGGTGACACTGTTTTCTACGGAAAATATTCAGGAACCGAGCTTACAATCGATGGTGTTGACTATCTTTTGATTTCGCAATCTGATGTTCTTTTTATCGCTTAATTAACTAATTTAATGATCATTAATTAAAAACATTAAACAATGGCAAAAGAGATTAAATTTAATATCGAAGCCCGCGAAAGGCTGAAAAAGGGAGTTGACCAGCTTGCTGATGCTGTAAAAGTAACCTTGGGGCCAAAAGGTCGTAATGTGATTATTGAAAAGAAATTTGGTGCGCCTCAAGTAACAAAAGATGGTGTCACTGTTGCTAAAGAGATCGAACTTTCTGATCCTTATGCAAACATGGGCGCTCATCTGGTAAAGGAAGTTGCTTCAAAAACCAGTGACGATGCCGGTGACGGTACCACTACTGCAACTGTTCTTGCACAATCAATCATTAATGTTGGTTTGAAAAATGTTACTGCCGGCGCTAACCCGATGGACTTAAAACGCGGTATCGACAAAGCTGTTATCAAAGTTGTTGAAAGCATCAGAGCTCAGGCTATCACAGTTGGTGATGATTACAGCAAAATTGAACAAGTTGCCCGCATTGCTGCCAATAACGACGCTGAAATCGGTAAATTAATTGCCGAAGCAATGGAAAAAGTTCACAAAGAAGGTGTTATCACCGTCGAAGAAGCCAAAGGTACCGAAACTTATGTTGACCTTGTAGAAGGAATGCAATTCGACCGTGGCTATATTTCTCCTTATTTCGTAACCGACACAGAAAAAATGGCTACAGAAATGGAGAATCCTTTCATCCTGATTCACGATAAAAAAATCGGTTCAATGAAAGAGCTGGTTCCAATTCTTGAAGCAACTCACCAATCCGGGCGTGCTTTGATGATCATTTCAGAAGATATTGAAGGCGAAGCACTTGCAACTCTGGTTGTTAATCGTCTTCGTGCAGGATTGAAAGTATGCGCAGTAAAAGCTCCGGGATTTGGCGATCGTCGCAAAGAAATGCTTGAAGACCTTGCTATCCTTACAGGTGGAACTGTGATTACTGAAGAAAAAGGGATGAAACTCGAAGATACAACCCTTGAAATGTTGGGTCGTGCCGAAAAATTAACCGTTAACAAGGATACTACAACTATCGTTAATGGTGGTGGTGATGCTTCGAACATTGCAGCCCGTGTCTCTCAGATCAAAAAACAAATCGAAACAACTACATCGGACTACGATCGTGAAAAATTGCAGGAGCGTCTTGCCAAGCTTTCAGGTGGTGTTGCCGTACTTTATGTAGGCGCTTCGTCAGAAGTTGAAATGAAAGAGAAAAAAGACCGTGTTGATGATGCACTTCACGCAACACGTGCCGCTGTTGAAGAAGGTATTGTTCCTGGCGGAGGCGTTGCTTATCTTCGCGCTATCGCAGTCCTTGAAGGACTTGTTGGCGACAACGAAGACGAAACAACCGGTATCGAGATCGTAAAACGTGCGATCGAAGAACCAACCCGTCAGATTGTTTTCAATGCCGGACTCGAAGGAGCTGTCATTGTACAGAAAATCAAAGAAGGCAAAGACGATTACGGTTACAATGCCCGTCTTGATGTTTACCAGAATCTTTTCGAATCAGGAGTAATTGATCCTGCTAAGGTTACACGTGTTGCTTTGGAAAATGCTGCTTCTATCGCAGGTATGTTCCTTACTACCGAGTGCGTTCTTGTTGAAGAGAAAGAAGACAAACCGGCTATGATGCCGCAAGGCGGAATGGGTGGCGGAATGGGTGGAATGATGTAATCTCCAAAATCCGATACAAATCAACAGTTTAGTTGAATTTCTGAAACCGACAGGGAAATCCTGTCGGTTTTTTTATGTCAGTTTCCTGAAGAACTTTATCTTTGCGCCTTTAAAATCTGTATGGATCTTCTTACTATTTTCATTCTTGCTATTGGCCTTTCGATGGATAGTTTCGCGGTTTCAGTAGGCTGCGGACTTACTGAGCAGAAAGTCTCATTTCGTCATGCTGCAAAAATTGCCTTCTCTCTTGCCTTTTTCCAGGGCACCCTTCCCGTATTAGGGTGGGTTATGGGAACCGAAATAAAAGAATATGTTGAAGGGATAGATCACTGGATTGCATTTTTCCTTCTTTTATTTTTGGGAGGCAAAATGATTCTCGAGCGTTTTAAGACCAGCGATCCTGAAAAAATATCCGATATTTATTCCTGGAAACACATTATTATCCTATCGATAGCCACCAGCATCGATGCTTTGGTCGTCGGATTTTCATTTGCCATGGCTTCAACACGCAATATTTTTGGCTGGGCTATGATTATTGGAGCCGTAACTTTTTTCTTCGCGATGCTTGGCATAAGGATAGGCAAGGATGTGGGCTGCACATTTGGCCCTAAAGTTGAATTATTGGGTGGAATTATCCTGATCGGTATCGGTTTTAAAATACTAATTCAACAAACACATTTGGTTGGGATGTAATTTGTGAACGATAGCTAATGGACTTTTTTGTGAATTATTACAGAACGCAGTTATTTTGCCGAACCTCACAATGCAATTTCTTTCTGATAAAAGCTTTTGCCCCCACTTACTTTCCTTTTCGGGTAGCCACCCTTTTCATTTCATTTTCACTTTTCGTCAACCGCATTGGATGAAAATATTCATTCTGAAGTACATATGCTTTAATTCGCTTATCGATGGTTGACTTCTGCATTTGAATAAGCTGCAAATTGCTGTCCATAATCAAATTAAATTTAAAATTAAGTGCATCCACCAGCTTATTGATAATTCTGGTATTTTGGGAATAATGCAGCTGATCCTTTTTAATATATTCCATGATATCATTTGTTGTCATTTCCTTCCTGATCATGAAAAGCTGGAGTAATCCATATTGCAATTCCTCTAATTCCACCTCTTTCAATTTGAAAATCAATTTTCCATTGTCAACCCATATCTTTTCTTTCTGCTTTTCTCGTTTATACATCCAAAACAAAAAAATCAAGGTAACAAGACAAATTCCCCAAAGAATAACAATAAGAATTTTCATCCGGTCATTTGAATAAATCGACGCTTCATTTACAAAATATGTCAGATAATCGGATTCCTTTACCTTCCAAAGACAGCAATTTTTCGTATCCATGTTGGATGCTCCAATGAAATAAAACATCCCTTTAAAATAATCAGGATTGTTATACTCCCAGTCGATTGTCGCATTTCGGATCGCTTGAATAGGTGATGGATTATTAAAGGTCCGAACCTGATTTTTCTGAAGATCCATCACGTAGCTTACAGGACCTGACAACCAGATTAATTGATTCTCGTATTCAATTGCAGTATTTATAGCCGGAATTATGTTAATCTTGAGCTTGCCCAGATGTTCCCATGCCTTTTTTTCCCAGTGAAAAATCCAGCATTCCTCATTTTTCACCAACTGAACAGGCAATGCAGGATTAAATGTAAATCCGCCGAAAACATACCAGTCATCTCCCACAATTTTTACGATAGTTCCGCTGTTGCTTCCTTGCGGAAAGATGGTAGAGCCTGTAGGCTGGACAATTTCCCATTCCCGGGTAGTGAAATCAAAATAGGTAAAGAAATTTCGAAAGGACCAAAAACCATAACCTCCATAGCGAAAAATCTTTCCATCATGGGTGAAAGTAGTGCAATTGAGTTGCTCCTTTTGAAAAGAAGAGTGGTCAATCCTCACCAAGGTTTCCCTATCCAAAAGGTAAATATCACCTCCTGAATGGTTAACCAAATAAATATGCTTATCCAGACAAACGGGATCAAAACCGTCAAGATTTGCACAATCGGGAATATTACTTACCCTGATATTATCAATTATTTTAAATGTAGCGATATCAATGATCTTTACACTGTCTTTGGCAATTACATAAAGCAGACCCTGATCGCGATCAAGAACATGATGACAATGGGGTGGATCCGTGAAGATATTCAACTTCTGCCCTTTGGTTTCGATCAAAGACACAAGCAACAGACCTATTATCAATATAATATGAATGAATTGACGCATCATGAAAGTTGATTAATACATGAATGATGCTGGATTAGACTATTCATAGAAGTAAAATTTCTGAATGGTAAACACTTTAATCCGCATATCGTCAGCCGATTTTTTCATTTGAATGAGCTTTAGATTATGTCCTGTAAGCAAGTTGAAATTGAAGTTGAGCTTATCCACCATATTATTGATGATACGTAGGTTTTGTGTATAGTGGAGATGATCATTCTGGATATAACTCAGAATATCATTCGTTGTAAGATCCTGTGAATTTAAAAACAACCGAAGCAAACCAATATGAAAGGAATCCAGTTCTACAGATTTTGATTTAAAAACTAATTTTCCATCAACAACCTTAATTTTTTTATTAAAAATGCGTTTTTTTCGGATCCAAAAAAGGTATAAAATCCCGGAAAGTATCGCAGCGACAAAGGCTAAATAGACAATTCTATAGCTATTTTTGCCGTATACCTCAGATTTACCAATTGGATCGATCATCATTTTATCCACCCTGATAATATCGTTATTTGGATCGTTGCTTGCAGATGCGTGTAGAAGATAGAAAATTCCATTATAGTAGTAAGAACTATTATAATCACTTAATGTAGAGCGTATTCCATTAACAAATGGTGTGTTGATGTAGGTCGTGGCGAGATTATTTTTCAGATTAAGAAGATAAGTTTTTGCACCAGTTATCATCAAGAGCTGGTCGTCAAAATCTATTGAAGCAATTATAGTATTCAAAGAGGCAAATTTGATTGGTCCTTTTTGTTCCCATGTTTTCGTCTTCGAATGAAATACCCAGCATTCTGTATTGAAAACCAGCTGAAGGGGAACAGCCTGATTGTTCGTTTTCCCGCCAATGACATACCAGTCATCGCCTATTATTTTTACGATAGAACCCATCCCGCATCCCTGAGGAAAAGTAGTGGAACCTATCGGTTCAATGATTTCCCATTCGTGGGTTTGAATATCAAAATAGGTAAAAAAATTTCGAAAGGACCAGAATCCATATCCGCCGTAACGGAAAATTTTCCCATCGTGCGTAAACACGACTGAGCCGATTTGCATTTTATGGGTAAAAGAACGGTCTAATCTGTCAAATCCACTTTTCGATCTGCAGTACACCTGTCCTCCTTGATTATTGATCAGGTAAAAATTTTTATTCAAACAAACCGGAATTAAATCCTCCATCCGCATCCCGTCCGGAGCCTGTATAGCAGAATTTTCGATTAGTTTGAAGGAGGTTAAATCAATTACTTTGAGGCTATCCTTCGTAAGAATGTAAAGTGCCCCCCCTTTTGAATCTAGAGCAGTCCGGCATAATTCACGGAAATGACCCACCTTGATCTGTTCCGCCATTCCATAAGATGAACCAATCAATAACAGCCTAAATATCAAAAGAGTGAAAAATATTTTAGGCATATATTCAGGTACTGGTTAGTTATACAATATTACGAAAAGAAACGCACTTTCCGATTTTTTTCAGATTGATAAAAAATAGTTGCAATGTAATGCTACCATTTTTCACTTAAAAACAGAAGGAGATTCTGTAAATTTAATCGTTATAAAAATTAAAAAGTAAATCTATGAAAAACAAATCCGTCTATTGTATCGTTGTCCTTTCGGGACTTCTCTTACCTCTGTTAACGAACTGTATTAAGGAACCATATTCTAAAGTTCCTTCTGTCACTATTTCGGCGATAACCAATATTACTCCCACCTCTGCCACATCCGGTGGAGTCGTTACCCGGGATGGAGGAGCCAAGGTTACTGCTATTGGCATCTGCTGGAGTACCAATCAAAATCCCACAATTTTAGATGCCAAGACAAGTGATGCAAGTACTACTGGTATTTTCACCAGTTTCCTTAAAGGTTTAACTCCAGGAATAACCTACTATGTAAAAGCCTATGCCACGAACACGGTAGGGACAGGATATAGTAGCCAACTAGCATTTTCTACCGGAGTATTGGCACCAACTATAACTACGTTGGATTTATCTGCAATCTCACCGACTTCAGCTACAGGGGGAGGCAATATTGCAACCGACGGAGGATCCATGATTTTAATGAGGGGAGTCTGCTGGAGTAAAAATCAGAATCCAACTACCGCCGACAGTAAAACCTCTGACGGAACCGGCTCCGGAAGTTATACAAGTGCCATTACCGGCTTGGCACCCGGCGGCATTTATTATGTGAGAGCATATGCCACTAACAGTGCGGGAACAGCCTATGGCGCTCAAATTAATTTCACTTCAATTGATATCACGACAGGACTGGTTGCCTATTTCCCATTTAATGGAAATGCAAATGACGAAAGCGGAAATGGGAACAATGGAACAGAAATCCAAAGTGTTGTTTATACGCAGGACAGAAATAATATTGCAAATTCTGCCTTTCAAGCCGGAGCAGGTTATATAACAGCTCCGTCTGGTATTTTTCAATTTCAAAGAGACCAGCAATTTACTGTTTCAGTATGGTTTACTACCGTTGGAGCTGCTTCATCCGGCAGACTCCTTTCTAACGAATCGCCAGAGGGTCATTTTAGAATTGCTGGGCCTGATGGTAATGGAACAATTGGCATATGTTATGGAGATTATATTTTTGATACTGTATCTGCGAATAGCTGGCATAACTATATTTATTCCTATGACAATCGCAACGAAAAAATTTACGTTGACGGTGTTCTTAAGCATACCAACTACGACCTTGCAATCGAGGTGCTGAATTATTCCAGCCCCTTCACTATTGGCGCCAAAGCGGCATGGAACTGGGACAAATGGTCTGGTAAAATTGATGATGTCAGAATCTATAACAGAACTTTAAGTTCCCAAGATGCTATTTACCTGTATTCGCATTAATGGTTTAACATATTCATTATTGAAGTTCAACACTTGAAACCTCCTCCGGAGAGATTTATTGCTGGCAAACTGATCACAAAGAAATCAAGGTCTGTCAGCGAAGGATATCTCCGGATCAGGGTTTTTATGTTCGAGAGACTAAGACAAACAATAAAAGAGAGCATTCAGATTATTATTAAATAAAAAAAGAGATATGAAAGAAAATTTTGAAGACAGGGATAAAATTGAAGCCTTTAATTTTATCATTGATGAATACTTTAGCCATGGCTTTGGAACTTTGACCAAGGGTGATATTGAGGTTATTTTTTTCTCCGCACTAAATAAATATTCAAATATTACGCTTAAAGGGGATTATGAATTAAGCAAACTACTTAAAATTACTCAGGCAAGAGTAAGGAATCTTAAGATAAAAGATGGTCTTAAATTTCGGCCAACCAGCAGAGAGCACGTATTACAAGCCTTCATCAAAAATGCACAGTATGCCAGAATAGAGGAGGACAAAAAAAGAATATCCTTTCCCATAAACGAACCAACGATTTTTATTGAATTAGAACATTTAATTGAACAAAGTAATGGCTATGTCGATTTTCAACTGAATCCCAAAATATTTACCATTAGAATTGACCAATTTGTGAATTTATTCATCAGTTTTGATTCCATTCATAGCGGTAGGGATAGCAAGTTCTTTGAGAATTCCTATTTTGACAATTTAAAAAATACGATAAAGTCAGAAAAAAAATATAGCGATGACATTGATTTAAAATCAATTATGTCACTAAACGATCTTCAGAAAATCCTTTTGGGAAAAGGTGTCGATTTTGGAATCGACTTATTATTTTCCTTTGTACCAGGGTCATCTATTGCAAGGCCGTTACTTGATGCATTAAAAAACCGTTTTTTAAGTTAATTGCTGATAAAAACAACCTAAATTTCAATATTTTAAGTATCAAATCAATTAAAAACAATGAAGTCAATTAAGTATTTAGGGATTTTCTTATTAGCCTTGATCATATGTTTATCATCATGTCAGAAAGCAATAGAAACAAAGTCCGCAAAAGATTTTCTTGTTGGGAAAAATTGGAAAATCCTTTCCCATAGTTTGAACGGTAAAGATTTCGTGATTGAGTGCGAAAAGGATGATATTATGATTTTTTTAATAAATAATACCATGACTAGGAATCCTGGAGAAATTAAATGTGATCCAACGGAAATTATCGAATCGGGAACCTGGTCGTTATCGGTTGATGAAAAGTATTTTACTGCAGAAAATACAATCTGCACAATTATAGATCTTACTGTCGGGAAATTTAAATATACCTACAAATGGGAAAATGATGTGTATGGTGTTACACTTATTGCATTCTAAATCAATGGATCTAACTGGAAATAGCTCTATTAAATAATAACTAAAACACGATAAGATTGCCGGGGTATTTACTCCGGCAATCTTTTTATATAAACCGGTTAATTTGAATTCCCTTGCATTCGTTGGTGTATTATTTTACTTTTGAACCTACCTTAATTCAGGATCAGAAACTAATCTTCAAAGGAAAGCCCGGATGAAAAAAATATTAGTAACATTCGCTCTGTCAGCAGGCATTATCTTTTCTGTGCAATCACAAATCAATAAAAGTAACCTTGCCGTTCCGTTGCCTTCTAAAGCTCAGCTTAGATGGCAAAAATATGAACAGACAATGTTTGTATGTCTCGATCCCTGTACCTGGCAAGGACGTGAATATGACAATCACTCTGCTGACCTAACCCGAATTAACCCGACGGCCTTAAATACCGATCAATGGTGTGAGGTCGCAAAGTCATGGGACGCAAAACTGATCTTGTTTGTTGCAAAACATACCGGAGGATTTTGTTGGTGGCAAACCAATACATCTGATTACGGAATAAAAAATACTCCCTGGAAAAACGGGAAAGGAGATGTCCTTAAAGAACTGGCCGAATCGTGCAAAAAATATGGACTGGATCTGGGTATCTACGTTTATCCGGGAGACGAGACCTGGGGAGCAGGGATCGGTAGCGGAGGTGTTACCAAAGATCCATCTAAACAAGAAGGATACAATAAGGTTTTTCGTGAACAGATGAAGGAAGTTCTGACAAAATACGGTCCGGTTCGTGAAGTATGGTTTGACGGAAGTTGTTTGATAAACGTTAATGACTTACTGGAAAAATACGCCTCTGATGCAGTAATTTTACAAGGACCGAAGGCTAATCTCAGGTGGGTTGGCAATGAGGACGGTTTTGCTCCATTCTCCAATTGGTACACCCTAAATAGCAAGGATCTTGCGACTGGAGTCTCAACTGCAGTGCAGTCAGATCCGTTCGGTGATGCTTATGCACCGGTAGAAATTGATGTTCCTTTACTAAAAAACAAAGGTCATAAATGGTTTTGGAGCCCAAAATCGGATAGTCTGATATTGACAACTGACCAGCTGATGAATATTTACTACAAATCGGTTGGTCGGGGTGCCTTACTTCTTTTGAATTCAACACCCGATACCACAGGATTGATACCACAATCGCACGTAAAAGCCTACAATGCATTTGGAAATGAGATTAAAAAGCGGTTTGATCAACCGATACAGCAAATAAGCGGAGAAGGCGAAATCGTTGAAATTACCTTATCAAAGCCAACAGAAATAAATCATGCCATTCTGCAGGAAGATCTTTCCCAAGGCCAGCGGGTTCTCTCTTTTCAGATTGCAGGAATGGATTCAATGAATCAGTGGCATGTGGTCTATAATGGAACATCAATCGGAAATAAACGAATCTGCTACTTTAATCCGGTTAAAGTTGCCAAAATCAAGCTTTCGGTTACCAACTCTAAAGCTAACCCTCAGATTTCTAAATTTGCTGTTTATAACATTAAGAACGTTTTTTCTGGACCTGAAAAAAGAGAAAACCTTGGGAGTTTTTACGATGGCATCGCCCGAAAAACCGGGACCGACCCGACCCGGGAACCTGCCCTGAAAATTGACAGCTGGGACTTAAATACCTTTAACAGCACCGGATGGAAAGAGATGAGTTTTGACCTGACTAAATATGTTACACGGATAGGTCAGTATGAATTATCCTTTTCAGACCAAAGTACCGGCAATAATTCCGGACTCGAATTCCGCGAATGGAAACTGCTGATGTACGGAGGTGAAGCATCGAATTCAATAGAGCTGCTAAAAGGCACATCAACTTTCAGGATCACCCGTTCCCAACAGACACTTGATGAATTCCCTGCCATCTTAAACATTAAAGTACGAAGTAAACCTAAAACATCGGGGATTGTTACCCTGAAAAGAGTGACCTGGTAAATCCCATTCAGATCATTATTTACTATAAATGTTGACAATTTGACTTGCTTAACCCCTTTATTCCAGTTAAGACAGTTAATATTTAATGTGCTTTATCCAATATAAAAGAAGTATTTGGCTAACAGCAAATGTATTTTTGACTCTCATTCAACGGCTAATCAAATTATCATTCATTTCATCAAAAAAATAATTGTGTGAAACACCAGTACAAACCTCTGATGCTATTGTCTCTGATGTTTTTCATGGTAGGAGCCCTCTTCTGCATGAACGACATTCTGCTCCCTTCACTGATCACCCATTTCAAGCTGAACTACACCCAGGCAACGATGATTCAGTTTACTTTTTACCTCACTTATATCATTTTCCCCATTCCAATTGCCTGGATGATCCATCGGTTTGGCTATAAAATCAGCTTGCTGGTGGCTATCATCACCTGTTCCCTTGGTGCGGCATTCTTCTGGCCCGCAAAAATCTTTGACTCTTATCCTTTAGTCTTGCTGGCGATCTTTATTATATCTACCGGATTAACGATTATCAATGTAGCGGCAAATCCGTTTGCTTCGATGTTGGGCGATCCGGAAGGAGCTCATCAACGGATTAATTTCGTACAGGTTTTTTCAAGAATAGGCTATGCAGTCACTCCAGCCGTTGCCACAACATTGATATACAATCAACTGGGAGAAATTCGATTCCATTTTCCCTATCTCTTACTGGCTGGCATTCTATTATTGATCGCCTTGCTGATGGGAGTGTCGCATCTGCCTGCTATGAAGCCTGACTCAGAAGATCGCTTTACCCTCAAGGGAATTATCCGTGAAGGATATTCGCATAAACATCTCTTTTACGGGCTCTTCGCGATGTTTTTCTATATGGGCGCAGAAGCTTGTACCTGTGGTTTTTTTATTCCATACCTAAAGACAGTACTCGGCTTTACCGATGATAAAGCGGCAAGCTACCTTACCCTGTACTATATTCTCACTGCCGTGATGGGTATTTTTGGAGTAGTGATGCTGAAATATGTAAATGCCCACAAACTATTGGGTATTTTTGGGGTAGGAATGTTGGTTCTTTTTGGTCTGATCATCGTTTATAACAGTGGCTACAATGAATTTCTAATGGCCGGACTGGGTCTCTTTCTCTCAATTATGTTCCCTACCATATTTAGTCTTGCCATTGAAGAGATTGGTTCTTTTACCGGAAAGGGTTCGGCATTGCTGAATTTTGCATTGATTGGAGGCTCTGTATTTCCACCCATTCAAGGAATGATCGCCGATCAGCATGGTGTGCAGATCTCGTATATTATTCCACTGCTTTGTGTCGTAATGGTAACGATTTATGCCTTTTTCTTTACAAGATTGCCTTATTTGAAAAGAAACGGAGTTGAGGGAAAGGCTGTCAGGCTGTTAGGCTAATGGGCTGTAGGCTTTTAGGAATTTACGAATTAGGAATTAGGAATTTTAATAACCTTTAAGCCTGTTAGTTTAAACTTTGCAGACAACCTAATAGCCTAAAGCCTAATAGCCTAATAGCCTATTTAAAAAATACCTAAATTAAAAATATAAACGAAATGCCCCAGGTTAAAGATCCCATAAAAATTTATGATGCCCGCTGGGAGGTTAGCGAATTTAACGATCAGGAGGTTCAACGACTCTTCGAAGCATCATTGGGATATGCGCGTATTATCGGAGTTGACACCCTTGTTCTTACCAGAGATGCCCGTCTGGGATGTGCGCGTGTAATGGAAACCGGTATCAAAGTGGCGGTTGAAGCAGGATTCAGGGTATTCGTTTGTTTCGATCCCATCAGCACTCCCCTCAGCTATTTTGCAACGATGCAGACCTCGGTTGAATTTCCAAATACCATGGGTCTGACAGTTACCGCCTCACATAATCCAAAACAATATATTGGAATAAAATATACCGTTCCAACAGTTGAAGCGATCGGTTTCGATTGTGGCCCATTGGGTGGATTAAAGAAGGTCAAAGAGTTGTATCATCAGCAAGATTTTGTACTTCCAAAAACCGGAGGAGGGCATCTTGAAATGTTACAACATCCGGTTAATGAATACATCAGCTATACTTTTAAACTTGCCGGCGTGGAGAAAGGAAGCCTTCAGGGACTATCGGTGATACTGGATACTTTCAACGGCTCAGCAGGACCCGAATTATACCAGGCCTTGACCACAGCCGGTGTTAAGATTACCCCTTTGCGCTTAGTGCCTAACGGTGATTTTCCCACCGGTTCGCCAAATCCTACCAGTCAGAATAAAATGAATGCAGCCATAGAACTGGCAAAACAACAAAATGCTGATTTAGCAATTGGCATAGATGGTGATGGCGATCGTATGGTTTTTGGTGATCAGAAGGGCGTTTTTAGCGCAGGATTTGTGATGATTCCTATTTTAAATTCTATCCTCTCTGCATCGGATAGTACTATCCCTTCTAAAGTGCTGTATGATCCAAAAGTAAATCCGATGGCATTGCTCAAATGGGCAGAGCTAAATGCGGAACCCGTGTTATTCAGGAACGGTCATTCGCAGATAAAGGCATTTATGAAAAGTACCGGTGCCCTTGCAGGTGCGGAAGAATCCGGTCATTTTTATCACCGGCTACCCTATCGGGATATGGTCATATCAGGAGAAAATTCATTGTACACCATTTTATTGTTCCTGAAATCTGTCCAGCAGAACAAATCTGTCATCTCAGAGATACGCACACTTCAGGATGAGATATTTACCAGTGGTGAATTTAATTATGAATTTGCGGACGACAGCATCCGCGATAAGGCTATGGAGGCGGTGATCGCTCTCTTTAAAAATGATCACGCACTGCTTACCTCCCACTCCGAAAATGGTGACGACCTCGAAGGAACGGTGGTGTACAAAGGAATAACCGTTAAAAGCGGTAAAACCAGTCTGAGCGACGAATGGTACGCAGCATATATACGAACAGCGACTAATGAAAAAGGCGTTGTAAGAAGCTATATTTCAAGTTGTAATGCATCAGTCGGACAAAAATTGCAACAGCGGATTATCAGACTTTTGACTGATCAGTTTAACGGAAAAGAAATTGAATAAATAAAATACTGATGAAACACCCATGAATCTGCGCTTCGCAAACATGAACGAAGATAACACAGGTGT